>DASQRM010000018.1:0-32895 GCA_035642895.1 Streptosporangiaceae bacterium | reverse complement strand
CGTCGGTGGCGGCGTCGCCCGGCGCACCGGCCTGTTCGGGCCCGCCGTTCTCGCTGCCTACCGTGGCCGCCGAAGCCGCGGACGCCCCTGCCGCCGCGGCCCCGGCCCCGCCGGCCACGGCGACCTGGGCGGCCAGGCTGGCCGCCTGCGCCGGGTTCCGCCTGGCCCACCGGGCCGCGCGGTACGCGGCGAAGCCGGGGACTCCCACGGTGGCGGCGTCCAGCGTGTTCCGCCGCGCGAGGCTGCCGGCCTGGGCCAGCCCAGCATCGGCCCGGTCGCGCGAGCCGACCATTCCGTAGCCGACGGCGGAGAACAGGTGCACGAACGGCTTGCGGTAGATGAATACCGCCACCGTGACCAGGGCGATCATCAGGATTTTCAGCGCCCAGGGCAGCACCGCGTCACTCGTGCCCATGATCAGGGAGTAGGCATACAGCAGGATACTGAGCACCAGGGCCACGGCCGCCTGTTTGAGCAGGACCCCGACGAGCATTTCGACCCAGCGCAACGCGACTACTCGGCCGAACCCGGGATGCGTCCCGACGATGAGGAAGAACGGCCCCGCCACGAGCAGCAGCAGGAAGCCGAGTTTCAGGATGATCAGGGTGATGGCGATCAGCAGCACCAGCACCCCGGCCACCAGGGCGGCGAACAGTGCTGCGAACGCGATCTCCAGCCGGGTCGGGTACTGATTTCCCTGGAATAGGGAGTAAACGTCGGGATCGTTCTGCTTGATCGATTGCGCGATGCCCGCATAGGCGTTTTGCTTGGCCTGAATCAGGGACGCGGTGGGGTTTTCGTTAGTGGCGATGGCCTGGGCCCACAGCAACTGGCGGCCGTACTGGTTAACCACCGTCGGCTTGGCGCCCTTGGCGGTGGTGTACGTGGTAGTGCCGAACTCGCCGTCCAGCCACGGCTTGCAGACCAGGACCGTCCACAGCTCGTTGGCGTTCTGGTCCACGATGCCCGTGCCGCCGGTGAAGTTATAACTGGCCGTCTTCACCTGCGGGTCATGACCCTGCACCGGGACGCAGTTACTCGCGACCGGGGCCGGGAGCCCGGAGAACGCGACATTCAGCGTCTGGGTGATCCCGTTGGACACGGTCTTGCCCAGGCCGGTGAAGTCGGCGGGCCGGCCGATGAGCCAGATGGCGGCCGCGCACGCGATGACCATCCAGATGGTGCCCTCGATGGTCCTGGTGGCGCGCTTGCGGATCAGTCCCTGCCAAGCCAGCCAGATCGCGCCGATGATGACCACCGGGGCCAGGAACGGGAAGTAGATCGCGTTGCCCAGGCTGGTGATCAGCCGGTCCACCGAGCTGGTCAGCCAGGACAGGATGCCCTCGCCGGCCGCGGACTGGTACACGGTGATGGTCACCCGGTCCAGCGCCTTCGAGGCGTCGAACACCATGCCCGCGACGCTGTTCCCGATCAGCGAGGTCATATCCGAGCACTGCATGTCGTAGGCCGCCCAGGACTGCCCGGCCATGCCGTAGCTGTCGTAGAGGGTGGCAGGCTGTTTTCCGCCGGTCACGGGCGGACGGATCAGCGAATCGATCCCGCCCGCCGCGGGCTCGGGCGCGGGGACGGACGGCTGGCAGATGTTGTTGAGGTCGCCTATTAAACCGCTGGACCCCGCGTTGCAGAAACCAAGCAGTCCGCCGATGTCGCCGATCCCTGGCGCTGAGCAGATGCCCGACGGGGCGGTCTTATCGCGTGTGGTGCTGGCGGCCGCCTGAGTGGCCGGCTGTGCGCTCCCGCCGTGCTGGGCCGACGCCGCGTGCTGGGCCGACGCGGCAGGCGTCCCAGCCGCGCCGACCGCGGCCTGCGCGATCGCGGGCGAGCCGAGCAGGCCCGCCACGACCACGGCGATGAGCACGCCGGGCAAGGCGAGGGCTCTGCGGGCAACCTGGGCCCGGCTACGGACTGTGGCCATCGTTGGCTCCTGAAGCCTGGGGGGAGAGGCTGGGCGGGGCATGAAATGACCGCCGGTCACCCGGCGGGCTCGCCCGGCGGCGCCGCACCGAGCAGCCCGGCGCCCTGGGCCGGGGCGCCATCCGGTGATACGGGATCCTCGGCCGGGCGGGCCCGCGTGGGGTTGGTGTCCAGCCACTGCCGTACTTGATCGGAGATCAGGTCGATGCCGATACGGCCGACCCGGCCGTCGAGATCGCGGAAAATACATTCCCCGTTGCCGAGCCCCCGCAGCACGGCCTTGTGTTCTTCTGACGCCTCCACCCCGAGGAGCGCCATCACGTTCGCCACTTCGACCCGCTCCGAGGAGCGGAACGCGAAGACCCCGGATATACAGTTCGTGACCTGCTCGTTCAGCAGGTCCCCCGCGTTCTGCGACACCAGGATCAGGGCCGTGTTCCGGGAGCGCCCCATGCGCGACACCTCGGGAACCAGCTTGGCCCCCTGTGGCGTCGCCGTGATCGCCCACGCCTCATCGAGGAAGATCGCCTTGGGGAGCCGGCGATCGATTCCGTTGAGGAGTCTGCGGGCGAACTGGGACACCAGGTAGAGCAGGGCAACGGACAGCCGCTGCTCGTAGGAATAGTCCTCCCGGCCGGCCGCGCTGTCGGGCAGGGTCAGGCCGGCCAGAGTGAACACGGTTGTCCAGCCGGCCGTGTCGATCTGCTGCCCGCCCGAGGGCGCGAAGCAGAGCCGGGCCAGGCGCATCTCCGACATGGACCGGAGCACCGCACCGAGGTTCTTCGACGGCGGATCGGCGGACTCCTCCAGATGCCGGATGACCTTCCCCAGGCTCGGCCGCTCGCGGCTGGCCACGCTGGCCACCGCCTGGATCATCGCGCTCTCCCGCTCCTCGCTCATCCGCGGCAGCAGCAGGCGGAGCGTCTCCGTGGCCATCGTCCGCTTCTCGGCCAGATCGTCGCCGAACGAGAACGGGTCGAGCAGGCCCGGCGCGGCAGCACCCAGCGGCAGCACCCGTGCTTTCCGGCCCCGCTCGGCGAGCAGTTGGACCAGCGGTTCCGCATCGCCCTTGGGGTCGATCACCGCGACCGTCACCCCGCGCAGCGCCAACTGCAGGATGAGCAGCAACGCCAGCGTGGTCTTGCCTCCGCCGGGCTCGCCAGTGACGGCGATGGCGGTGGGCCGGTTCAGCGCCGCGGCCAGGAGCGGATCGAAATGGACTACCGAGCGGGCCCGGCCGAGTGTCTCGCCGATGTACGGGCCGACCCAGCCCTGCCCGCTACCAGGCCGGTCACCCAGGTCCACGGTGGCAGTCGGCACCCCGCCTGCGATCGTGTAGAGCGGCTGGCGCTGCACATAGGAGCTGAGCCGGACCCGGTCCCCGGGCAGCGACTCGCGGAGCAGGGAGAACTGGTCGCCGGTGGAGTTGACCACGTCGATGCCCATGTCCCGGTAGTGCTCGACGACGGCCTCTACCCGGCGCTGGCACAGTTCCCTCGTCGGTGCGGACACCACGAGCCGGTGCCAGCCGTAGACGAAGGGCAGCCGTTCCTTAGTGATGCCGTGCTCGAGCATCCGGGCCGAGGCGATCTGCTCGGCCAGGGCGATCGGGGCGTCCACCCCGGCTTCCCGGATGTGCGCGTCCATGTCCCGGGCGTGCGCGAGCCGCCGGCCGACGTCCTTGCTGGCCTTGGCCGGCGGGATCAGCCGCATCCGGGAACTGACCTCCACCGGGAACGGCAGCGAGTCTGCGAAGTGCAGCCAGGGCTCCCCGTCCGGGAACGACATCACGTCGGGGAACCGGGAGAAGGACAGGAAGGCCTCGAACGACTCCCCCTCCGGGTTCTCCAGGTGCAGCAGGGTGCGGCCGTTGTGTACCTGACCCTCGTAGAGGGACTCGATCTCGCCGGCTCCCCACCGGCGGCGCCGGACCGCGGACGGGCGCGGGTCACCTGCGCTGCCCATCAGCGTGTGCCGGACCAGCCAGGCGATCTCGTCGCTCGTAGCGTGCCGCGCGGCGAGCGCACTGGCCCCCAGGGCCCGGCCCAGCCGCTCGGCGTGGTCCGTCCAGCGGCTGATCTCAGCGCCGCCGATCGCCTCATCATCCAGGCCCATCGCCTGCTCGCCGGCCCGGTAGGTGCTGAGGAACTGGGCGAACACCCCGCCACCCAGCTGCGCCCGCATGCCGCGCTGCCCTAGCCGGACGCCCAGGTAGACCTCTTTGGCCCAGAAATCCTTCGCCCAGACGTGCCGGTACATCTCATCCAGGTAGTTCCGCCAGCCCGGCCCGCCGTCCGACGTGGCGTCCAGCTGAGCGGCCCACTCCGCGGCCGGGTAGGAACGGTGCACGATGCGCAGGTGGACTTCGGCGTCCGGCATCCTGATCGCGGCCAGCGCGACGGTGATGTTGGTGGCCAGGGCCTCCCGGTCCAGGGGCGTGGTGAACTCATATGGCTGGGTCGGCAGCCGGTAGTAAGCCCAGGCGTGCGTCTCGGTGAGCAGGATGTGGTCATCGAAGTAGCGCAGGGACAGCCGGGACCGTCCTCCCGTCCGGGCGCTCACCGGGCGGCCCATCGATTCGGCGCGCCGTCGGGCGGCCCGGAGGCGCCGGGCGGGGCAGTCGTGCTGCCCTCGATGGCCAGCGAGGAGACCAGCACTCCGGCGAGCGCCGTGTAGGCCAGCTGCACCTGCGGCCGGAGCTGCGTGAAGCGCGATTCCGCGTTGGCGGCCGCGTCGCTGATCCCCTGCTCGGAAGGCGGCGCACCCAGGTGGTCATCCCAGGGCACTCGCACGATGGCCCGGCAACGGCCGCGGACGACGAGTTCAGCCTGCTCGACATGGGTCATGCTGCGCTTGCTCACCCCGTTGATGACCGTGATCGCCTCGGTGCACAGTTCCCCGTAGCCGTGCCCGTCCAGCCACTCCATCGTCATCGCGACCGCCCGGGACGCGTCGGCGCTGGCCGGTGCGACCAGCACGAGCTGGTCGGCCGTGGACAGGACGCGGGCCACCGCCGAGGCGCCGGGGTCGGCCAGGGTTAGCGGGTAGCGGGACGTCAGGACCTCGAGTACCCGCGCGTACTCCTCATCGGCGAGCGCTGGCCCGCCGTCGGGAGCGGAGTCGTGCGCGATGAGGTCCAGGCGCCCCCGGCCCCGCTGGTCCGGCACGATGGGCGCGGATCCACCCAGCAGGCCGCGCGCGGTGGCCGCCGGAGAGGTGCGGGCCAGGCCGGCCAGGGAGGTCTGTCCTGGGTTGAGGTCGAGCGCCGCAACCGGCTCCCCGCGGAGGGTGGCCAGCACGTCGGCGAGCATCAGCGTGGTCACCGACTGGCCGGCGCCGACGGTGCAGCCCAGCACCACGATCAGCCGGGGGCCATGGATCGGCAGCAATACCCGCTCGCGGTCACGCCGTTCCATGTCCGGACGGCCGGGCCCGTGACCGCCCGGGACGACCCGCACGTGCTCCCGCCAGTTGCTGCCGGCCCGGTGCTGCCCCGGGCCGCTCAGCGCCCGTTCCACCATGGTCGGCCGGGCGCTGGAGCCGCCCCGGACCACAACGATGGGCGGGGCCCAGGGACTGGCCGGCGCCTCGGGCGGGCCGTCCTCGGGTGGTGCGTCCTCGGCCGGCAGGTCCTCGGCCGGCAGGTCCTCGCCGGGCCGGTATGCGTCTGCTCCCTCTTCGTCTGCGACGTCTTCGTCTGGCCAGTCTTCCTCTGGCGCGGCGGGCGCCTCCCGAGCCGGCGCCTGCGCCAGTGGCTCAGCTACCTCAGGTTCAGCTACCTCAGGTTCAGTTGCCGCGGGCTCAGCCAGCTCAGACTCAGCCCGCTCAGGCTCAGCCCGCTCAGGCTCAGCCACCTCCTGGACGGCCGGCTCGTCCGCGAGGGGGTCGTCTTGAGGAGCCTCGGGCTCAGCCCGGCCGTCCTCGGCCACCTCCTGGGCGGCCACCTCCTGGGCGGCCGGCTCGTCCGCGAAAGGCTGGTCCTGGGTGAGCCGATCCACAGCCGGCTCATCATCCACGGCCGGCTCATCCTGGGCCGGCCGCTCCTCGGTCACCTCGGGCGGATCCATCCCAATGAAGAATCCGGCCGGCCCAGGGACGCGTGGCGCCGGCACCGGGAGCGCAGGCGGGGCAGCAGGCGGCGGAGCAGCTGCAGCCATCCCCATCCCAACATCCGTCCCGGGCCCCGGCGCGGCCTCGGCCACCGGCCCTGCGGACGCATCAGCCGCTGGCTCCTGCCGGTCCCAACCCGCTGGCCCGCTCACCACGGGCCCGGCGGGAGGCGCGGGCGCAGCCGTCTCCGACCCGGTCGGCGCAGCCGCGTCTGGCCCAGTCAGCGCAGCCGTATCCGGCCCGCTCGGGGTAGCCGTATCTGGCCCGGCCAGTGACGCCGCCATCCCCGGGACCCGATCCGCTGCCGCCGGGACCGGATCTGTCCCTGCCGGGACCGGATCGCCCGCAGCCGGCACGGGATCTGCCGTGGCCGGCCCCACCGGTACGGGATCCGCCGTGGCCGGCCCGCCCGGCACCGCAGGCACCGCCGGTCCTGCTGACCTCGCGGGGCCCCCCACGTCCCCGAAAGCGGGAGGCGCCGGGGCCGGTGGCCCGGGAGTAGTCCAGGACGGCCTGGCCGACGCCCCGTTCCCGGGCGCTGGAGCGTTGGCCGGGGCGTGCGGGTCCTTAACCGGCCAGGCTGCGCCGGATGGCCGGGCCGCACCCTCGGGACGAACGTGCCTGGTACTGCTTTCCTCGTCCCCCGGGCCGAGGCCCGGCACGCTGGCGGTAAAAGTGGGCCTGGCGGCATGGCGGCCCACCGGCCCGGGCCGGCCCACCGGACCAGGCCGGCCCACCGGACCAGGCCGGCCCACTGGCGCAGCCTGGCTGTCCAGTCCGGCGGCCGGCCGCACCGGGCCCTGCCAGTCGTCGTGGCCGATCTCGGCCGGTGCTGTCTCGGCCGCCACGGCCGGCGCGGCCTCCTTGGCCACGGCGGGTGTCAGCCCCATCGGGCCACGAGCGCCAGCAGCCCACTGCGGCGGTCCGCCCTGCTTTTCTGCTGGCCGGCGCAGCCGCGGTGCCGGAGCGGCGCGCGGCACCCGGGTCGGCTGGCCGGCCGAGGTGGCCTGAGCGGCGGAGGCCGCAGCGGCTTTGCGCGCTGCCGCCGGACGAACCCGGGCCGGACGCCGGGCGGGGGCGGGGGTGGCGTCCGGAGCCAGGGCCGGGGCCTCGGCGGGCGACCGCTGGAGTTCGGAGTCCCGGCGCCAGACCTTGCCGACCACCACGACGTCGTCTTTCTCCGCCAGCGGAGCCATCCGGCACCAGGTACCTGGCTCTCCCAGGTAGCGGACCTGCGAAATGACCAGTTCAGGGAGCCGTTTGCTTTCCAGCACGGGCCGCGTGGCCAGCCACGTGATCACGGCTGGCGGCAGCACATACAGCCAGAACAGTGTGTGGTTGAAGGGAAGCCCGAGGATGGTCAGGAGGATCACGTACGGGACCGTGATCGCCGCGAACACGGCAATCTGGCCAACCGGCACCGGCATCGGCAGCCTGAAGTCATACAGCTTGTAGAGCCGCTTTTCGATGCGCCAGATGCTGGTGTAGGTGGGCAGGTCCACCGGGTGCTCTCCTTCCGGCCTGGGCGGAGATCAGTGGACGCCGAGCGCGTTCGCGATGCCCTGAGCGAGCGTCTGCACGATGCTCGGGGTGTAGAAGATCACCGCGATCGCGACGGCGAGCACAAGGAACTGCACAAACCGGATGATTTCCCTAGTAAACAAGAAGAAGAGGGCGACGATCCCGACGATCCCAAGGAACAGCGGCCCGAAAAGCCCCTGCAAGTAGTTCACGAGACCCGTAGTGCTGAGCGACGACGGGGCCGCGATGATCAGCGATTGGAACGACATCGGTCTACTCCGGGTTATGGGGGATCACGCCTGGCCGGGCGGGGGCGTGCGGCCTTCGTAGTGCGGTCACGGCGGCCCCGGTGACTCTGTTGCTGCACTGATGTCCCTGACGTACCAGGTCCCGTTTTGCTTCACGACGGTGAGCGCATAGCTCATCTGGAGCTGGGCAGCCGCCCCGCCCTTGGTGATCTGACCCGCGGAGGTCCTGGCCGGAACGCTCCAGACGACGGTCGCAATGATATGGCGGGTCGTGCCGCCAGGTGGGACGCTGATGGCAGCTATGGAGCGATAATCCACCGCACCCTTAAGCCCGGTCAGCGTCGTGCCGGGGGCCAGGAAACGGCCCAGCGTCACCTGATTACCGCTGGCGTACGCCTGGAAGAACGCCGGCAGCTGGTTCGTCAGCACGGCCTGGGTGGCTGAGTCAGAATCAGCATTCGCGGGCGAGGGCAGGGTAGCCCGCCCGGGCGCGGGAAGCCAGGCGGGCGCGCTGGACACGACGAGCCCGTCCGAAGACGCGTAGACCGGCACCCCCAGCTGCATCAGCTGGCCGTTCACCCGGGCCAGGAGCGTCACCACGGCGTGATGAGCGTCTTGCACGTCAGTGGTGGCCACCTGCTCGGACTGCAGGAGCGAGGTGCCCTGGCCATTCCAGCCCAGCTGCGGGTCCGATCCGCTGGGCAGGAAGGCGCCGAGCTGGGCCGCGCGCTGCCCGGCGTCGTGCGGACTGTAGTTCAGGTACACCTGCCCGAACTGGAGGGCGTAAGCATCCGCCAGGGTCACCGGGAACCCGCTGGCCGCCGGGGCCGAGGCAACCGGAGCCGGCTGCGCCGAGCCAGATTCGTTCGACAAGATCGCGACCACGCCGCGGTAACCGATCAGCAGCAGGACGGCCCAGGCGATCCCGCGGAAGGTCCAGACGAGCCAGCGGCCGCCCGCTCCGCCCCAGGTTCGCCCCGAACGCGAGCGCTTGGTCTGATCGCGTCCGGAATACTCGGTCCCCGCTTCGTAGTCCAGTCCGTGCTCAGCCAAATGCGGACTGCGATCAACGGTTGACCGGCGAACCATCGCACCTCCGCCCGTTCCTGCGCACGCGCAGCAAAGAGTTGCGGTGCCTTCCTATGCCGTCTATCGCCCTATTCTGCGCCATAACCCGCCGACCCGGGAGCCCCTTTCGCGAGGCCCACTGCCCGGTGCACGGGCAAACAAACCGCCCATTGACCAGTGTGAGAGCACCACGATTGCCATCGCGGGTCTCTGACCTGCGACGATGTCGATACGCAGGTTTGCCAGGAACTCTCGGTTGACAGCTGTCTGCGTGCCCCGCAACCCAGGGGAAAATAGTTGCACCCGATGCCTTACGAGGCATCTTAGCGGTATCTGGAGCCCCGGGCGAGCACCGCAGCGCCCGTGTCGCACGGGCATCTGGCCCGTGTTGACGTCTAGCCTCTGCCGGAGTGGTCCGCACGATTGCCGGCCAGCGGTGCGCCTTCATGCTCGCTAATACGCCACTCTCCCAGGCCTTAGCGTCGGCAAATCATCCGGCTAATCGAGCCCCAGAAGGCACGAATCTCACTGCTCACCCACAAGACCACTGCCGTACACCGGATTAGCGGCCGGGCGGCTCTGGGAATCACCTGCGGAGATGGCGGCTCAGCCCGGACGCCGCGCCACGAAGACCAGCTCCCGACCGGGCCGGTCGGGTGCGTCACGCAAATCGTCCACCACGAAACCGGCCGCCATCAGGGAATCGGCAACCTCATCGCGCGGCCGGAAGCGCAGCGTCGACTCCGAGGTCAGGGTCGCGCCGTCCGCCTCGAACACGAAGATCGACCGGAAGGACACCAGGTCACCGTGGATGTCGGTCACCTCGGACCACGACTGAACTGCGCCAACCCCCGGAACGACGGCCCGCGTCAGCGAGCCGGCGCGATTCCATTCGCGCCACGCCCGCGCGGCCGGATTACGGGTCTCGAAGACCAGGCGCCCGCCAGGCCGGAGAGCGGCATGAGCGCTCCGCAGGGCTGCGTCCCACTCCGTATTGGTGAGGAAGACCTGGGCGACGTTCCCCGTCATCGACGCGAGCTCGACCTGGAGCGGAGGCAGGCCGGCCGCGTCGCACCGCAGCCAGCGCACCCGCCCGGCACCCGGCTTGGCCCGGGCCACATCAAGCGAGGCACCCGCCGGGTCCACGCCCACGACGTCGACGCCACGGCCCGCGAGAAGGCAGGCAAAGGTGCCTGTGCCGCACCCGATGTCGAGGACACTGCGGGCCCCGAACTCCTCGGCGATGGCCGCGTATACCACGAGGTCGTCGCGGTCAGGATCGAGGGGATCGTAGACTCCGGCCAGCCGCGGTTCCTCGAACAGCGCATCCGCCATCACGGCACTCCGCAGGGCGCTAGACGTTGAAGCGTAACTCAACGACATCATCGTCCTGCAGGAAGAGTCCACGTCCTACGTGTCGGCGTACCCCGGTATCTGGTCCCTGATCTTTTGCAGCTCAGCTTCGTCGGAGATGCCCTGGAAGTCGTGGCGGGGCGTGTATGGCCCTTCAAGGGCGGCGAGTTCCTCGGCGTCGAGTTCGATCTCGAGCGAAGCGACCGCGTCGTCGATCTGGGAGGGCGTGTTTGCGCCGACGAGCGGCGCGACGACGACCGGCTTGCTGTGCAGCCAGGCCAGGGCGACTTGGGCTCGGGTAACGCCGCGTCTGGTCGCGATCGCGCCGACAGCGTCGATGATTACGTGGTCGCTGTCAGCGGTGCGAGGGCTGTAGAGCGTGTCCGCATAGCCCCCGTCCGTCTCGGCCCGTGCCGTCGACTTGGCCGCCTGCCAGGGACGGGCCAGCCGACCGCGGGCGAGCGGGCTCCAGATGACCGTGCCGACTCCCTCGTCCAGGCAGAGCGGGATCATCTCGCGTTCCTCCTCCCGGGCGAGCAGGTTGTAGTGGTCCTGCATGGACACGAACCGAGCCCAGCCGTGCCGGCGTTGCAGGTGCAGGGCCTTGGCGAACTCCCAGGCGTGCATCGAGGACGCGCCGACATACCGGACCTTGCCCGCCTTGAACAGATCGTGCAGGGCCTCAAGGGTTTCCTCCAGCGGCGTGGCGTGGTCGTTGCGGTGAATCTGGTACAGGTCGATGTAGTCGGTGCCGAGCCTCCGGAGGCTGTGGTCGATCTCGGTCATGACCGCCTTGCGGGACAGTCCCCTCCCGTTCGGTCCCGGCCGCATCGGGTGGCGCAGCTTCGTGGCGATCACGACCTCGTCCCGGTCTGCGAAATCACGGAGCGCGCGGCCGAGGATCTCCTCGCTGGAGCCGTAGGAATACAGGTTGGCGGTGTCGAAGAAGTTGATGCCGGCCTCAAGGGCGTGCCTGATGAGCGGGCGGCTGGTCTCCTCGTCCAGCGACCAGACCGGGTGACCGCGGCCGGGGTCGCCGTAGGTCATCGCGCCGATGGCAACCGGGGACACGTCCAGACCGGTGGTGCCGAGCTTGATATAGCGCATGGTCTCCTCTAGCGTATGTGGAGAGTTCTCCGATTACAGTAGTGGAGAACTCTCCGGATAGCAACGAGGGGGTTGGAACGGTCCGCATTGACGCCCGCGAGAACCGGGCCCGCATCCTGGAAGCCGCCCGCCAGGCCCTGGCCGAGGACGGCGGCACATCGATGAACCAGATCGCCCAGCGGGCCGGGGTCGGGCCCGGCACCTTGTACCGCAACTACCCGACCCGCGAAGCGCTCGTCCTGGCCGTCTACCAGCTCGACATCGACCAGCTCATCGATTCGGTCTCCGGACTGCTAGCCACATTGCCGCCGCTGGAGGCGCTACGGCGCTGGACCACCGACTTGGTGGATGCCATGCGGAGAAAGCACGGTCTCGGTGACGCGCTCAGCCCCGGTGCACACCGGTCGATCACCGAACAGACCTACGGCCCGGTGATCGCCGCCATCACGCAGCTCTTGGAGGCGGGCCAACGCGACGGCACTATCCGGCAAGACGCCGATCCCGGTGACTTCCTCCAGCTCACCGGCGCCCTTTGGCGGGCCGCATCCGGGCCACAAGATCGATCCCAGGCTATGCTCGGACTGATCCTCGACGGACTCAGCGCGAATCGGCAGCGCTAATAGCCGATCAGCGGGCCGTGCCCCCATCACCACAACGATGGTCAGCGCGGACCCAGCGGGGGAGGCGTGGCTCATGTTCGATGGCTTCCAACTTGACCGCGTTCCCTATGGTCACAGCGGCGCGAGGATCATCAGGATCTCGTCTCTGGTGTCGTCGGGGACGAACCGGAGCTTGCCGGGCCAGCGGCCTGTTACCTACCAGCCGAGCCGGCCGTAAAAGCCTTCGAGGCCCATTCCGCCGCGCACCGCCAGGTGGAGCTGCTCCAGGCCCATCTCGTCACGGGCAACTTCCCTGAGCCGGCTCATCAGGGCCGATCCGATGCCTGCGTTCCGGCGCACGAGCTGCGTCTGCAAGTGGCTGACCACACCCCAGTGCGCGATGAGAGGGCTGAGGTCGCGGCTGAGGGCCACCCAGCCCGCGAGGGCGCCGCCGACACGGGCAAGCAGTATCCGGCTCTGGCTTGGGTTGAGGCGGCCCGCAAGGGCATCGACTGCCGGCCGGGCGTGACTTCCGTCGACTGGGGGAAACGGGAATCCCGCCGCGCCGCCGGCGTTCGTGACCGCTACCCAGCATGCGGTCAGCTCCTGCCTCACCGCTGGATAGGCCTCCCCTGGGCGGGTGAGCTGGGTTATATCGAGGTCCTCGCGGTTCGTCATGACCCGACCGTCTCACCCAGAGGTGACAATTCCCGCAGCGCTTCACGACGGCACGGCGTCGTGAAAGAACACATGCTCAGGATCGCCGTCGTCAAGGCCGCCGAGAACTCCGCTGGCGGTCCAGCCTTCACGATGGTTAGACGTTGAAGCGGAACTCGACGACGTCGCCGTCGCGCATCACGTAGTCCTTGCCCTCCATGCGAACCTTGCCGGCTGCGCGGGCTGCGGTGAGCGAGCCAGCGGCCACCAGGTCATCGAACGCCACCACCTCGGCCTTGATGAAGCCGCGCTGGAAGTCGGTGTGGATGACGCCGGCCGCTTCGGGGGCGGTCGCCCCGACCCGGATCTCCCAGGCCCGGACCTCTTTCGGCCCTGCGGTCAGGAAGGTCATCAGGCCCAGGGCGCTGAACCCCGCGTGCGCGAGGCGGTTCAGTCCCGGCTCCCCCATCCCGAGCTCGGCGGCCATTTCCGCCACTTCGTCCTCGGGCAGTTCGGCCAGCTCCGCTTCGGTCTTCACATCCAGGAAGATCACCTGGGCCGGGGCGACCTGCGCGGCCAGCTTGCCCCGCAGGTCCTCATCCGCCAGGCCGGCCTCGTCCATGTTGAACACGTACAGGAAGGGCTTGGCGGTCAGCAGATGGAGATCGCGCAGGTCAGCGAGGTCGATCCCAGCCCCGGCCGCTCCCGCGAACAGCGTCGTGCCGCCATCGAGCAGTTGCTGCGCGGCGGCCGCGGCATCAGCTGCCCGCTGGCGCTCCGGGTTCCTGGCAAATTTCGCTTCCTTAACGAGACGTGGTACTGCCTTTTCCAGGGTCTGGAGGTCGGCCAGGATCAGTTCGGTAGCCACGGTGTCGATGTCGCGCCCAGGCGAGACGTCGCCGTCTACGTGACTCACATCGGGGTCGGCGAACACCCGGACCACCTGGCAGATCGCATCGGTCTCGCGGATGTGCGCGAGGAACTGGTTGCCCAGGCCCTGCCCCTGGGACGCCCCGCGGACCAGGCCCGCGATATCCACGAATCGTGCGGTGGCGGGCACGATCCGGGCCGAGTCGTAGAGCGCGGCCAGCACGGCGAGCCGCGGATCGGGGATGCCGACGATCCCGACATTCGGCTCGATCGTTGCGAAGGGGTAGTTGGAGGCCAGCGCGCTGGCCCTCGTCAGCGCGTTGAACAAGGTGGACTTGCCGACGTTGGGCAGGCCGACGATGCCGATCGAAAGACTCACCTGCGCGAGTCTAGAGCGGATCGCCGGGTAGACCTGCCGGGCTGCCGCCGCGCCCGGGTGGCGGCAGCCCGGCGGGCGGGGACTAGGGCAGCTGGCCCACCCGGTCGACGATCGCGAGCTTGATCAGTGCGTCGCCGTCGTACTGGTGGGCGCCCGGTCCGTGGAACGAAGCCACAGCCCACGTCCTGACGCCCAGAAACTCGTAGGTCCCGGGTTCGAAGATGACCGCACCTCTACCACCCTCGAACGTCCACTCAACGGCCACGCCGACGCGCCCGATCGCGTCCCGCACGTGCGGGACGATCGTGAAGCCGGGGGTATCCGCCATGAGCTCATACAGGGCCGCCCGCTGCGCGGGCCGCAGGTAACTCTGCTGCATGAGCACGAAGACTCCCTTGGCGAGCTGGTTGGCCAGCCAGGATCCGCCCTCACCGGGCTGAGCGCTGTCGGAGGCGATCTGGACTTTGTCCAGGTAAGCGAAGAGCCGCTTGGGTTGGTCGGCATGTCCGGGAAGTAGCCGGCGTCCGGCCGGCAGTGCTTGGTCTCGGCCTGGGCGATCGTGCAGGCGGGATACTGGCCCGCTCCTTGCGAGGGATGAACCAGCCCGTTGCGGCTGCCGTCGGCCGGCAGCCAGAGCTGCGTCTTGGCCCCGGTCGGTCCCTCGGTCTCGCTGTAGACCCATTGGCCGGGGCGAGGCGCTCCGGCGGGCTGCCGCAGCGCGGCTCGGGCGGCCGCGCCCAGGAACTGCGCCGCGGTCAGGCTGGCCCCGTTCGTGACCCCGCCGGGCACCACGGCAGATCTGCTGCCTGGCTGCCCGTCGTGGCCAGGCACGACGATCAGCGCCGCCGCCGCCACGCCCGCAGCGATGGCCGTCGCGGCGACACTGGCGAATACGAGCCGCCGGGCTGACCACCGCGATCTGACGCGCGGCGCGCCGGGCGGCCCGGCGGCCGCGCGCCTACCCGGCGCCTGCGTCTGCCGGGCGGTTCGCTGCGCTGCCCCGTCGGTGCCTTCCGTCGCGATCGCGGCGGCCAGCCGGCCGCGGGCCGATACCAGCTCACTGACGCCGGGCAGGCGCTCGTCAGGCGCCAGTTCCTTGATCAAGTCCAGGTCATTCATTGCTCAGGATCTCCTCGAAAGTCTCGGCGCTGCCTGTCTCAGCGAGCGCGCGGCGAAGCCTGCCCCGGGCTCGGTTCAGCCGGGACCGGACGGTCCCCACCGGAATGCCGAGCGCACGGGCCGTCTCCTCGTAGGTCAGCTGCTCCCAGGCGATCAGGACCACCACGTCGCGGGTCTCCGGCGGTCAGCTCGGCGAGGGCCGCGGCCAGCAGGCTGCGGACCGAGCGCGCCGTGAGATCAGCCGAAACCCGGTCTGCGGGGCCAGGCACATCCAGATCGGCCAGCGCCGCTCGCCGGGTCCGGAACTGGCGCACTTCATCGCGGCGATGCTGTCCGATCAGGTTGGTGGCGATTCCGTACAGCCACGGCCCGGCGTCCCGGTAGCCCGTGCAGTACTGCCGTCGCTTCGCGAACGCCGCCAGGAACGTCTCGGCCACCACGTCGTCGGCCACCTGACGACCGATCCGGCGGGCGACATACCGGTGAATGCGCGGTGCATGACGGTCGAAGAGCACCGCGAACTGCTCGGGCTCGCGCCAGGAGCGCTCCACGATGACGGAGTCGTCATCCAGCTCTTCGGCCAGAAGCTCCGCAGGCTTCATCCGCGATCTCTATCCACGTGACTACCTTCCTCGTGGGTGTCACCGGTTAATCAGCACTCGCCGCCAAAGCGGTTCACGGGGCCGTTCTCGCCACGGCCAGGCGGATGGCCGGGGCCACGGGATGAGCCTGCCGGCCGGGGAGCTGGCCGGGCGTGTCGGACGGGAAACTGTCAGTGGCCGCTGCCACCATGGCCGACCATGGACGTCTTCTGGATGTTCGCCCTTCTGGCGCTGGGGGGCGTGGTCGGCGCCGCTCTCGGTTACCTGTACGCCCGCGGCCGGCTGGCCAGCATGACCGCCGACCTGACCGGGCAGGCCCGCGCCGCCGAGGAGCGCGCGCGGTCCGCCCAGGACCGGGCGGCCATCATGGAGCGCGCCGCCCAGGAGCGGGCCGCGCTGATCGACGGCCAGCTCGCCGAGCGCTTCCAGGCCATGTCGGCGCAGGCGCTCGACCGCAGCGCCACGATGTTCCTGGAGATCGCCGAGGGCCGGCTCAGCGCCGCCAACGCCAAGGCCGCGGGCGAGCTGGAGACCCGCCGGGCCGCGGTCGAGCACCTGGTTCAGCCGCTGCGGGACACCCTGGCCAAGGTAGAGGACCAGCTGCGGCAAACCGAGGAAGCCCGGCACCTGTCCCACGCCGCCCTGACCGAGCAGATGAAGATCACCCGGCAGAGTTCGGAGGATCTGCGGGCCCAGACCCAGGCGCTCGTGACCGCACTGCGGCGGCCGGAGGCTCGCGGGCGGTGGGGCGAAATGCAGTTGCGCCGGGTGGTGGAGCTGTCCGGGATGGCTCCCCGGTGCGATTTCGACGAGCAGGTCAGCGTGCAGACGGCCGAGGGCGTGTTGCGCCCCGACATGGTGGTGCGGCTGGCCGGCGGAAAGAACATCGTGGTCGACTCGAAGGTCTCGCTCGCGGCCTACCTGGAAGCGGCGGAGACCTCGGATGAGGTGGTCCGGGCGGCCCGGCTGGACGCCCACGCCCGGCATCTGCGCGAGCACGTGGACCGGCTCGCGGCGAAGTCGTACTGGGCCACGGTCAGCCCCGCGCCGGAGTTCGTTGTGCTGTTCATCCCGGGCGAGGCGTTCCTGGCCCCCGCACTGGAGCACGATCCCGCGCTGCTCGAGCACGCCATGGCCCGCAAGGTGCATATCGCCACGCCCACGACCCTGGTCACGATGCTGCGGACCGCCCAGTACGCGTGGCAGCAGGACGCACTGGCCGAGAACGCGCGGGCCGCGTTCGACCTCGGCCGTGAGCTTTACGAACGGATCTCGGGCCTGGGGCGGAACATGGACCGCCTCGGCCGCGCACTCACCTCGGCGGTCACCACGTACAACCAGACCGTTGGCTCACTGGAGAGCCGGGTCCTGGTCAGCGCGCGCCGTCTGAATCAGCTCGGCGTAGTGGAGGGGGGACTGGAGACTCCCGCGCTCATCGAGGAGGCCACCAGGACGCTGTCCGCTCCAGAACTGGCCGCCTCCGAACCGGCCGCCTCCGAACCGGCCACTCCAGAACTGACCGCCCCCGAACCAGCCACCTCCGAACCGGCCACCCCCGAACCGGCCGGCCCGGAGCCGCCCACCCCCGAACTGAGCGTCCCCCCGCAACCGGACTCCCCGGACCCCGGTCATCCCGCGCCATGCCCCCCGGTGCTTGCCCGCGCGGACGAGTCACCAGGCGCCGCGATGGCGATACCGGGGCGAAATGGCGCAGCTAGCTAAGCCGACCCACCCGCGGCTGGATCCTGATCGCCGCGTTCGGGGCGCTGGCCGTTTCGGGCGGCCCCACGTGGAGCAAGATCTAGTGGGGCAAGAAGTTCTGTGGGAGAACATTCCGGCCGGCTGACCGTCGGCCGGACGCTCGGCGGCCAGGTGACGGACGGGAAAGCTCCCGGCCAGACGCGTGGCCTAAGCATGACCCGCCGCTCGCGGACCTGCGGTCCAACCGGGCGTGCGGGCGTGTCAATCGCCCGGATCGGGCGCCGCACCGGGGTACCGTGGCCAGCGACGCCGTCATCGGCACGGCAGCGCCGGGGAGGGAGCACAGGGTGTCCCAGCCACGGCCTGACGCGTCCTGGCCTCGGCACCGGCCAGGACCAGACCGCTCCGCAGCGCCGCGGGAAACCGCGAGTTCCTGGTCTCCAGGACGGGTCGATGTGCCCGGTTCCGGGCCCCGCTGGGGGTCGGCCGATCCGTCGTCCGGTCCTGGCCGCGGCGACGATTGGCCCGCGGGCCCTGCGGAACGCGACCCGGCCGCAGCACCGGGCACGATCTCGCAGCGCAGCACGACCAGCGACCAGGCCAGCGCTGAACACGCCAGCGCTGAGCGGGCCAGCACTGCAGATCGCGGCCGGATCACGCTGACCGGGCGCGGGGCGATCGCGGGCATGCTCCTGCTGTTCCTGGTCAGCCTCCTGGTGGCGAGCTGGCTTCAGTGGGGCGTCCTGGCCGGCGCCAGCTTCGTGATCGGCAGTGTGGCCGCGGCCTGGTACACCCGGCCGCGGGACCTGCTGGCGGTCGCGGTGAGCCCGCCGTTGCTCTTCTTCTGCGCCCTCGTCTGCGTCAAAGCCCTCACCGCGCAGGGCGCCGTGATCATCTCGACGATGGAGGGAACCGCGCTGACCCTGGCGAACGTCGCTCCGTGGCTGTTCGCGGGGGTCATCCTGTACCTGATTGTGGCCTGGGCCCGCGGCCTGCCCCAGTGCGTCACCGAACTGCGCCACGGGTTGCGGCCTGATCTGCCCCGGCCCCGTGCAGAGAGCCCAGCGGCCACAGTCAGCCACGGAGGCTACCGGCCCGGCCCTCGCAGTTCGCGCTGAGCTGCTAGGGCTCAGCTGCTAGTACTAAGCCGCTACCGCTTGGCAGCGCGGCGCAACTCCGGGGGCGGCGCGAAGACCAGCCGCTCCTCGACCGCCTCGACTTCCTCCACGGTGCCGAACCCGCGTTCCGCCAGGTACTCCAGCACGCCGCTCACCAGTTCCTCGGGAACTGAAGCCCCACTGGTCAGGCCCACCGTGCGCGCCTCGGCCAGCCAGGCCGGGTCGATAGCCGCAGCGTCCTCGACCAGGTAGGACGCGGGAGCGCCGGCATCCAGGGCCACCTCGACCAGGCGGACCGAGTTCGACGAATTGGCCGACCCCACGACGATCACCACATCCGAGTCGGTGGCGATCTTCTTCACCGCAACCTGACGGTTCTGAGTGGCGTAGCAGATGTCATCACTAGGTGGGTCGGCCAGGTTCGGGAACCGCTCGCGGAGCGCCGCCACCGTCTGCAGGGTCTCGTCCACGGACAGCGTGGTCTGTGACAGCCAGGCCACCTTGCCCGGGTCGCGGACCTGGACATCAGCGCCACCCTCGGGGCCATCTACCAGGTGAATCCGGCCCGGGGCCTCCCCGGTCGTGCCGACCACTTCCTCATGGTTCTCATGGCCGATGAGGAGGATGTCAAAGTCCTGGGCGGCGAACCGCTTGGCCTCGTTGTGCACCTTGGTGACCAGCGGGCAGGTGGCATCGATGGTCCGCAGGTTGCGGCGCTTCGCCTCCTCGCGCACCTCGGGCGATACCCCGTGGGCGGAAAAGACCACGACGGCGCCCTCGGGCACGCTCTCCGCCTCATCCACGAAGATTGCGCCGCGCGTCTCGAGTTCATGGACCACATGGGTGTTGTGGACGATCTGCTTACGCACGTAGACCGGGGCACCGTAGCGTTCGAGGGCCGTCTCGACGGCCTGCACGGCCCGGTCCACCCCCGCACAGTAACCCCGGGGCTTGGCGAGCAGTACGCGTCGGATAGTCGCGGGCATGTCCCCCATGCTAGTTGAGCCCGCCGTACCCCATACCACGGCGGCACCCCCGTACCGGGCGACTCGCCAAGCTCACTGGTCACCGCCGCTTACCGCCACGGAAGCACCAATCCCCCCAGCGGCGGGCCGTGACAGTGTCATGCTCGATCTGGTACGACTGTGCCTGTCACGGACCCGTGCTGCGCCGCTGGGGTCGGAAAGCCCGGCGGGCAGGCACCGTGGGGTCGCGCGGGCACCCGGAGCCCTCATACCGGGACATACCCGAGGAGAACGATCAAGATGCCTTTGCCGCAGGTCAATGACCGCCTCAAGGAAATCCCTGCGCAGGCGTTGCGGACGGTATTCGCCACCATCGGCCAGCTCCTGCTGGTCGCGGACCGGCTCCGGGCGCGGGCCGCCGAGCAGCTTTCGGGCAGCGGCGAGGCGACGGCCACCCGGCCGGCGGATCACGCTCCAGCCCCGGCTCCGGCTCCGCCGCCCCCCGCTCCGGCCAAACCAGCCAGCCCGGCCAGGCCGGACGCGGAGACCTCGCGGTGGCGGTCGCTGGACAAGACGGGGAACGTCAGGGTGCTCGATGGGGGCGAAGAACAGGACGACGAGGACGTGCCCGGGGCCACTGCGGCCGTTCCTGAACCGGCTCATGCCCCGGCCCCGTCCGCCGAGTACACACCTACCGAGGTTGTCCCAGCCGTCTCTGTCCCCGATGAGCCCGCTCCCGCCGAGCCTGCCCCGGCCGAGCCCGCCATGCAGCAGGAAGATGAGCCTGCCCCGGCCGAGGTCACCGCCGAGGAGCCCCTCCTAGCCGAGCCCGCCCTAGCCGAGCCCGCCCCAGCCGAACCCGCCCCAGCCGAACCCGCTCCAGCCCAGCCGGCCATGCAACAGGAAGCTGCGCCCGCCCCGCCTGCGACGGCCCCCGGCGAGGACCTGCCCGTCCCCAACTACGACCAGCTCTCGGTAGCCTCACTGCGGGCCCGGTTGCGGGTACTGGACGCTGGCCAGGTCCAGACGCTCCTCGACTACGAGAATTCCCACGAGAGCCGCCCGGCCGTGATCACCTTGTTCGAGCGCCGCCTCATCAAGCTCGGCGAAGGGAACTAGGGCCCGGCCGGAGCCCACCATCATGGCGCTCGACACATCACCCGAAGCACCGGTCCCGGTCCGCACCATCCTGAGGCTGACCAGCGAGTGGATCGGCCGTCTCGGCCGGGTCTGGGTCGAAGGCCAGATCGCCGAGCTGACCCGGCGCGGCAGCACGGTGTTCCTCACCCTGCGTGATCCGGTCGCGGCGGTCTCGGTCCGGGTGATCTGCCCGCGCACGGTTCTCGACGCCACCGACCCGCCCCCCGCCGAGGGAGCCCGGGTCCTGATCTGGGCGAAACCCGACTTCAATACCAATCGGGGCTCTTTCTCTCTGTCCGCCACGGAAATCCGGGCCGTGGGCATCGGCGAATTGCTGGCCCGGCTGGAACGACTCCGCCGCTCTCTGGCCGCCGAAGGGCTATTCGCGGCCGAGCGCAAGCGACCGCTGCCGTTCCTGCCCGGCAAGATCGGCCTGATCTGCGGACGCGATTCGGCGGCCGAAAAGGACGTGCTGCGCAATTCCGCCCATCGGTGGCCCGCCGTCCAGTTCCGGGTCGAGCCGGTGGCCGTCCAAGGTTCGTACGCGGTAAGCGAAATCGTGGACGCACTGCACCGACTGGACGCCGACCCGTCGGTAGACGTCATCGTCATCGCCCGGGGCGGCGGCTCGATCGAGGACCTGCTTCCGTTCTCCGACGAAACGCTCATCCGGGCCGTGGCGGCAGCGAAGTCCCCGGTGGTCAGCGCCATCGGGCATGAGCAGGACACGCCCCTGCTGGATCTGGTGGCGGACGTGCGCGCATCCACACCGACCGACGCCGCGCGGCGCGTGGTGCCGGACGTGAGCGAGCAGGTCGCCCTGATCACCCAGTTGCGCGGCCGGGCCCGCCGCTACCTCACCGGGCGGATGGACCGGGAGACTGCGTGGCTGGCCGACATGCGGTCCCGGCCCGCCCTGGCCTCACCGGTCCGGGAGATCGAACGGCGCCAGGAACTGGTCACCGGGCTCACCGAGCGGGCCCGGCGACGGCTGTCCGCGTCGCTGGACCGCGCCGGGGACGACGTGTCCCACGTGCGGGCCCGGTTGCTGGCCCTGTCCCCCGCGACCACCCTGCGCCGTGGCTACGCCATCGTGCAGCGTCCCGACGGCAGCGTGGTGCGCGCCGCCGCGGAGGTGCCTCCCGGGGAGCGGCTCACCCTCCGGTTCGCCGACGACCAGCTCACCGCGGTGTCGGACGAGCGGTAACCGCGGCCACCGGTCCGGATCGCAGCGCGGGGCTGCTCGTCGCTTAGACCAGGAAATCTCTGCCCGCCTATTACCTTCCAGGGCGTTTCTCCCCGCATTGAATGGGCGAAGACTCTGAAGATTGCTGTGAGCCGGGGGGTCAGCGCAATGAGTCAGCACCATGAGATCAGCACCATGAGATCAGCACAGTGACGACACAGGCCGTGAACGGCACGACATCCAATCAGACCGCGACCCGACTGCCCGGGCTGGATGGGTTGCGCGCACTGGCCGTTATCGCGGTTATTGCCTTTCATGAGCAGTTGTCCCCATTTCCCGGGGGATTCCTCGGGGTCGACGTGTTTTTCGTGCTCAGCGGGTACCTGATCACCGACTTGCTGGTCGCCCAGTGGAACCGGCACGGCCACCTCACCCTGCGCGGGTTCTGGGCGCGGCGGGCTCGGCGGCTGCTGCCCGCCCTGGGGGTCCTGCTCGTCGCGGTGACCGCGGCCACGGCCGTAATCGAGCCGGCCCAGATGACTGCGTTGCGCGACGCCCTGCTCGCCGCGGTCACCTACTCCAGCAACTGGTGGCAGGCGCTGGCGCACCACTCCTACTTCGCGCAGTTCGGGCCGCCGCCGCCGCTTCAGCACCTGTGGTCACTGGCCATCGAGGAGCAGTTCTACCTGCTCTGGCCGCTGCTGCTCATCGGGATCCTCAGGACCTGCCAATCCGGCCGCATCCGGGCCGCCCTGGCCTGGCTGGGCGCGGCACTGTCCGCCCTGGCCATGGTCTTGGTCTACGTCCCTGGCGCGGACCCGTCCCGGGTCTACTACGGCACCGACACGCACGCGTCGGCACTGTTCATCGGGTCAGCGCTGGCGCTGACCTGGCCGCTGCGCCGGATGCAGGCGATGAGCCGTGACGGCGGCCGGGTCCCCGACGCGATCGGCCTGGCCGGGATCGCCGTGCTGGCCTGGGCGATGGGCCACTTCGCCGGGACGGACCGGGTGCTCTACCCGGCCGGATTGCTGATCGTGGCCCTGGCGGCCGGCGGCGTGGTGCTCGCCGCGGCGAGCCCGGGGCTGGTCAGCTGGGCGCTGGGCGGGTCCCTGCTGCGCTGGATCGGGATCAGGTCCTACGGGATCTACCTGTGGCACTGGCCGGTCATCGCGCTGGCCGATGCGGCGTTCCCGCGGCAGCTCCCGGCCCACTGGATCTGGCTGCCCGAGGTGGCGCTCTCGGTCGGCCTCGCCGCCGCCTCCTGGCGATGGGTGGAGGAACCCATCATCCGCAACGGATTCCGGGTCACGGTCCGCGGCTGGTCCCGGGTGATCATCGGATCCCCGGCTGGGGCACACCGCGCCCCCGCCCGCGTTGTCCCCGCGGTCGCCGTGGTAGCGGCCCTGGTCGTGGCGGGCGCCGCGGGTTACGGGGTGCTGCACGCCCACGCCGCGACCGGGCTGGCCGAGCAGATCAGCCAGGGAGTCAAGGTCAGCCAGCAGGACCCGGCGGGCCCGGGCGCGCCCGGCCCGGCGGCCGCGCCCGGGCCCAGCGCCCTGACCCCGTCCGCCAGCACTCCGGCCGCCACTGCTCCGGCGGCCGGCACCCCGTCCGCCAGCGCTCCGGCAGCCGGCACCGCGTCTGCTCGCCCTTCGGCGACGCCGGCCACCGCTATCCGGGCTGCCGTCGCCCCGGCACCCGCCGCAGCCCGGGTGTCCGGCTCCAAGGTCTTCGCGATCGGCGACTCCGTCATGCTGGCCTCGGCCGTCCAGGTCGCGGCCGCACTCCCCGGCATTTCTATTGACGCGCAGGTCAGCCGCCAGGTCAGCGCGGGCCTGCCGATCGTGCAGCGGCTCGCGGCGGCCGGGACACTCCGCCCGGTGGTGGTATTCGCGCTCGGCACCAACGGTGCGTTCACCACCCAGCAGATGCGCCAGCTGATCCGCGCGGTCGGCCCGCACCGGGATCTGGTGCTGGTGAACACGTACGAGGCCCGCCCCTGGGAAGCGGGGGTGAACGGGGTCATCGCGGCAGCGGCCCGCCGCTATCCCAACGTGGTGATGGCGAACTGGTTCGCGGCTATCGAGCACCGGACCCGCCTGCTGTGGCCGGACGAGGTGCACCCGCAGCCCAGCGGGGCCCGGCTCTACGCTCGCATGATCGCCGCGGCGGTCCGGGCCGCCCGGACGGCGGGCGCCGCGGGCCCGGTGTCCGGCTCAGGCCTGCCGCCGACGGCGCACCATATCGCGCCGCTCGGCTAAACTCCCCGCTCCACCCGCGCCCTGCCACAGCCGTCCCCGTCCCCGCGCCCCAAGGGCCCTGACGGGTCGTGATCATGGGCTTACTGGGCTTAGTGCCCCAGTAAGCCCATGATCACGAACGGCGGCCTGGGGTTTGTGGGGCTGGTATGGCTGGTGATGTTTTTGGGGCTGGTGTGACGCCGGGAACTCGCGCTGTGATGGGTGAGCCAGCGGCCGCCAGATAAGCCCCATCGGCGTACTGCGAGTGCGGGGGACGAGGCGGTTTTCGTTGCGGCGAATTTTAAAAAGGCGCGTCGCGATCGGCGGATTCCGGGGCGCGGGCGGCCATCGCCGCGGCGAGCCGGGCCCGGGCACCCTCCAGCCACTGTTCGCAGATAGCGGCCAGCCGCTCGCCACGTTCCCACAGGTCCAGCGACTGCTCCAGGGTCAGCCCGCCGCCCTCCAGGCGGCGGACCACCTCGGTGAGCTGGTCACGGGCCTGCTCGTAGCTGAGTGCGGTGGCCGGGCCATCCCCGGCCGCCTGCGCTCCGCCCTTCCCGGCGGGCTCTGCCTCGGCGCTCACGGCATCAACGTAGCCGGCTGATCACGCCTGGGACCCGACTCCGGACAGGACATCGAGCACGCCGTCGGCCAGCCGCCGGGCGTAGGCGGCGTCCTCGCCCAGGGACACCTCGGCCACCGCGAGCATGAGGGCTCCGGTCATCACGACCGCGACCGCCTCATCGATGGGCTCGGCGCTGCGGGCGAAGAAGTCCGCGTTCCGGCTGGCCCACTCGCGCAGCCGCTGGCGCATGATCAGGTCGAACCCGGGTGGGGCGTCCCCCGAGACGAACAGCCGGGACAGCTCTCGATCCTCCAGGCAGCCGTCGAGGTAGGCGCGGGCCGCGGCGAGGAACAACTGCCGCGGCTCAGTGACGTGGTCCTCGCGGGCCCCGCGGGCCGCCTGCCGGGCCCGCTGCGCCTGGCCCTGATGGAACTCCTCGAACAGTGAGATGTACAGGTCAGCCTTGCCGGTGAAGTGATGGTAGAGGCTGCCCACGCTGGCGCCGGCCCGGGTCACGATCTCGGTCACCGCGGCCTGCGCGTAGCCCGCCGAGATGAACACCTCGCGGGCGGCGGCCAGCAAGGCGGCCCTGGTGACCGCGCCGCGGTCGGCGGGCCGCACGGTAGGCTGCGGAACATCTGTTGTCATTCGCCTGTCACCGCCTACGCAGTGTTCCCCAGGGTTTGGACTCCCCATGTTCGGGGTGTCCCCACGTCTGGCCCCAGGGTGTGTCGCCCTAGGCGACAAGGCTACGCCCGCTGGTCAGGCACCAAGGATCGCGGCACTGGCCCAGAGATGCACAGGGGAAGAACGGCCACCCAGGGAAGGCGGTCACTGCGATGACCGAGAACGAGGCAGCGGGCCCCGGCGGGCCCGGGTCGGTCGACCTGACGGCCGAGCCGGAGACGCACGCACCGGACCGCAACCTGGCCCTGGAGCTGGCCCGGGTGACTGAGGCGGGCGCGATGGCCGCGGCCCGCTGGGTCGGCCGCGGCGACAAGAACGGCGCAGACGGCGCGGCGGTGCAGGCGATGCGGGCACTGATCAACACGGTGTCCATGAGCGGCGTGGTCGTCATCGGTGAGGGCGAGAAGGACCGCGCGCCCATGCTCTTCAACGGCGAGCAGGTCGGTGACGGCACCGGCCCGGCCTGCGACGTGGCCGTGGACCCCATCGACGGCACCCGGCTGACCGCCAACGGCATGCCGGACGCGATCGCCGTGCTGGCCGTCAGCGCGCGTGGGTCGATGTATGACCCCTCCGCGGTCTTCTATATGTCCAAGCTGGTGACCGGCCCGGCCGCGGCGGACGTGGTCGACATCGAGGCCCCGGCCGCGGACAACATCGCGGCCGTGGCCCGGGCCAAGGGCTGCTCGGCCTCGGACGTCACCGTGGTCATCCTCGACCGGCCGCGGCATGAGCGGCTCATCGCGGAGGTCCGGGCGGCCGGGGCCCGGATCAAGCTGATCACCGACGGCGACGTGGCCGGCTCGATCATGGCGGCGCGGGACGGCACCGGCGTGGACCTGCTGCTGGGGGTGGGCGGCACCCCGGAGGGGATCATCACCGCCTGCGCGATCAAGTGCCTGGGCGGCGTGATCCAGGCCCGCCTCGCGCCCCGGGACGAGGCCGAGCGGGACAAGGCCCTCGCGGCCGGCCACGACCTCAGCCACGTGCTGACCACCGACGACCTGGTTACGTCCGAGGACGCGTTCTTCGCGGCTACCGGAATCACCGACGGCGAGCTGATGGCCGGCGTCCGGTTCCGGGCCGGCGGGGCCGCCACCCACTCGCTCGTCATGCGGGCCCGGTCCGGCACGATCCGCAACATCCACAGCGAGCACCAGCTCTGGAAGCTGCGCGCCTACAGCTCCATCAACTTCGACAGTCCCTGCTAAGCGCGGTCCTGTTAAGCGGGGCCTGGCTACGCGCGGGGGCGGCGGGTGAACAGTCCCTGGCGGGGGGGCCGGGGCGTCCGGACGTGGATGCGGCCCAGCAGCGTCAGCGTGTGCAGCTCGATCACGGGCGCGCCCGGCGGGACCACCGGCTCCGGGCGGGGTTCCGGCCGGGCCCCGGGCAGCGCCTCGGCCAGGTTGCGGGTGATGACCGCGACTCCCGGCGGCAGCAGCAGGTTCACCTGGCCGCCGAGCGCGGTGGCGTACATCTGGGTGCGCTGTCCCTGCAGCAGCGCTTCCCGCAGGTCCAGCACGATCTGGCCGCCGATCGCGGTCACCACCAGCCGGTCCGGCACCACCCACCGGCCGCTGCGCCGCTCGGTCGCGAAGAAGGCGGTCACCGTGCGCGAGTTGTCCAGCCGCAGCGGCTGGGCTCCGGGCAGGGCCAGGTCTTCGGTCAGCCCGGCCAGATCACCGAGAGTCCGGGCGGTATAGGCCCGTTGCACGCGGTGTGCGTGCTCTTCGAGCGTGATCCGGCCGTCGCCGGCGGCCTGGGCGAGCAGGGTCACTACGCGCTCCCGGTCGGCGTCCGAGGCGCGCAGGTCACGCGGGCTAGGCACGGGGGCTCACCCTTTGACGATAGCCGCCTTGACGCCCAGACGGCGCGATCCCTACCCTGACCGCACGGACCCGAGCCTGGGAGCGGCACATGGAGCTGGACGGCACGGATCCGCAGGGTCGGGAACGGCGCGGGCGGATAGCGACCAGCGCCGCGTTCTCCGTCCAGGGCCTGTGCTTCGCGGTGGTGGTCACCCGCGTCTCGGTCCTGCAGAACAAATTCCACCTGTCCAACGGGCAGCTCACCCTGGTCCTGCTCATCGTGCCGGTGATCGCCGGGGTCGGCAGCGTGATCTCCGGCCCGGTGGCCGCCCGGGTGGGCAGCGGCACGGTGCTGCGCGTCGCCCAGCCACTGGTCTGCCTGAGCCTGCCGGCCATCGGGTTCGCCAGCACCAGGCCGGAGCTGTATCTCTCGGTGGGCCTGTTCGGGCTGTTCCTCGGCGCGGTGGACGCGACCATGAACATGCAGGGCGCGATCACCGAGAAACGCTACGGGTACAGCGTGATCAACGCGTTCTACGGCTTCTGGAGCGCGGCCGGGATCCTCGGCGGGCTGTGGAACGCGGCCGCCGGGAAGCTCGGCCTGTCCCTGGGCGTGGCGTTCACGATCGCCGGTCTCGCCGGGCTGGCCGCCGCGCTGGTCTTCGGGCCCAGCCTGTTCGGCAAGGCGGCCGACGTCGCGCCGCCGTCGGAGGCCGCCGCGAAGCGGGCCGGCATCCGGATCCCGTGGCGGCCGATCATCCTCATCGGCGTGGCCATGTGCTGCATGTACATCGGGGACGCCGCCGTATCCAACTACAGCTCGGTCTACATGTCCAAGGTCCAGCACGGCGGCAAGGCGCTGCTCCCGCTGGCGTTCGCGGCCTACCAGACGATGATGCTGGTGGGCCGGGCCTTCGGCGACCGCGCGGTGCGGCGCTTCGGCGCCGCGGCGGTGGTCCGGACCGGGGCCGTGGTCGCCGGGCTGGGCCTGCTGGGCGTGGTGCTGGCCCCGTCCCCGGCCCTGGCCATCGCCGCGTTCGCCGTCACCGGCCTGGGGTTCTGCGTGGTGCCGCCGATGTGCTTCTCGGCCACCTCGAAACTCGACCCGACCGGATCGGGCATCGCCATCTCACGGGTTAATTTGTTCAATTACGCCGGGTTCGTGCTGGGCGCCGCCCTCGCCGGCGGGATCGCGGGCGCGGTCGGCGGTTCGGCGGGCTGGCGGGCCGCGTACGCCGCGCCATTGGTGCTGACCCTGGTCATCATCGCGCTGGCCGGCGGGTTCGAGCCGGGCCGGGCGCGCGGCGCGCGGCGCGAGACGGCGAGCACCGCGGAGGCCGGTTCCGCCGCCCCCGGCTGATCGCGCCGGGTTGCGTCCAATGCCCTCTATGCCGGCCCTTCCCTGCGCCCGCTAGGCATGGCCCGGGAAGCCTGTTAGCTTGCCGCTAGCAACTACTTTGCCTCTGGCAACTATCAGCGCGAGGGGACGAGCCGCGTGGGCGAATCGGCGAACGGCCAGATACCGGCTGAGGCGCCCGGAGGCCGGTACAAGTGGGTGGCGCTGTCCAACACCACGCTCGGCATGCTCTCCGCGACGGTCAACGCGTCCATCGTCATCATCGCGCTGCCCGCCATCTTCCGCGGCATCCATCTCAACCCGCTGACTCCCGGCAACGTGAGCTACCTGCTCTGGATGCTGATGGGCTATCTGGTGGTGTCCGCGGTGCTGGTGGTGACGCTGGGCCGGCTCGGCGACATCTACGGCCGGGTCCGGATGTACAACCTGGGCTTTGCCGTGTTCGCGCTCGGCGCGCTGGCCCTGCCGTTCGACCCGATGTCCGGGCCTGGCGGGGCGCTGTGGCTGATCGGCTGGCGGGTGGTGCAGGCGACCGGCGGGGCCATGCTGATGGCCAACTCCCCCGCCATCCTGACCGACGCATTCCCGGCTGACCAGCGCGGCACCGCGATGGGCATCAACCAGGTCGCCGGGATCTCCGGCACGTTCATCGGGCTGATCCTGGGGGGCATCCTGGCCGCGGTGGACTGGCGGCTGGTGTTCATCGTGTCGGTGCCGATCGGCGTGGGCGGGGCCATCTGGTCGTATCTGAGCCTGCAGGAACTGGGGATCAGGACCAGGTCCCGCATTGACTGGCTCGGCAACGTGACCTTCGCGCTCGGCCTGATCGCGCTGCTCACCGGGATCACCTACGGCATCCAGCCCTACGGCAGGCACGTGATGGGCTGGACCAGCCCGGTGGTGCTGACCGGCCTGATCGGCGGGGTCGTGCTGCTGGTCGCGTTCTGCTTCATCGAACTACGGGTGGAAAGCCCCATGTTCGACCTGCGGCTGCTGCGGATCCGGGCGTTCGCGGCGGGTAACGCGGCCACCCTGCTCGCCTCGATCGCCCGGGGCGGCCTGCAGTTCATGCTGATCATCTGGCTGCAGGGCATCTGGCTGATCCTGCACGGCTACAACTACAAGGACACGCCGCTCTGGTCGGGCATCTACCTGCTGCCGCTCACGTTCGGTTTCGTCGTGGCCGGGCCTATCTCGGGCTATCTGTCGGACCGGCACGGGGCCCGGTGGTTCGCGTCCGGGGGCCTGCTGGTGTCCGCGGCCGCGTTCGGCGGGCTGCTGCTGATCCCCACGGACTTCCAGTACCTGACCTTCGGGACGCTCATCTTCGTGGCCGGCGTGGGCATGGGCCTGTTCTCCGCGCCCAACGCGGCCGCGATCATGAGCAGCGTGCCCGCCCGGCAGCGCGGGGCGGCCTCCGGCATGCTGGCCACCTTCCAGAACTCCGGGTTCGTGCTGTCCATCGGCATCTTCTTCTCGCTGATGATCGTGGGCCTGTCCAGCACGCTGCCCACCACGCTGACCAAGGGCCTGATGTCCCAGGGAGTGCCCGCGGCGCTGGCCCATCAGGTCGGCCAGACCCCGCCGGTGGCGAGCCTGTTCGCCACGTTCCTCGGCTACAACCCGATCCATGAACTGCTCGCCCCGACCGGCGTGCTGGCCCATCTGCCCAGCCGCAACGTGGCCACCCTGACCGGCAAGCAGTTCTTCCCCCTCCTGATCGCCGGGCCGTTCCACCACGGGCTGGTCATCGTGTTCAGCATGGCCATCACGGTGCTGGTCATCGCGGCGGGCGCCTCACTCCTGCGCGGCGGCCGCTACGTGTACGACGAGCAGGCCACGGCGGACGACAACACGGCGGTGGCCAACACCATGCAGGGCAGTACCGTGCGGGGCAGCACGGTCCCGGAGGACCGCGTCCCCGAAGACCCCGGCCCGGAGGGCCCCGGCCCCGAGGACCCCGGCCCGCTCGCGGACACCGCCCTCGGAACGTCCCCCGAACTGGCCATCGAGGTGACCGCTGAGGTCGCCGACGACGCCATCCGCCACCCGCGCCGCTAACCACCCAGACCCGTCCCCGTAAACCACCAGCTCCATCCACCACATTGGCCACACGCCCGTTGTGCGACTCACTAGGCAGGCACTCCAGCGACGAAATATAGTTAGCTCTGTGAACGACATGGACAGTTCGCCCGGCGTCCCCATGGAGGGCGCTTCTGCTGCGGAGGGCACGCCGTCTGCGCCAGGGCCGTCCCGGGCGGAGGCGGCGGAGTTGCTGGCGGCGATCAGCGCCGTGCGACGGACCGCCCGGCGCGCAGTCCGGCACGCGTGGGCCACCGAGCCGCTGCCCACCGCCCAGAGCGAGCTTCTCCGGCTCATCTCCAGCCGGCCCGGCATTTGCGTCGCGGATGCGGCCCACGAACTGCGTCTCGCCCCCAATACGGTCAGCACCCTGGTCGGACGCCTGGCCGAGCAGGACCTCCTCCAGCGCGAACGATCGCTGCCGGACAGCCGGTCGGTCCGGCTCACCATCACCGAGAAAGCCCGCCGGCGGCTCGAGGAGTGGCGCGACCTGCGGGCCGAGCTGGCCAGCGAAGTACTCGCCACGCTGCCCAGGGACGACCGGCGCGCGCTGGCCGACGCGGTCCCCGCCTTGATCCGGCTGGCCGAGAGCATCGAGAGGATGGAGCACCGATGAGCCTGGATCCAGGCTGGAGCATCGCGGGTCAGTCCCTGGAACCCGGCGGGGCCGCCACCGAGCCCCGGCCACCGGGAGGCGCACCCGGCCTCGACGTGGCCGAGCCCGCGGTCAGCTGCGCCGGCGTCACCTACCGCTTCGGTGACCATGTCGCGGTGGACCATGTGGACCTGACCATCGCGCCCGGCGAGACCTTCGGCCTGCTCGGCCCCAACGGGGCGGGCAAGACGACCACGATCCGCATGCTGGTCACGCTGCTCAAGCCGATGGACGGCCGGATCAGCGTGTTCGGTGCGGACGCTGCCTCCCAGCCCATGCGGGTCCGCCGGATGATCGGCTACGTACCGCAGCTGCTGTCCGCTGACGGGTCGCTGACCGGCCGGGAGAACGTGGAGCTGTTCGCCCGGCTGTTCGATGTGCCACACAGCCGCCGGCGGGCGCTGGTGGAGGAGGCGCTGGCCGCGATGGGCCTGACCGAACCGGCCGGGCGCCTGGTGAAGACCTACTCAGGCGGGATGGTGCGGCGGCTGGAACTCGCGCAGGCACTGGTCAACGCACCCCGGCTGCTGGTGCTGGACGAGCCGACGGTGGGCCTGGACCCGATCGCCCGCACGGACGTCTGGGACCACATCACCCGGTTGCGCGAGCGGGCCGGGATGACGGTGCTGATGACCACGCATCACATGGAAGAAGCCGACCTGTACTGCGACCGCGTCTCGCTCATGCACAGCGGCCGGGTGCAGGCCACCGACAGCCCGGCGAACCTGAAGGCCCTGCTCGGGCCGGACGCCTCGCTGGACGAGGTATTCCGCCACTTCACCGGCGGGACCCTGGATGAGGACACCGAGAAGGGAGGCATCCGTGACGTCCGTCGCGCCCGGCGCACCGCCCGCCGTCTCGGTTGATTATGGTCCCGCGCCCAGCGCGCGGGTCGGCCTGGCCCAGCTGGCCAGCCGGATGGTCACGCTGTGCTGGGTCGAGCTGCGCAAGCTGCGGCACGACCGCACGGAGCTGTACACCCGGGCCATCCAGCCAGCCCTCTGGCTGATTATCTTCGGCGAGACGTTCAACAGGATCCATGCCATCCGGACGCCGAACGGAATCTCCTATCTCGCCTACCTCGCACCCGGGATCCTGGCCCAGTCGGCACTGTTCGTGTCGATCTTCTACGGCATCCAGATCATCTGGGAACGGGACGCGGGGGTGCTGGCCAAGCTCATGGTGACGCCTACCCCTCGGTCCGCGCTGATCACCGGCAAGGCGTTCGCCGCCGGGGTGCGTTCGATCGTCCAGGCCGCGGCGGTGGTGGTGCTTTCGGCCATCCTCGGCGTCGCGCTGACCCATAACCCGCTGAAGCTGCTGGCCACCGCGGTCGTGGTGGTACTGGGCTCGGCGTTCTTCTCCTGCCTGTCGATGTCGATCGCGGGCCTGGCGCTGAGCCGGGACCGGCTGATGGGCATCGGGCAGGCGATCACCATGCCGCTGTTCTTCAGCTCCAACGCGCTGTACCCGACCGCCCTGATGCCGGGCTGGCTGCAGGCGATCAGCAAGGTCAACCCGCTGTCCTATGAGGTGGACGCGCTCCGCGGGCTGCTCATCGGGGTGCCGACCAACCTGGCGCTGGACGTGGCCGTGCTGGTGGGCGCCGCCGTCGCGGGGGTGATCGTGTCCTCTGCCCTGCTCCCCCGCCTGGCCAAGTAGCCGGTCAGTCGCGTGGCTCGGGCACCGCGCCCTCGTGCGGCTCGGCCGTCCGGCCCAGCACGGCGCGCAGCATCGTCTCGGCCGCGTCGGCGGCGGCCCGGGCGGTGATCGCGTTGGTATGGGCCCGGTCCAGGTTGCCGAGCGCGATGCAGTCAAAG
>DASQRM010000017.1:0-26268 GCA_035642895.1 Streptosporangiaceae bacterium | reverse complement strand
ACCGGTGGAGCGGCATGACCGGCGCGGCGGCCGAACCGGCCCGGACGTTCGACAAGGACGTGCCGGTGGGCACGGACGGCTCGATCACGCTTCCGGTGACCCAGGGGGACCAGGGCGACGGCGCGGGCGGCAACGCCGCGTCATGTAACGCCACCGGGCCCCGGACCCCGGGCCAGATCGGCACCGCGCTGTCCCTGTGCGGCAACGACGAATACGTCGGCCTGCCGTCCGGCATCGTGTCTGGCCTCAGCGACTTCACGATCTCGGCCTGGGTCAATCCCTCGGCCAACACCGCCTGGTCGCGGGTGTTCGACTTCGGTACCGGAACCGGCGACTACATGTTCCTGACCCTGAACGCGGGCGGCGGCCCGCTGCGGTTCGCCATCACCACCAGCGGGGGCGGCGGGGAGCAGCAGATCAACGGCCCCGGCGAACTGCCGCTCAACACGTGGTCGCACGTGGCGGTGACGTTGTCCGGCACGACCGGGACCCTCTACGTCAACGGCACGGCGGTCGGTACCAACAACAACATGACCCTCACCCCGGCCGACCTGGGCGACACGAACCAGAACTGGATCGGGCGCTCGCAGTACCCGGCCGACCCCTACCCGGACGGGGCGGTCGATGACTTCCAGATCTACGACAGCGCGCTGACCGCCGCGCAGGTCTCCGCCCTCGCAGGCGGCCAGCCCGGCGCCGGCGACGTCGCGTCGTACAAGTTCGACGAGGCCAGCGGCGCCACCGCGGTCGACTCGTCCGGCCACGGGGGCAACGGGACCATCATCTCGACGCCGGCCTTGCCGCCCACGATGGACGCCTACGAGGTCATCCTCGCGCCGGGCGGGACCGGCTCAGCCACCCCGGTGGACAGCACCTGGCTGCACAGTTACCTGGCCGCCCAGGCCACGATGACCGGGACCGGCTGGAACATCAACACCGAAGGCACGCCCAGCAACCTCGGCGGCTTCGCCACCGCCGGCGAGCAGGACGTGGGCGGCCTGCGGACCGGCTCGAGCACGGTCATCACGTTCAAGGTGGACGTGCCGCAGACCGGTGACTACCACCTGTCCGTGTTCGACGGGAGCAACTCGGCCGCTTCGGACGTGTCCGGCCCGACCAACATCTTCGCGCGCGTCGACGGCGGCAGCCCCCAGGAGGTGTGGCTGCCGGTCGGGTACAACTGGGTGATCTGGAACCACGGCGACACGACCGTCCACCTGAGCGCGGGCACCCACCAGATCAGCCTGTCCACGACCGGCGCGAACGGCGCCGCGACCCACGGCGACGCGATCATCAACAAGATCGATCTTCAGCTCGACGATCCGGCGGTCCAGGACTCCGCCAGCTACGAGGCCGAGCAGGCCAGCCTGGATGGCGCGACGACTGATTACCGGCCGCAGGGCCAGTCGGGCGCCGGCGCCGCCGACATCCGCCGCGGCCAGAGCGCGACTTCTGGGTCTACTCCGCCGCGGATGGCTACTCCGATCTGGCCTTCCGGTACCGGAGCACCGGATCAGCCCGCGTCACGGTCAATGCGCGGCCGCTCAGCGGGCTGCTGGCCGGGGGCGATCCGGGGCGCTGGTCGGCCGCGACGGACCGGGTGTACCTGAGCGCAGGGATCAATAAGGTCGTCGTCACCGGCGAAGGCGGCGAGATCACGCTCGACAAGCTCACCGTCACTCCCCTCGCCGCAACGAACCCCCCCGTGGGCGCCAACGCCGTCACCTATCAGGCGGAAGACGGCGCCATGACCGGTACCGCCCACGTGGACAACAGTTACAGCCAGGCGGACGGTGGCGTCGTCACCGGAATCTCGGACGGGACAGCCAACGCACTGACCCTCACGGTGCGCGCACCCGCAGCCGGCACCTACGGGATGAACGTCCGGTTCGCCAACAACCAGCAGGTGGTGGCCAACCACTACAACCCCGACCTGATGACCGCCCCGGCCGACATCAGCATCAACGGCGCGCCCGCGTTCCACGTCAACTTCGCCAATACGTTCAGCTGGAACCAGTTCTGGAATCTGACCATCCCGGTCAGGCTGCGCGCGGGCGCGAACACCATCCGGTTGATCGCCAGCCCGCAGTACAACTACGACAGCACCACGATCGGGGTCATCTACTCAGGCAGCGGCGTCGGGCAGCCGCTTCGCTCCGACACCGCGCCGGACATCGGCCAGATCACCCTGGCGCCCTTCCAGCTCCGGAGCTAGCGGGACGCCCGACGGCGGCGGCCGGCCGGGGTCAGGCCGCGCTCGAGGCTTTCACCTGCATGCTGGTGATGAGGTCATGCAGGGGTTTTGTGCCTGCGCCGATGGTAAGGCCGGTAATGGCCAGGTCGAGGAACGAGTTGACCGGCGTCGTCGAGACGGACTGCAGGAGGAAGAACCCGAAGCCGCCGGAGATCCCCAGGCCACATATGCTCGCGATGGCCCAGAAGATGATGGTCCGCTTCTCGCGCAGCTTATCGGCCTCGGCCTGCTTGTCCGCCGCTTCCGCAGCCTTTATGGTCACAGCGGCGGCATCCGCGGCCGGGTTGGCGCCCATGGCCTGCGCCTGTGATTTCGACGAGGCGGCCGCCTGCTTGGCCGGGGCGCGGAACTCTTACCCCGCTTCGGGCGAGATTGCGGCAAGCGTACCCAGCCGCAGTGCCGCGACCATGGCATCAGGTAAATCCGCGCTATCGCACGTCCAGTCCGGCCCGGCTTCCGTTACCGGACGTCCAGTCCGACCGTGCTCCTGTTACCGGACGTCCAGTCCGGTAACAGCCCGGCCGATGATCATGCGCTGAATCTCGGACGTGCCCTCGAAGATCGTGAAGATCTTTGCGTCCCGGTGCCAGCGTTCCACCGGGAAGTCACGGGTGTAGCCGTTCCCGCCCAGGATCTGGATGGCCTGCTCAGTCACCCGGACCGCGGTCTCCCCCGCGACCAGCTTGGACATCGACCCCTCGGCCCCGTCCAGGGCCATGCCCCGCCGGGCCATCCAGGCCGCCCGCCAGGTCAGCAGCCGCGCCGCGTCCACCCCGGCCTGCATGTCGGCCAGCATGAAGCCAATTGCCTGGTTCTGCCCGATCGGGCGGCCGAACGCGACCCGCTGGGTGGCGTAGTCCCGGGCGAATTCCACCGCGGCCCGGCCGACGCCCAGCGCCATGGCCGCCACGCTCGGCCTCGAGGCCTCGAAGGTCTTCATCGCGGCCTGCTCGCCGCTGCGCCCCCCGGACCGGACCCGGTCCAGCCTTGCGTCCAGCCGGTCCTTGCCACCGACCAGGCACCGGCCGGGCACCCGGACGCCATCCAGCACCACCTCGGCAGTGTGCGAGGCCCGGACCCCGTGCTTGCGGAACTTCTGGCCCTGGCTGAGTCCCGGGGTGCCCGGCGGGATCACGAAGCTGGCCTGGCCCCGGGCACCGAGCGAGGGGTCCACCGAGGCGACCACCACGTGGACGTCGGCGATCCCGCCGTTGGTGGCCCACGACTTGGTCCCGTTGAGGGTCCATTCGTGGCTGGCCTCGTGGTACTCGGCGCGGGTGCGGATCGCCCCCACATCGCTGCCCGCCTCCGGTTCCGAGGCGCAGAACGCCCCCAGCTTCACCGAGCCAGGGCCGCCGAACATCTCCGGGAGCCACTCCCCGATCTGCTCGGGGGTGCCGTTGCTGGCCACGGCGACCGCGGCCAGGGTGCTGCCGACCAGGGACAGCCCGATGCCCGCGTCGCCCCAGAAGAGCTCCTCGAAGGCGATCGGGATACCCAGGCCGCTCGCCTCAAGCCACTGCGCGGAGAAGAAGTCGAGCGAGTAGAGGCCGATCTTGGCCGCCTCTTCCAGGATGGGCCAGGGTGTCTCTTCCCGCTCATCCCACTCGGCCCCGGCCGGCCTGATCACGTCGGCGGCGAACCCGTGCACCCAGTCACGCATGTCGCGCAGGTCGGGCCCGGGCTCGAGGGAGAATCCGCCGGGAGCGTCAGGTCCAGTGGTCATCATGCTCCTCGGAGGTCCCGCGCGGGCCGTATGTTACTGAAGAGTAGCACGACTAAGTTACCCGTGAGTAGATAGCTGGCCAACCGCCAGGTTACTCGGCGTCGTGCCGGTCCAGGAACTCGTACACGTCGGACTCGTCCACCCCCGGGAAGCTCCCGGTCGGCAGGGCCGACAGGATGTGCGAGTGAGCCCGCGCCGACGGCCAGGCCATCCCTTCCCAGCGGGAGGCCAGCCCGGCCGGCGGCCGCTGGCAGCAGTCCCCGTCCGGGCAGCGCGAAAGCGTCCGCTTGGTGGTGTCCCGGCCCCGGAACCACCGCGAGTTCTCGTAGCCGGTGCCCAGCGTGATGGCGGAGCCGCGCTCCGCGCCCGGGTCGACGTGGGCCATGCACCAGAAGGTCCCGGCCGGGGTGTCCGAGTACTGGTAGTACGGCGAGTACCGGTCGGCCGACGCGAACACCTGGCGCCCGGACCACTTGCGGCACATCCGCTGCCCCTCGATTGCCCCGGTGGCGTCGGCGGGCAGGACCAGCCCGTCGTTCTCGTACGCCTTGTAGATGATGCCGCTTTCGTCGTTCTTGACGAAGTGGCAGGTCAGGTCGAGATGGTGGGTAACGAGGTTGGTGAACCGGTGCGCCGCCATCTCATACGAGACCGAGAACACGTCCCTGAGGTCCTCGACAGACAGGTCCCGGGCCTCCTTGGCCTCGCGCAGGAACCGCGAGGCCGAGCGTTCCGGCACGAGCACGGCCGCCGCGTAGTAGTTCGCCTCCACCCGCTGGCGCAGGAAGTCAGCGAAGTCACGCGGCGCCGCATGACCGAGCACGAAGTGGCCGAGGGTCTGCAGCAGGATCGTCCGGGGCGTGTGCATGCCCATGGATTCCTGCTTCAGGTAGATCCGGCGGTGGCGCAGGTCGGTGACGGACCGGACGGAGCGCGGGAGGTCCTGGGCGTACCTGACCGAGAAGCCGTGATGGCCGACGATCGCCAGCAGCGCGCCCTGGGACAGCGCGCCACCCCGGTAACTGACCGAGTCCAGCGCCTCCCCGGCCGCGTGCTCGATCTCGGCGAAGTAGTTGCCCCGCTCCCGCATCGCGCCGCGCAGCCCGGCGTTGGCCACCCGGGCCTCCTCCGGGGTCGCGGTTGGCCGGGTGTCCTGCCTGCGGAGCTCCCCGTACAGCGCGACCAGGTGCTCGAGCACGTCGTTGGGGACCCGGGCGCCGACCTTCAGGTGCGGCAGTCCCAGGTCGGCGTAGAGCGGGTCCCGCTGCGCCTCCTCCACCGCGATCTCCAGCTGGGCCCGGCGGCTCGGCGGCTGGTGCCGCAGCAGTTCCTCGGCCGGCACGGACAGGGCCGCCGCCAGCGACTCGATCAGGGACAGCTTGGGCTCACGGCGGCCGTTCTCCAGCAGGGACAGGGCCGACGGTGCCCGGCCCACCCGGGTGCCCAGCTCGGCCAGCGTGTACCCGCGGGCACGGCGGAGATGCCGGAGCCGCTGCCCGAACGTTGTCAGGTCTAGACCACTTGATGGAAAACCTGACAGTTCTTTCTCCAAGAACTCTGTCACATCTTCACTCTAGAGGAAATTTCAGCATTATTCAGGCTGATTGCCCTAGCTTTACCCGGACCCGGCCCGCAGGCTCGGGACTAACCACCCAGGGGACGGCAAAACGTCAGGAGGACCAGTGAACGAGAGTCGCCTCGAGGGCACAGCGAACGGCAGCAGCAACGGCCATCAACCGAAGAGCCCGGTCAGCGGGCCGCAGCAGCAGGCCGCGGGCCTGGCCCAGCAGTGGGCCACCGATCCGCGCTGGCGCGGCACCCACCGGACCTATTCGGCGGAGGACGTGATCCGGCTGCGCGGATCCGTCCAGGAGGAGCGCACCCTGGCCCGGCTCGGAGCCCAGCGGCTGTGGGCCTTGCTGCACGAGGAGGAGTACATCGCGGCCCTCGGTGCGGTCACCGGGAATCAGGCGGTCCAGCAGGTCAGGGCCGGCCTTCAGGCCATTTACCTGTCCGGCTGGCAGGTCGCGGCGGACGCGAACCTGGCCGCCGAGACCTACCCGGACCAGAGCCTGTACCCGGTCAACTCGGTCCCCCAGGCGGTCCGCCGGATCAATAACGCCCTGCTGCGCGCGGACCAGATCACCTGGGCCGAATCGGACGGCACCGCAAGCCAGTACTGGCTTGCGCCGATCGTGGCCGACGCGGAAGCGGGCTTCGGCGGCGTGCTGAACGCCTTCGAGCTGATGAAGTCGATGATCGCGGCGGGGGCCTCGGGCGTGCACTGGGAGGACCAGCTGGCCTCCGAGAAGAAGTGCGGTCACCTGGGCGGCAAGGTGCTCATCCCGACCTCGCAGCACGTTCGCACGCTCAACGCCGCCCGGCTGGCGGCTGACGTCGCCGACGTGAGCACCCTGGTCATCGCCCGCACCGACGCGCACGCCGCCACCCTGATCACCAGCGACGTGGACGAGCGGGACCGGCCGTTCATCACCGGCGACCGGACCGCCGAGGGCTTCTACCGGATCCGCAACGGGATGGCCGCATGTGTGGCCCGCGGCCTGGCCTACGCCCCGTACTCGGACCTGCTGTGGATGGAGACGTCCACCCCGGACCTGGACGAGGCCCGGGAGTTCGCGGAGGCGATCAAGGCCAGGTACCCGGATCAGATGCTGGCTTACAACTGCTCGCCGTCGTTCAACTGGCACCGGCACCTCGATGACGGCACGATCGGGAAGTTCCAGCGCGAGCTGGGCCAGATGGGTTACAAGTTCCAGTTCATCACGCTGGCTGGCTTCCACGCCCTGAACTACTCGATGTTCGATCTCGCCCAGGGGTACGCGGCCGAGGGCATGCCCGCCTACGTCCGGGTGCAGGATGCGGAGTTCGCCGCGGAGGCGCGCGGGTACACGGCCACCCGGCACCAGCGGGAAGTCGGCACCGGGTACTTCGACCTGGTCACGTCGGCCATCAGCCCGGAGGCGTCCACCACCGCGCTGAGCGGGTCGACCGAGAGCGAGCAGTTCACCCCGGCTCACTGACCGGGGCGGCACCGGCCGCAGTCTGCGCGCGGGCCAGGCACCGCCGCCTGGCCCGCCGCCTGGCCCGAGGGTCAGGAGAGCAGGCGCGTCTGGGCGGGGCGGCCCGGTATCTCGTCCTCACCGTCGGCGCTCTCGCCGTCATCACCGCCGCGGCTCCGCCACCGGGACGGGACGAACACCGGGCAGATCATCAGCGCGCCCAGCACGACCAGCACGCCGCTGACCAGCATGGTGTGGAATCCCGCCCCGTACTCCTCGCCGCGCAGCGGGATGATCCTGGTCGCGAGCTGGGCGTTCAGCCCGAGCAGCCCGGTCCAGGCCAGCAAGAGCAGTCCGGGCAGCGCCGTGGCGAGCGGCGAGACCGGTGCCACCATGAGGATGCCCAGGAACAGCCCGACGAGCAGCAGGATCCCGAGGGCACTGAGGCCGCTGATGCTGGTCAGGCTGATGTTCTGGGCCGCCAGCCGGGTCATGTGCGCGACTCCCCAGCCGCCGCCGGCAAAGATCGCCGCGGCCAGGGCGATCGCGAACACGACGCCCATCCAGTGCCTGAGCACGTGATCACCACCTCGGCCGCCGGTCAAATGCTCGTCCCGGCGCAAAACTCTACTTGAACGGCCCCTGACCAGCGGCCAGGACTGCTAACCCCACTGGCCACATCGTCCCCAGCGGCCGGGGCCCGGCGGGCTGGAGCCGATCCGGTATTGGCGCAGCGCAGGCCTCGGCCGACGGCTCAATAAGACGCGGCCCGCCGAATCATAAGACGCGGCCCGCCGAATCGCTGGGGCCAATCTGGCGTCGGGGAAATGGCAGCCTGGTTAATTCCCGGCCCCCGGCCGGCCGGGCTAAGCCAGGGAGGTCTCGCCGGGCAGGGGTGACAAGCCGGGCAGCGGGTCGGTGGCCGGCGGCTCATCGGCCAGCGCATCAACCGCGCCGGCCAGGTCGGCGAGGGCGGGGAGCGCGTCGACCAGGGTGACGCGGCTGTCCGGCGGCAGTTCCCGGAGCGCCAGGCTGAGCAGCCGTTCGTTCAGGCTCTTCCAGCGCAGCACCGCCGCCTCACCGGCCGGGGTGAGATCCAGGCTGGCGGTACGCCGGTCGCCCGCACCACCGGTCCGGGTCACCAGTCCGGCCTGGCGCAGCGAGTTCGACAGGGTCGCCACCGAACTGGGCGCGAGCCGGAGCAGCCGGGCCAGCTGTCCCGGCCGCGACCCGGGGTTCTCCGCCATGCAGGACAGCATCTCCAGCTGAGCCACCGATAGCCCGGACCCTGGGTCAGCTGCGCGCGCGGCGCGCCGCATGGCCCGGCGGAGCCGCGAGACCGCGTCGGCGAGGTCGGCTGAGTGCACCTGGGTTCCCAGTAGCGAGGGCATGAAAACAAGTATACCGACTGACAAACTAGAGATAAACGTTCCCGCCCTGTTAGCCGGGTAGCCCCGCCCGCCGGGACCGCGCATTCTGCGCAGCGCGGACTATCTGCGTTCCGGCCACCCACCCGCCAGGCCGCGAATAGTCTGCGGTGATCTGCGGGACATGCCGGCCCGGTACTGGCCAGGAGGGCTTGCGACAGACAGACTCGTCCCCGGGGGAAGTCCGAGCTACGCCCTCGCGCGGCATCACGCTCGCCGGCCTCGCCGGCGAGTGCAGAAGGGACGCCGATGCAGGAACTGCGCATCGTCGCGGTCAGCGAGGACGGCAGTTATGCCGTGCTCGCGGTACCGGGGCGCGGCGGGCGCTTTTCGCTGCCGATCGACGACCGGCTGCGGATCGTCGCGCGCGGGCAGTTCTCCCGGCTCGCTCAGTACGAGATCGAAGTGGAGAGTCCCTTGCGACCCAAGGAGATCCAGGACCGGATCCGTGCCGGAGAGACCGCGGAGGAGATCGCTGACGCCGCGGGCGTGCCCATCGAGCGGGTCCGCCGCTTCGAGGGCCCGGTGCTGGCGGAACGGGCGTACCGGGCGCAGGAGGCGCAGGGCGCGTCCATCCGGCAGCCCGGGGACTCCGGTCCCGGGCCCCGCCTCGGCGACATCGTCGCCGAGCGGCTCGCCGAGCTCGGCGTGCCCGCCGAGGAGGCCCAGTGGGACTCGCGTAAGCGGGGTGACAACAGCTGGCAGGTCCAGCTGATGTTCACGATCGGCGGCCGGCCGCTCATGGCCGAGTGGGTGTTCGACCCACGGCGCCGGCACGTCACCCCGGCCGACGACGACGCCGCCCGGCTCTCGCTGCCCGAGGCTGACCTGGCCGCACTGGCGCCCGTCTCGCGGGCCCCGGCCCGGGCTACGGTCACTCCCATCGGCAGCCGGCTCGCAGCCGCGCCGCCGCCTGCTCCCGCGCCCGCTCCCCCGGAGCGGCGGCCCGAACCCGAGCCCGCGGTGAGCCAGGCCCGCACCGCGGAGGCCCAGGCGCCGCGGGCGGCCGAGGCACGCTCACCACGCGTCGCTGAAGCCCACTCACCGCGCGCTGCGGAAGCCCGCCCGGCCCGCGCCGCGGAGGCCGTTCCGGCGGCCGAGGCCGCGGAGACAGCGCCCGAGGCCGGGAGCCAGGAGCCGGCCGTGCCGCAGCGTGGCCGGGCCCGCAAGGCCGCCGGCGGCCGGTCCCGCCGTTCGTCCGTGCCGTCCTGGGATGAAATCATGTTCGGCACGTCACGCCAGCCCGAGTAGCGTGGCCGGCCTGGATTTATCAGGCCGGCCTGGCCGTTCCGGCGACCACCCGGGCCAGAACGCGGGGGTTAACCGCCCCGCTCACCCAATTTCCCGATTTATCCCGCCGTGATTCGCGCGGCCGGCTCGCCGGGCTAATCGCGGTCCGCAGCGGACACCGCGGACCGCGCGATTATTCATCGTCTGGTAATAGGCCGAAGCTACCGAGGGTAATCATTTTCACCGGGCGATCACAGGCCGCGACGCCCGCCTGCGGCCCGTGCCGATTCGGGCCACTGTTCACCATCCGCACAAGGGAGTCTGCCCTGCCGCGCCCGGAACGCCGGTGCAGGCGGCCGGCCGCACGCCTTTGTGCGGCGAATCCGGGAGGGAATCAGATCCCGATCCGGACCTGGTCTCCCGCTTCCCGGATACCGATGACCCGGTCCCCGAGGATGGGGTTGCCTGCCCGGCGGGCGTTATCGCCGCCCCATATGCCGGCGGCTGTCGTCCATGAGCCTTGACGCAAACACCCCGGCCATCCGGATGGCACCTGGCCCGCACGGGGGCCAGGACCGCGTACCATCGGCCAACGTGAGCCGTGCACCGCAGAGACGTGGGTACCGGGGGGCGGGACGCCGGGCGTGGCGGCACGTCTGGGCCTGGGCCGCCGTCATGTCCGCGCTTACCCTGGTCAGCGGGTGTGGCCTGGTCGGCGGGGCGACGAACATCTCGGCGGACGTCCCGAACCAGATGACCGTGACCAGCCAGGTGTTCAACCCGCACCTGTTCCCGTCCGCCTACACCTGTGACGGCGCGGGGCACCATCCGTCGCTGCACTGGTCCGGTGCGCCGCAGGGCACCAAATCACTCGCCCTTCTCGTCGATGATGCCTCAGCCCCGATCCGGCCCTATATCTACTGGATCCTGTTTGATATCGGCTCGCAGACAACGGGCATCCAGGCCGGCCAGGTTCCGCCCGGCGCACGGCAGGCCGACAACAGCAAAGGAACGGACCGATATAATCCGCCCTGCCCCGTGAATGGGCGGCACACGTACCGGTTTACTGTCTACGCCCTTAGTAGGACACTCTCACTGCCGAACGGCGTGGCCCTGAAAACCGCCTGGAACGACATCGCACAAGCGGCCATCGCGCGGGGCAGGCTACAGACAACCGCCACTCCGTAATCGCCCGATGACAATAGGTAAACGGACTTGGCAAAAAAATCCCTAAACGCATGACACCGCCCAAACGGTCCGCCACACTGACTGGTCAGTAGCTCAGCCTTGGATGGATTCGGGGCGCTAGCGATACAGGGGAAGGCCCGCGTGATGGCCGCGCTGGCCTCGCTGGCGCCGCCCATACGGCCATGGCTTGTTGGGTGGTGCGATGCTTCTGCTCGTGATCGGCCTCGTCGCCGTTATCATCGCGGTCGTGGTCGGGATTTTCCTGACCAGACGGCGCCGCGATGATGACGACGAGCCAGGCGGGCGGCAAACCGTCCGGGACCGGCTCGGCAGCCGGGGCCGCGATGGACGTCTGCGTACGGACCCGCGGATGGCCCACAAGTCCGCTGCGCGCGGGCCTGCGCCGTCCCGGCGGCCCGCTGGCGAGCCGCGGGGTTACGGCGGCCCTGACCGGGGGTATGAGCCGGCCGGTTTCGACCAGTCGCGAGGCTACGAGCCATCACCGCGCGGCTATGGCGAGCGTGCCCCCCGCGACGATCAGCGCACCGAGCGCATCCCGGCGGCCCGCCGCGGCGGGCGTTACCAGGACGCGCCCGAGCCCGCCACGCCGGTCGGAGCCCGGGCATCGCGGGCCGCCACGGCGCCGCGGCGCGGGGCGGTAGGAACGGATACCGGGCCCGGGAACGCGCTCTACGACACCGGCCCCTCGGGCGCGGACCGCACGGCCACGCGCATCGCCGACCCGGACCTGGCGGACTCTGATGTGTTCCCCCGGGTGCGCGCGGAGATCCCGGAGACCGAGGCCAAGTCGCCCGAGGCCAAGTCGCGGCCGAAGAACCAGGCCAAGGGACGCGGTCGGGCGTCGCGCGGCCGGCACGACGACGATGACGATGACTGGCCGAGCACGGAGTGGGACAAGCTCTCCGACGAGCAGTACTGGGCGGAACTGTCCGCCGACAAGCCGCTCGCGACCACGGCCCGCACTGCTCAGCCCAGCGCTCCCGCCCCGGCGCCCGCGCCTGCGAAACCACCCCGGGCCGCCAGCCAGCCTCCGGCGTCCGGGCGCGCCGCATCCCGCCCCCAGCCAGCGCCGGACGCTGAGCCGGAGGCCCCGGCCCGCCGCCGGCCGCCTGCCGACCGCCCCGACCGCTCCGCGCGGGAGGGCAGCCGTCAGGGCCCGCCCCGGCGGACGGAAGGCGCCGACACCGACCCTGGCCGTCCTGGCCTGGCCGATCGGCCTGCGGCCTCGGCGGACACGGAGCGGTTGCCGGCCCGCCGCCGGCCCGCCGCCGAGCCGGCCTCGGTGGCCCCGGCCCCGTACCTGCCCGCAGCCCCCGAAGCTGCCTCGGCCCGGGTCGATGACGACCCGCTGACCAGCCCGCACTTCGCGCGGGGCGCGGGCGGGGCGGACGACAGCCGCTCCTACCGGACCCCCAGGCGCAACCCCGGCCCGCAGCAGGACCGTTCGGGCAGCCCGGCCTACCCGAGCGCGCCGAACGGGTACCCCAGCGCGGCCGGGGCGTACCCGGCCGGCTACACGGCCTCCTCCGGCGGCTACCCGGCCACCGGGCGGGACGCCACCGGCCCAGTCACCAACCCGGGCGGGCCAGTCCGCAGCAACGGGTCGGCCCGCGGCCGGGACAGCTACGCGGGCCAGGCCCGCGACAGCCTGGCTGGGGGTGATAGCGGCGATCGGCGGTACACCGACCCGTCCGGCGGCTATGAGTCCTATCCAGGGACGCCCGACAGCGGCCGGGGCTACCCGCCGTCGAGCGGCAGGCACGGCTATCCGGCCGGGCAGGCTGACCGCACCGACCCTGGCGCGGCCCGCCCGGACGTGGGTGCGCCGCGCACCGACCCTGGCTCGTCACGGACCGATCCAGGCACGCGGACCAGCCCGGGTCGGCGGCGCAGTGCCCCTAACCGCCAGGCCCCTAACCGCCAGGCTCCCGCCCGCCAGGCCCCGGCCAGCCCGCCGAGCCAGGCCGCCAGCAACGGCTATCCGGCCAGCCCGGCCGCCTCGGCCCCGGGCTGGGGCAGTGACCGGAGCGCCGCCGCCGAGGCGCCCTCGGCGCAGGCGGGCCTGGGCAACCCGTACGGCAGCTACGTCGACACGCCCCCGCCAGCCACGACGCCCAGTCCGGCTCCGGCCGCGCGCACGGCGCCCACGCCCCCGCCCGCACCCCCCTATCCGCCTGGCCAGCAGGCGGCCGGCGGCAACAGCTACCTGGGCTACACGACCGGCCCGACGGCCGCCTACTCAGACCCATACGCTCCGGGTCACGGCAGCGGGCCCGGCTACCCGGTCAATGACCGGCCGCCGGCCGCCGACAGCCGGGCTGAGCAGGGCACGACGTGGTACTCAGCCCCGCCTGCGGCACCGCCGCAGGCACCGGCGGGCGCCTACCCGTACCAGGATCCCGCGTACCCGGCCGCCGCCGACTACCCGAACGAGGGTAGCTACCCCGGCGCGCCGGGGGCCAGGGATGACACCCGCTACCGGAACGGGCACACTGAGGACCCATACCACCCTGACGGGTATAACGGCTATCACTCTCGTCAGGGTTGACAAACCCACCCCGCCCGCCGCGACAATGTGCCGACCGACGCAAGGCAGGGGAGATGCTGGACGGAACGCGGGATCACGCACGCAGTTACCATTTGCACCGGTTGGCCACAGCCCTGGATACCAAGGGGCTGCACGCGTCGGTGAAGACCACGTACCCTGCTGCGTTGCATATCTTCATCCCGGGCGCGACCATGCTCGCGGAGAGCATCGACTGCACTCCCGGCACCGACGGTAAAGGCCGCCTCCGCTGGTACTACCGCTGGTCCTGGGGGGAACTCCTGCATGACGCGGAGGATCCTTCCGCAGCCGCTGCGAAGATCGCCGAGGTACTGTCCTCACGGTGAGCACCGGTCACGGTTCACCGTGGGCCGCCGTACTCCAGCTCGATCGCGTGCCGGAAGGTGATCTCGCCGTCCGGTTGCGCGGGTAGCCAGGGCTTGACCTTTCTCACCTCATCGGCGAAATCGCGGTGCAGGGCTACCAGGTCCATGCCGCGGCGCTGGTAGAAGCCGATCGCGCGGATGTTGTCATTCCCGGTGGTCAGCCAGAGGCGCTGCCCGTCCTGCCGGGCCTGCTGCCGCGCCCCGGCCAGCAGGACGGTACCGATCCCCCGGCCCTCGGCCAGGCTGTTCAGGGTCACCACCTCCACGCCCCGCTGGTCCGCGCGATAGGTCAGCACACCGAGCCGTGCGCCGCCCGGCTCCTCCTGCGCCACCAGGCCGGGCAGCGCCGCCACGTCGTGCACCCCGGACAGGCTGACGACCGGCAGACCCCAGGCCGCGGTCACCACCTGGGCCAGCCAGTCCCGGTCCTCGTCGCCGAGGTGGCGGACCAGTGGCCCGGCGGGGCGCGGCCACAGGCCGGTGATGGCCACCCCGGCCGCGTCGAGCATCCGGCGCAGCAACGGCAGGGACAGGCCCACCACCGTGCCCCAGTCACCATCGATGCTCTCGACGAACGGGGCACCCAGGCCATCAATGCTGAACGCGCCGGCCATCCGGCCCGGCTCGCCCGTGGCCACGTAGTCCGCGATCTCCTGCTCCCCCGGCGTCCCGAAGCGCACCAGGGTGCTGGCGGCCGCCACGGTGCGCTGCCCCGACCGCGTGTCGATCAGGCAGTGCCCGGTGTGCAGCGTGCCATGCCGTCCAGACATCCGCCGCCACAGCGCCGCGGCCGCCTGCGGTGAGGCGGGCTTGCCCAGCGCGGCGCCGTCCAGGTCGAGCAGGGAATCGCAGCCCAGCACCAGCGCATCCGGGTGCCGCCCAGCCACGGCCGACGCCTTCCGTTCCGCTAGCGCGCACACGGCGCTGGCCGTGTCGAGGGCGGCGTCGAAGCTCTCGTCCACGCCGCTCACATCGACCATCGGGGCCAGCCCGGCGTCGCGGAGCAGCCGGCGCCGGGCTGGCGAGCTGGACGCCAGCACCAGGCTGGGAGTTCTCGTCGTCATGAGGCCAGGATTGCGCAAAGACCCCATCAATATCCTGGCCATGACCGCTGGCCTGACCCTACGGTGCTTACCGTGGGTCAGCCTCCAACTACAGCTTTAGCGGTACCTGTGGTCGGCACGCCGGCGGCCACGGCCCCGCCCCGGCCGACCCTCCCGCCCAGTCCGGGTCATCCCAGTCCGGGTCATCCACCCGGGGAGCGCCCACCCGCGGGCGGGCCAGTCCCCCGGTCCCGGCGCCTGGCGGGGCCGCCGCGGTGGGCTCCGGCCTGCGTGGCGCTGGTCACCCTGGCGGTCACCCTGTGGAAGATCCAGGTGCCGTCCTTCTGGCGCGACGAGGCCGCGACCCAGTCCGCGACCCAGCGTTCCTTCACCGGCCTGATCGCCATGCTCGGTCACGTGGACGTGGTACACGGCCCCTACTACGTGCTGATGTGGCTGGAGGTGCGGCTGGCCGGCCACAGTGAGCTGGCCCTTCGGCTGCCCTCGGCGCTGGCCATGGCCGCAGCGGCGGCCCTGATCACCGTGACCGGCCGGCGCCTGGTGTCGGGCCGGGCCGGGCTGGCCGCCGGGCTCACCTTCGCCGCGCTGCCCGCGGTGAGCTGGTTCGCCCAGGACGCGCGGCCGTTCGCGGTGGAGACCGCGGCGGGCGCCGCGGCCAGTTACTTCCTGGTCCGGCTGGCCGAGGACGGCGGGCGCGGGCGCTGGACGCGCTGCTACGCGGCCAGCCTGGTGGTCCTGGGCCTCACGAACTTGCTCGGCCTGCTGATCATCCCGGCCCACGCCGTGACCGTGGCCGCCTGGCGGGGCCGGTGCCCGCAGCCGGCCCTGGCCCGCCGGTGGCTGCAGGCGGCCACCATCGCCTGCGTGGCGCTGCTTCCGCTGATGGCGGCGGCCTGGGGGCAACGGGGCCAGGTGGGGTGGCTGCGGCCGCCGGGGGCGGCCGCCGTCCTGGCCACCGGGCGCCTGGTCGGCTCGGCCGGACTGCTCCTCGCCGCGGTGGTGCTGACCGGGATGGGCTTGGCCTACGCGGCCCTGGGCCACCGGGCCGGAGCCGACTGGCCGGTGCGGCTGCCTGCCCTGTGCCTCCCCTGGCTCGTCGTGCCCCCGCTGACACTGTTCGCGGCGTCCCAGATCCAGCCGGCCTACACGTTCCGCTACATCCTGTTCTGCACGCCCGCGGCGGCCCTGCTGATCGGCACCGGCCTGGCCGCGGCGGGGCGGGTGGCCGGGCCTGCCGGGCTGGCCCTGATCGTGCTGCTCGCCCTCCCGGCCCAGCTGGGCGAACGGGGGACGTCCGGCCACACCGACAACATCCGCCGCCTGGACCAGATCGTCGCCCGGTACGAGCGGCCCGGTGATGCCGTGCTCTACCCGCAGAGCGGGTCGCGGACGTTCGCGGCCGCCTATCCCTACGGCCTGATCCGGCTGCACGATGTCATGCTGGGCGAGTCAGCCGTCCGGTCGGGCACGATGGCCGGCGCTGGCGCGCCGGCCCCGGTCGCGGCGGCCAGGCTGGGCCGCGCCACCCGGGTCTGGGTCGTCCAGAGCAACGTGGCGTCGCCCGGACGGCCCGCCGAGCTGCGGGGACTGCCGTTCCGGCTGGTCCGCACATGGCAGGTGACCGTCTCCTGGCTGTGCCTGTACACCTACCAGGCCTGATCTCAGCCCGGGGCCCGCTCAGACCCGGGGGCCGGCGCGTCCGGGGATGATTCGGCCAGCCGGGCGTGCAGCCGCTCCCTGACCTCCTCCGGCGTGTAGGCCCGGCGCCGCCGCTCGCCCCGGACGATGACCACCCCGGTGGCGGCCACGCCCGCCAGGCCTGCCAATCCTGCTACTTTCCACCAGCGCACCTGCCTAGGCTACGACCGTGGCGACCACCGCGTGCATCACCCTGGACAAAGCGCTGGAGCAGACCAGGACCGGCGACATATGGCTGTTCCGTGGCCACACCCTGGCCGACCGGGCCATCCGGGTGGGCACCAACAGCCCGGTCAATCACGTCGGCATGTCCGTCGTCATCGAAGACCTGCCGCCCCTGATGTGGCACGCCGAGCTGGGCCGCTCGCTGGAAGACCTCTGGTCGGGGAATCGGCACCGCGGCGTCCAGCTGCACGACCTGCGGGCCGCGGTCCTGGTCTGGACGCGCCGCTACGGCCAGCATGCGTGGCTGCGCCAGCTCGAGCATCCGCCGCTGCCCGGGATGGAGGATGCGCTGCTGCGCACCATCGCCCGGCTGGACGGCACCCCGTTCCCCAGCACCGCCCGCCTGGCCAGCCGGTGGCTGCTCGGCCGTCTGCCCACCCCGCACCGCCCGGGCCACGGCCCGGCCGAGAGCCCCGTAAACGGCCTAGCCGAGAGCCCCGAGGGCGGACTGGAAGGTCCCGGCCGGGCCCTGGAGACCGCGTACTGCGCGGAGGTCGTGGCGGCCACCTACCAGTCCATGGGCCTGCTCTCCGGCGAGCGCCAGCCCCAGTGGTATGACCCAGGCCGGTTCTGGAGCGGCGACGAGCTGGAACTGCTGGCCGGGGCGCGGCTGGGCGGCGAGATCGCGGTCCAGGTGCCGGACAGCATGACCGGGGCTGGAAACCGCCCCTAGGCCTGGGGGCGGGGGCTGCGCAGGACGGTGATCGAGCGAGGGCCCACGGTCAGCTTGTCCCCGGCCCGGCCGGCCACGTCGGGGCCGGCCAGAGTGCCCGGGTCCAGGGATCCGGGCCCGAACGTGTCCACCTCGACGTGCCACCCGGCCCCGGCCCGGGGGTCCGCGAGCACGAAGTCGAGCGGTTCCCACCAGGGGTTCACCAGGACCAGGAAGTCGTCGTCAACCAGCAGCGTCCCGTCCGCCGCCCGGTCCGGCGCGTCCGAGCCGTCCAGGTAGAGCGCGATGGCCAGGGAACTGTCGTCGGTCCACTCGGCGGGGCTCATCGGGCTGCCCGCCGGGGTGAACCAGCGCAGGTCGGCCGCGTCCGTCCCGGCCAGGAAGCGCCGCCGCCGGAACACCGGGTGCGCCTTGCGCAGCGCGATGACCCGCCGGGTGAACTCGAGCAGCTCGCGGTCGGCCCGGGCCCAGTCGAACCAGGTGAGCTCGTTGTCCTGGCAGTAGGCGTTGTTGTTGCCGAGCTGGGTCCAGCCCATCTCGTCGCCGCCCAGCAGCAAGGGCACCCCGAAGGACAGCAGCAGGGTGGTGAGCATGGCCCGGGACTGCCGGGCCCGCAAGGCCTGGACGCCCGCGTCCGCGGTCGGGCCCTCCGCGCCGCAGTTCCAGGACCGGTTGTCCGTGGTCCCGTCGCTGTTGGCTTCCCCGTTGGCCTCGTTGTGCTTGTCGTTATAGGAAACCAGGTCGCGCAGGGTGAAGCCGTCATGCACGGTCCGGACACCACCGGATCCTGCGCCACCAGGTCAAAGAACGCCGACACCCGGGCGAACCCGCCCTCCTGCCGGCCGAGCGTGGGAGCCAGGTCGAAGCGGAACCCGTCCACGTGCATCTGGGTGACCCAGTAGCGCAGCGAGTCCATGATCAGCCTGAGGGTGACCGGGTCCCCGGCGTTGAGCGAGTTCCCGGTGCCGGTGGTGTCGTAGTAGTGCCGCGGGTCCCCATCGTCCAGGCGGTAGTAGGCCGGATTGTCCAGGCCGCGGAAGCACAGGGTGGGGCCGAGTTCGTTGCCCTCCGCGGTGTGGTTGAACACCACGTCCAGGAGCACCTCGAGGCCCGCCCGGTGCAGCGCGTTCACCATCGCCTTGAACTCGGCGACCTGCCCGCCGGGCTGGCCGGCCCGGACCGCCGCCGAATACGCCTGATGCGGGGCGAAGTAGCCGATCGTGTTGTAGCCCCAGTAGTTGGTCAGGCCCCGCTCGACCAGGAACGACTCCGGCACGCTCTCGTGCACCGGCAGCAGTTCGACGGTGGTCACGCCCAGGTCGCGCAGGTGGCCGATGACCGACTCGTGGGCCAGCCCGGCGTAGCTGCCGCGCAGCGGCGGGGGCACGTCCGGGTGCCGCATGGTGAGGCCTTTGACGTGCGCCTCGTAGATGATCGTGTCCTCGTAGCGGCGGGCCGGCCGGTCATCATCGGTCCAGGCGAACTCCTCGCTGGTGACCAGGCTGCGCGGCATCTTGGCGGCGGAGTCCGCGGCCGAGGGCGCGTCGCTGTCCGGGGCGGCGTAGCCCTCGATCTCCGGCCCGGGCGTGACCGTCCCGGCCAGCGCCTTCGCGTACGGGTCGAGGAGCAGTTTCGCCGGGTTGCAGCGCAGCCCGCGGGCCGGGTCGTAGGGGCCGGCAATCCGGTAGCCGTACCGCTGGCCCACCTCGATACCGGGCACGAAGCCATGCCAGACTCCCGCATCAAAATCACGCAACGAAACCCGGTCCTCGGCGCCCGTCTCGTCGAACAGGCAGAGGTCAACCCGGTCGGCCACGCCGGAGGCGACCGCGAAGTTGGTGCCGCCGCGACCGGCGGTCGCGCCCAGCGGGAACGGGGTGCCGGGCAGCGGCCCGGATGGATCCGCCCGGTGTCCCCCGGTGCCGCCCTCGGCCACGGGCCCGGTCACTGCTGGGCCTTCGGGCCGGATAGCCGCAGGATGTCGCCCGCCTGCCGCAGCCCATCCTCCAGGTGCCCGAACCCGGCCACCCGCTCCCGCTCGGCGCCCACCCCGTCCCCTTCCCCTCAGCAACCGTGTGCGCAGCACGATCACGGCCAACCTGCGTGAGGTCAGTCGGGTACGTCATCACCCCCAGCCGAGCGAGATAAACAACGGCTCCAGCCACCCCGAGGGGGTAGCTGGAGCCGTCAGTGTGTGACCGTCGCGGGCGCGGGGCCCGGCGTGGCCGTCAGTTGCCGGGACCGCGCCGCGCGGCGCAGCCAAGGGTGCCGTCAGTAGTAATGGCGGCGCCCGCCCACCGCGTGGCCGAGCGAACCGAGCAGCAGCAGGATGAGGCCGACGACCAGGACGATGATCCCGATGGTCCACAGGATCGCGATCTTGGCGATGAAGCCGATGAGGAGCAGGATGATACCGAGAATGATCATGAGATCTCCTAGAGATGTTATCCGATGAGCTGAGGGCTCGGAGGTTTCGGCCGGCCGCGGCCAGGAGGAGCGACTCCGACGCAATAGCGGAGCCGGTCAATGGCGAGCGGCGGCGTTCCGGACAACCGCGGGAGTCTCGGCGGTTCCGTGACGGCGACGCCATTATGCCGCATAGAGGACGCATGGCAAATCTTCATCGGCGGCCTGCCGCGTTCCGGACCACATCCGCAGAGACGGCCGTGAGTTTGCGGCGTTGTGACCTGGCTTGCCCACGGAGCTGCTCATATGCCTCGTGCGCGGACAGGCCCTGCTGGCCGATCAGCACGCCTTTCGCCTGCTCGATAATGGCCCGCGAATTCAGTGCCGTCTGAAGCTGGGCGGCCAGCTCGGACTGCTCCTGGCCCTGCATCATGCTGGCGATCATCAGCGCGGCCAGGTCAGTGAAGGCCAGCAGGGCCAGCTCACCCTCGGGAGACCAGGGGTGCCGGTCCTCTGACAGCACGGCCACCACCCCCACCGCGTCCTGGTTGTACGGCAGCGGGCTGGCCAGCACCGCACGAACGCCCCGCTGCACGGCCGCGGCGCTGAACAGGGGCCAGCGCGAGTCCTCGGTCAGGTCCTCGGCCCCGATGAGCTGCTTGTCCTCGAAGGCCGCGATGCACGGTCCCTCGCGGTGCCGGATCTGGAGCTCCTCCAGGTGCGCCAGCCGGTCGTCGGACACCGCCACGTTGTGCAGGTGGTGATCGGCGTCCGCGAGCATGAGGCCGGCCCCGTCCACGTCGAAGATGGCGTGGGTGGAGCGGACGATCTCGTGCATCGCGTCCTCCACCTTCATCTCGCCGAACCGCAGCCGGCCGAGCTCGGCCAGGGCCGAGCTGACGTCCTGCATCTCCACGGGCATGGGCTGGTCCTCCTGCCGCCTAGACCTCGGCCGGCCAGGAGCCCCAGCGCAGGGCAGGCTCCGGGAGCTCGGGGGGCTCGGCGAAGGCGGGCGGGCTGGTCAGGTCGAGGGCGTCGAGCGGCGAGGCCGCGGCGGCGTCCCGCGCGGTCAGCGGGGGCAGGTTCCACTTCTGCTCGATCAGCTTGAGCACCGAGGTGTGGTCGAAGGTCTGCGAGGTCACGTAGTCGCGGCGGGCATACGGCGAGATCATGACCGCCGGGACCCGAAAGCCGTAGCGGTCGTAGCGCCTCGGGCCGGCGTCCAGCTCCTGGGCCTTCTTCACGTACCCCGGGGCCAGCACCCGGAGCACCCCGTGCTGCCAGGTTCCGTGGCTGAGCACGCTGCGGCAGGGCACGTCGTCCGGCTCCACCGCGGGGGGCGGCGGGACGTGGTCGTAGTAGCCGCCATGCTCGTCGTAGAGCCAGATCAGCAGGGTGCTGGCCCAGCCCTGGCCGTGCATGACCCGGTTGATGACCTCCGAGGCGAAGCTCTCGCCCCTCCTGATGTCGTGCGGGTTCTCCTCGGAGTAGTCCTTGAAATCGGGATCCACCAGGCTGACCGCGGGCAGCGTGCCCTGGTCGGCGTCGGTGAAGAACTGCTGCGTGCCCCGGACGTGCCGCATGTAGCGGCCGATGCCGAGCGGGTAGATGTCCGCCGTGAACTGCATGTCCTTGCCCAGCTGGGCCAGGGAGGTCGGGTTCAGGGTGCGCAGCGAGCGCAGCCGGCGCTCCAGCATCCGGCGCCGGTGCCGCAGCGCCGACCGGACCCCGGTCTTGCCCCCGGCCAGCGGGTGGTAGTTCACCCACGAGATGCCGTGCTTGCTGAGCAGGTCGAAGATCGTCCCGTGCTGGGGGTAGTCGGCCATGTTCAGCGGCAGATCGTCGATGAGCCCGTTGGCGGTCCCGGAGATCAGGAACCTGCGGTTGGGGAAGGTGGGCCCCAGGCAGGAGGAGAACCAGCGGTCGGCCAGCGGGAACGTCCGGGCCAGCCCGTAGTAGAAGGGCAGGTCCTCCTCGGTCCAGTACCCCATGGCCCGGGTGGCGTCCTTATCGGGCATCAGCTGCTGGGTCGCGCTGACGAATCCATCAAGCTTCCCGTCGTCCCACTGCAGGTGGGTGGCGTGCCAGCTCTGCGACGGCGTCTCCGGCAGCTGGACCGTGCTGGTCAGGTGATGCGCTGGCACCGGCTCGCCGTGCAGCCCGGTGTTGGACACCTCCGGCTCGCCGTCCGGGCCCAGCGGGAACCCCTCGCCCCGGCCCCGCAGCATGCCCAGGTAGTTGTCGTAGGAGTGGTTCTCCATCATCAGCACGACGATGTGCTTGATCTGGGGCAGCAGGTCGGTACCCGCCGGCTGACCCGGCGCGGGGAGCTGCCCGGCCCCGTAGTCAGAAATGCGGCGGGAGACCCGCTTCAGCTCACGCTGCTCGAGTCGGTTCCACACGTTCACGCCACCTTTGGTTGTCGCCCGCATTGCCTGCGTGCTGCTGGCTGGCGCGGTTTCAGCGCGGCAGCCTGCTCCCCACTACCCAGGCGATGGCCGCCCATTCACCGCGGCCCCCACCGCATCCAAGCCGTGGCAAAGCCACCGTTTTCCCTCAGGAAGATGCGCAGGCCAGCGCGGGTACCGGGCACGACTGCGGCGGCGCGAGAAAGAGCAGGACGCGAGAAAGACCGGACCAGCGGACCGGCTAGCGGGGCACCCGGACGAGCAGCCGGCCCGGCTGGACCACGACCACCAGCTCGCACGTGGTCCCCATGACCTCGCCGTCGAGTTCCCATAGCTGCGGCCGGTCGAGCTGGACCCGCAGCTCACGGAACTCGCTGTGCACGACCCGGCCAGTCCGGGCGCGCCGCAGGAACACGTCCACCGTGAGGGCCAGCCAGCCGGACCAGCCCCAGGCGGTCAGCACCAGGAGATCGAGCACCCCGTCGTCCGGCTCGGCGTGCGGCAGCAGGGACACGCCGCCCTGCAGCGTGCCGACGTTGCCGATGATGATCCCGCTGGCCCGGCGGCGCAGCACCCGGCCGCCGTCGGCCCGCAGCGTGGCGCGGGTCGGGCGGGCCCACAGATGACGCAGCGCGGAGAGCGAATAGGCCACCCAGCCCAGCCGCTTCTTGAGCGGCTCGCTGGCGCTGTCCAGCAGCATGGCGTCGAAGCCGATCCCGGCCATGGCCACGAATGGGTGCCCGTTGGCGCTGCCCACGTCGAGCCGCCGGTCCTGCCCGTTCAGCGCAACGGCCAGGGCCTCGTCCAGGGCCAGCGGGAGGCCGAGGTTGCGGGCCAGCAGATTGCCGGTCCCGGCGGGCAGCACGGCCAGCGGGACGCCGCTGCCCGCGACCCCTTCGGCGCACGCCGTGACCGTCCCGTCGCCGCCGCTGGCCAGGACGACATCGACCTGCTCGGCCACCGCGGCCTCGGCCAGCCCCCGGCCGGTCTCGTCCGGGGTGGTCTCCAGCCACAGCGGATCACTCCAGCCGTGCGCCGTCATCGCCTCAGTGACTTCAGCCCGGAATTTAGCCCCATCGGCGTGTTTGGTGGGATTGACCACCACGGCCGCACGCATGTCTTTACCTCGCCCCAGGCCGCATGCGGCGCAAGCGTACTAGATCCAGATCGCCCCTGTCGGGGCTGCCCGCGGTGGATGAGACTGGGCTGGTGCGCTGTCCGCTGACGTCGGTTCCCCTTGGCCCGTGGTTGAGACCGCGTACTAGATTGACGCGAAAGCCCTGCATGTCCCCGGGTGCCACCCGGTTGCCGCCGTGAGCGCGGGTATTAGTGTCTTTGATCTTGATGGGCTTCGCGGGCAGCGCACCCTGAATCGTCCTGGCTGGACAGCGAGAGGAAGGTGGCCGGGGTGCAGGTGCTGGATGAGCGGTGCGCGGGGCTGGGTGGCGAGTCCTGACTGGTAGGCCAGGATGACCAGCTGGGTCCGGTCCCGGGCACCGGGCTTGGTCAGGATCCGGCTCACGTGCGTCTTGGCCGTCGGGAGGCTCACATGCAGCGTCCGGGCGAGTTCCGCGTTGGACAGCCCCTCGGCGACCAGCGCCAGCACCTCACGCTCGCGTTCGGTGAGCTCCGCCAGGCCGGCCGGCGTTCTGGACGGCGGTCTGGCCTGGCCCGCGTAGTGCGCGATGAGCCGGCAGCAGCGGCCGGACAGGTAGGGTTGCGGCGTGGTGACAGCGCCGACATCGGCCACGGCCGGCCTTCGCCGGCAGGGAAGCCTGGACGTGCTGGCCTGGCCGTCGCTTGATGCCCTGGGCGTGGACGCGTTCGTGACGACGCGCCACGGCGGCGTCTCGGCCGGCCCCTACGGCACCCTCAACCTCGGGCTGCACGTCGGCGATAAGCCCGCCGACGTGGAGGTGAACCGGCGCCGGGTGGCGGCCGCGCTCGGGGCGGACCTGGGTGACTTCGTGTTCTGCCAGCAGGCGCACGGCCGGCGGGTGGCGGTCGTGTCCGCGGCCGAACGGGGCCGCGGTGCGCTCGCCCTGAACGACGCCATCGCGTCCACCGATGCCCTGGTGACCACCGACCCGGACACGGTCCTGGTCATCCTGGTCGCGGACTGCGTGCCGATCATCCTGATCGACCCGCAGGCGCAGGTGCTGGCCTGCGTGCACGCAGGCTGGCGCGGCACGGTGGCCGGGGTGACCGGGGCCGCGCTGCACGCGATGCAGGGGCTGGGCGCGCAGCCTGAACGTATGCGGGTCGCGATTGGCCCCGCCGTCGCGGCGGATCGCTATCAGGTGGGCCCGGAGGTCGCGGCGGCAGCGGAGCGGTTCTTCGGCGGGAACACCGGCGGGATCATGCGGCCGGACGGATCGGGACGGTGGCTGATGGACCTGCCCGCCGCTAACCGGCGGGTGATCCGCGAGTCCGGCGTGCCGGACGGCCAGATTTACGACAGCGGCCTGAGCACGGCCACCCGGGTGGCCGGCGGCCCGGGCATGACTGGCCCGGGTCCGGAGTTGTTCTTCAGCGACCGGGCGGCCCGCCCGTGCGGCCGGTTCGCCGCCGTCGCCCGCCTCAGGCCTCAGGAGGACACGTGACCACCCCGCCGTTCCGGTACGAGGGGTATCAGATCGACCCGGCCCGTGGGCTTCTGACCTGCCGGTACTCAGTCGGTGACTACCGATTCAGCGAGCGGGTCACGGTGCCCGGCGCCGCCCCGGAGCGGTGGGGCCGTGAAGACGTCGACGAAGCCGCGCGGCTGGTGTTCCTGCTGGCCGGAGTGTCCTACTACAAGACTGCCGCACCGCCGGTCATCGACCTGGGCGAGACCGCGGTCACCGACACCGAGCGGGCCTTCCTGCGCGCGTTCTACACCGGCGGACTGGCCGAGTTCGGCTACCGCAACGGCCTGGACCTGTCCCGGCTGCAGATCGAGGGCCCGGCCCGGCCCAGCCCGGCCCGGGCTGGGCACATCCAGTCGCCGGAAACACGGGCTTCGGGAGCAACGGCCCCGCCAACCCGGGCCGGACGGCCCCTGGTGCCGTTCGGCGGCGGCATCGACTCGATCGTCACCATCGAGATGATCCGCGCCCGGGCCGAGCCCGCGCTGTTCATCGTGAGCCGCCCGGGTGACCGGTTCGAGGCGATCGAGCGGCCCGCCGCGGTCACCGGGCTGCCCGTCATCCGCGCCGAGCGTGAGATCGACCCGCAACTGCTGCGCTCTCGCGACCTGGGGTTCCGCAACGGCCATGTCCCGGTGACCGGGATCATCTCGGCCATCGCCGTGCTGGCCGCGGTCCTCGACGGCCGGGACGCCGTGGTCATGTCGAACGAATGGTCCGCGTCGATCCCGACCCTCGAAGTGAACGGGTCGCCGGTGAATCACCAGTACTCCAAGAGCGGAGCGTTCGAGGGTGGCTTCCGCGAGGTACTGGCCGGGGCACTCGGCCCGGACTTCGCCTACTTCTCCGCGCTGCGCCCGTTCAGCGAGCTGTGGGTGGCCCGGCGGTTCGCCGCCCTGACCCAGTACCACGACACGTTCCGCAGCTGTAACCGCGCCTTTCATATCGACAAATCGCTCCGGCTCGACCACTGGTGCGGCCGCTGCGACAAGTGCTGCTTCATCGACCTGATCCTGGCGCCGTTCGTGCCTGCCGCGGACCTGGAGCGGATCTTCGGCGGGCACGAGCCGCTGGACGGCGACGACAGTGCCGACCCGGATGCCGACGCCGGCACCGACGCCGGCGCCGGCACCGGACTGGCCGACAAGTTCCGGTCCCTGCTCGGCACCTCCCCCACCAGCAAGCCGTTCGAGTGCGTGGGCGAGGTCGGCGAGTGCCGGGCCGCGGCGCTGCTCGCCGCGCAGCGGCCCGACCGGGCCGGCACCAAGCTGCTCCAGGTGCTGACCGCGGAACTGGACGGCCTGCCCCAGCTGTCCACCCCCGCCGAGCTGCTCCGCCCGCTCGGCCGTCACTTCATCCCGGATACCTAT
>DASQRM010000016.1:0-32710 GCA_035642895.1 Streptosporangiaceae bacterium | reverse complement strand
GGTGGCCGCCTCGATCCGGTCGGCCAGGCCGGGCAGCAGCGCGCCGCCGCCAGCCAGCCGGATCTTCCCGCGCACCACGTCCTCGGCCAGGTTGGGCGGGATGTCGGAGAGCATCTCCTGCACGCTGTCCACGATCGCCGTGACGATGTGCTCCAGCGCCCGGGCCACCAGCCGCCCGGGCACGTGCTCGACCCGGGGGGTGCGCCGCGCGGCGTCCACGCCCACCGCTTCCATCCAGCTGGTCCCGTCATCGGCCAGGCCGAGCGTGGTCTTCAGGCTGCGCGCCGCGTTGCGCCCGAGCATCAGGCCGAGTTCGGCCTTGACCGTGCTCACGATGGCCTCGTCCATGGCGTTGCCGCCGAGCCGCAGCGACCGGGCCCGGACGATCTGCCCGCCCGCCACCACCGCGCACTCGGTGGTGCCGCCGCCCACGTCCACGATGAACACGCCGGCGCCCCGGGCCAGGTCGAAACCGGCCCCCGCGGCCGCGGCCACCGGCTCGTCGACGAGCTGGACCGTGCAGCGGGGCCGGACCACGCTCAGAGCGGCGGCCAGCGACCGGCGCTCCACCCAGGTGGCGCCACCTGGTACGCACACGACCGCCGCGGTCCGCAGCAGGCCCCGGCGCAGCCGGGCCCGGCGCAGGAAGCCCTGCAGCATGGCCGACGCGGCGTCGAGGTCCGCGATCACCCCGTCACGCAGCGGGTGCAGCACCTCGACGTCCTGCGGCTCCTTGCCGGCCAGCGCGTCCGCGGCCTCGCCGACGGCCGCCACCCGCCCCGTCGCCCGGTCCAGCGCGATAGCGGACGGCTCGTCGATGACCAGCCCACGGCCGGCCACAAAGATCAGGGTGTTGACCGTGCCCAGGTCGATCGCCGCACCCGACCGGAACCGCATGAAAGCCACCCTTGCCCCGAAATGCCGTCAGCTATCCCAAGTATTGCGCCCCCCCGACGGCCAGAGGTGGCGGGACAGCGCCTGCGCTACCCGCCAGCGAATGGAATCTAGCGGGCGGCATACCGTCTTGCAGGCTAATCGTGCCGGAAGCCCCAGTCGAGGATCTTCGTCGCATCGGCGAAGCTGGCCAGGTCATTGTTCTGGGAGCTGTGCAAGACCACCCCCACCAGGGCGTGGCCGTTCTTGCGGGCCTCGAACAGCAGGCAGTACCCGGCGGCCCGGGTGGACCCGGTCTTGATCCCGATGGCGCCCGGGTAGTCGCGGAGCAGCATGTTGGTGGTCCGCCAGACATAGGCGTGATGCCGGGGCGAGGCGGCCAGGCGGTAGGTCCGCTGGTCCACGATGGAGCGCAGCACCGGGTATCCCATGGCCGCCCGGCCCAGCGCGATCAGGTCGCGGGGTGTGGAGTAGGTGGAGGTTTCGGTCGGCCAGGGCAGGCCGTCGAAGTTCGAGAAGTGAGTGTGCGCCAGGCCCAGCGCATGGGCGGTGGAGTTCATCTTGGCGATGAATGCGGTCCAGCCCGGCCCGTACGCCTTGGCCAGCGCGTAGGCGGCGTCACAGCCGGAGGGCAGCAGCAAGGCCTCCAGCAGTTCCTGCGCGGTCAGGTAGTCGCCGGGGCGCAGTCCGGCGTTGCTGGCGTCATATTTGCGGTCATAGGGGACCACGCCCTTGGGGACCACGATCCGCTGGTGCAGGTTCCCGGCCCGCAGCACCACGATCGCGGTCATCACCTTGGTGATGCTGCCCATCGGCAGCTTGGTGTTCATGCCCCGGCTCCACAGCACCGCGCCGGTGGCCGCGTTGGCCAGGGCGCCTCCTTTAGCCTGCACACCGCGGGGGGCGCGGGCGAGAGCGGGTGAGGTGGCCACCGCGGGTGAGGTGGCCGACGCCAGCCGGTCAGGAGCGGCCGTCGCGGCTCTCGCGGCGGGGGCAGCCAGCGCGGGGGCGGCCTCGACCGGCACCAGGAGCAGCGCCCCGGCCAGGGCGAGGGCGCTGAAACGGGCAGGCAGGTGCATGGCACTCCTGTCGGTAGACACCGGCCGGTGGGGGTGCCGTGCGCGGCGCCAGCCGCTGGAGGCACCGGCGCAGGCCACGACCATCTGAAGCCTGACAGCAACCCCCGGCCACATCAAGCCGATCCTGGGTAGCCGTGGCCGAGTTGTGGCTGGGACGGTACGGGAGGTTATGGTCCGTCCGGCAGGTCAGGCTGGTGGGCGGGCGGCCTGGCGGGTCCGGTAGGCGGCCACATTGACCCGGTTGGCGCACGCGGTGCCGCAGAACCGCCGGGACCGGTTCTTGGACAGGTCGACGTGGACGTGGTCGCAGTCATCGGCGGCGCACCGGCGCAGCCGGTCCAGCTGCCCGGTCCGGATGACGTCGGTGAACCCCATGGCCGCGTCGACCGCGATCCGGTCGGCCAGCGGGGCATCGGAGGACGTGGCGTGCAGGTGATAGTCCCAGCCGTCGTGCTTGACCAGCTGCGGCAGCGCGCCGGCCTCCCGCAGCAGCGTGTTGACCAGGTCGGCCGCGTCGTCTTCGGACAGCTCCCAGAGCCGGGCCAGCCGGGGCCGCAGCTGCCGGACCGCATCGAGCTCGGCCCGGTCCCGGGTGCGCTGGCCGGTCCAGCGCCACTCGGTGATGAAGCGGTCGAGGGCGGCCTCATCCGGCAGGCCCTCGGTGTCACCGCGGCCGGTGTTGACCAGAGCCGCGGTCGCGGCCAGGGACACCTCGGTGTCATGAGCAAAAAGCACCTTGACCCCTTTCAGTCGCGGCGGCTAGTGTCATGAGTGTAAGTGAGTTTTGCTGCTTACCATAGGTTCGCCTGGATGCCCGGCCCGTCGCGCCTGTGCGGGTCAGCCCTCGGCCCCGATCATGCCTGGAGTGACGCCGTGACTTCCGCCCGGACCGACGCCGTGCCCCGCCCAGCCCAGGGCGACAGTGCCGGTGCTGCAGGTGTGGGTGGTGCTGCTGGTGCGGGTGCGGGTGTCGGTGGTGCTGGTGCTCGTGCTCGTGCTGCGGATGGTGGCCGGGTCCGGCGGGGCGGCACGGGCCTGTCCCTCGGCATCCTGTCCGCCGCGGCGTTCGGGACGTCCGGGGCGTTCGCCGCGTCGCTGATCGGCGCCGGGTGGAGCCCGGCGGCGGCGGTGCTGGCCCGGATCACCCTGGCCGGTCTCATACTCACGGTCCCGGCGCTGCTGCAGTTGCGCGGCCACTGGACGGTGCTGCGCCGGGCCGCGCCGCGGGTGGGCGCCTTCGGCCTGGTTGGCGTAGCCGGATGCCAGCTGTTCTACTTCAACGCGGTGGCCCGGATGCCGGTCGGCGTGGCCTTGCTGCTCGAATACCTCGGCACCGTGCTGGTGGTCGGCTGGCTGTGGGCGCGGCACGCCCAGCGGCCGCGGCGGCTTACCGTGACCGGCGCGGCCGCGTCGGTCGCCGGGCTGATCCTGGTGCTGAACCTGACCGGGACCGCCGGGATCAATGTGGTCGGGGTCATGTGGGGGCTGCTCGCCGCCGTGTCCCTGGCCATCTACTTCCTGCTCTCGGCCGCGACCGACACCGAGCCGGTGCCTCCCATCGTCATGGCCTGGGGCGGGATGTGGGTGGGTGCGGTGGTGCTGGGGCTGCTCGGCTGGGTCGGCGTCCTGCCGATGGCAGCCAGCACCCGTCCGGTGGACTTCCTCCATCACCAGGTCAGCTGGCTCGTGCCGGTCCTCGGGCTGTCGCTGGTGGCGGCGGTGATCGCTTACGTCGCGGGCATCGGCGCCGCCCGGCGGCTGGGCGCCAAGCTGGCCTCGTTCATCGGCATGGCCGAGGTGCTGTTCGCCATCGCGTTCGCGTGGGTACTGCTCGGCCAGCTACCGTCCGCGATGCAGTTCCTGGGCGGCGCGTTCATCCTCGCCGGGGTCACCCTGGTCCGGGTGGACGAGCTGCGTGAGCCGGATGACGTCGTCGAGGAAGCTCAGCGTGGCCGCGGTGGTAGCCCGGCGCCACGCGAGCAGCGTCGCGTCGAACCCGTCCTGCCCGGGTCGCTCGGCCTGGATAGCCCGGGCGATGGGCTCCAGGGTGGCCCGCTGCCTGCGGAGCAGGTCACTGGGGTCGTCCCCGGCGCGGTCCAGCAGGGCCAGTTTGAGTAGCAGGTGGGAGCGGACGTCCCGGATGTGCCCGACCGGGGTGTCGAGCCACTCCGCGGCCAGCCGGCGTCCTTCCGGGGTTACCGCGTAGAGGGTTCGCTGCGGGCCCCGGCCGGATTCGACCGCGTCCTGGGTCAGCAGCCCAGCGTCCAGCAGACGGGTGATCGAGCGGTAGATGACCGGCCGGGGGATCTGCCAGATCCGGCCCAGGTCGCCGCCGGGCGCGGTGAGCCGGGCGATGGCGAAGCCGTGCGCAGGCCGCTGGCTCAGTATCGCCAGGACGGTCCGTTCCGCCAGCGACAGTGATGGCTCCGCGGTCATGATCCCGAGCGTACGCGGGGTAGTCGCCGGGCGTGTGCAGGGCCGCCGCCCGGGCATGCGCAGGGCCGTGGCCCGGGAGCATCCCGGGGTCGTTACTCCGGGCGTGTGCAGGGTCGCCGCCGGGTGGCCGTGACGGCAGGCCCGGCATTCGGTAGTCTCGTTGTGACTAGTTTGGTCTCAGCCCGTTTGGTCTCAGCCCGGAGGGCTGGTCATGTCCGCCGAGACGAACAGCGTGGTACCCGCGGCCCGCCGGCCTGGCCCGGCGCTCGCGCCGGTTCTCGCCGTGCTAGCGGACGGCACCCCGGCCTTCGCCCCGGTCGGCGAGGTGGTCGTCGCCGACGGGCGGGTGGTCTGCCATCTGTGCGGGCGGGCGCTCCGGTCAGTCACCGCCCACCTGCGCGTGCACGGTTACACCAAAGAGGCCTACTGCGCGGCCTTCGGCCTGGAGCGCGGCCAGTCGCTGGAGGGCCCGGACACCCGCAAGCTCCGGGCGGCCGCCCTCACCTCCCGCCTGGTGTTCGACGTCGCGTTCCGGACTGGCAGCGCCGCCGGGCGGCAACGGGCCCGCGCCGGGGAACTCACCCGGGATGCGGCGGCTGCGGCCACCGGCCGCCGTCATCCGGAGCAGCGCCGCCGGAAGGCACGGCAGGCACTGGCGGGCATCCCGGCCGAGGCGGTGGCGCAGGCCAACGCCGAGCGGGCCAGCCGTCACCTCGCCAGGGTCGCGGACGAGGTGGCCCGGCGGCACGGATATCCGGACCTCGGGGCGTTCGTCCTGGCCCGGCTGGCGGGCGGGGCCAGCCTCGCGGCGATCAGCCGTCAGGCCGGGCTGCACAAGGACTGGCTGTCCCGCCACCTCGCGGCGGTCGCCCCCGCGGCCGCGGCCGCCGTGCCGCGGCAGCGACCGGCCCGGCCGGACGCCCACTGGCGATCTGCATTGCACCGGCTGGGGTTCCCCGACGTGGCCAGTTATCTCCAGGAGCGGCACACCAGGCAGCACCGGACGGTCAACGCCATGGCCGCCGAGATCGGCGTGACCCATCACGCGATCGAGTCCGCGCTGCGCCGGCACGGCCTGGACCGGATCGTGCACGCGGCCACCAGGCACGCGGCGGATGAGCGCGCCGCTCAGGTCGCCGCCGGGCTTGGCGTCGACAGCCTGGGCGAGTACCTGCGCCAGCGCCGGGCGGCCGGCCGGACGTGGCGCGCCCTGGCCGCCGAGTCCGGCCAGCCTGAGTCATGGCTGCGCCGTCAGGCCGCCCGAGCCCCAGCCCGCTGAGCCCGGCCCCGCCCCGCCAAGCCCGGCCCGCCCCCGCCAATCGTGGTCGCATGGGTCATCATCGATCATGGCCCAGCGCTGACTTTTCACGCCGACGGTGCGCTTTTCCCGGGTGTTTTGTCCGATTCGGCGCACGGCGAGCGTGAAAAGTGGGCGGGAGGGGCCAGTGTGACTGGGGAGCAATGGAGCGGGGGGACGGCCAGTGGGGTGGGTGGGGCCACTGAGGTGGGGGTTGCGCGCGCCTGCAACAGCTGCCAGAAAAGCATGGGTGAGATCTCGATGGTGCCGCGCCCGGCGCGGTTGAGGGCCGCCTGGATCGGTGTTCTACGGCTCGGAGTGGGCACTGCGCACCACGCCGATCACTGTCAGGGGCACATCCTGCGTGGATGGGGGCAGGCTCTGGCGCATGGCGTCATGCTCCCATGCGCCAGGGCCGTGGCAGCATGGGTGGATGCGCGTGCTCCGCACCCCCGAAGACCGATTCGCGGACCTGCCGGATTTCGCCTATGCACCGCGTTACGCAGCGGTCGGGGGAGTGCGGCTGGCCTATGTGGAAGCCGGTCCGTCAGATGGCGAGCCAGTACTCCTCCTGCACGGCGAGCCGAGCTGGTCGTTCCTGTACCGGACCGTGATGGCGGTCCTTGCCGACGCCGGGTTGCGTGCCATCGCGCCCGACCTCGCCGGCTTCGGCCGGTCGGACAAGCCGGTGAACATCAGCGATCACAGCTACGCGCGGCATGTGGAGTGGATCCGCGCTCTCGCCTTCGACCGGCTGGACTTGCGCGGCCTCACGCTCGTCGGGCAGGACTGGGGTGGCCTGATCGGGCTGCGGCTGGCCGCCGAGCATCCCGGGCGCTTCGCGCGGGTGGTCGCGGCCAACACCGGGCTGCCCACCGGGGATCAGCCGATGCCCGATGTCTGGCTGCGGTTCCGCGAGGTGGTGCAGACCGCCCCGGCCCTCAGCGTGTCCCGGCTGGTGCAGTCGGGCTGCCAGACCACGCTGCCACCGGCCGTGCTGGCCGCCTACGACGCGCCCTTCCCGGACAAAAGCTTCGCCGCGGGAGTGCGGGCCATGCCCGGTCTGGTGCCTACCACCCCGGATGATCCCGCCTCGGCCGCCAACCGCGCGGCCTGGCGGCAGCTGTCCACATGGGACAAGCCGTTCCTGGTGGCGTTCAGCGACCGGGATCCGATCACCGGCGCGATGGGGCCCGTGCTGCGAGAGGCTGTTCCGGGGGCCGCCGGGCTCGATCACCCGGTGCTCAAGGGAGCGGGTCACTTCCTTCAGGAAGACGCCGGTGAGCAGTTCGGGCAGGTGATTGCCGACTTCATCCGGGCCTCGCCGGCGCCCGGGTGACCAGCGCCACCGTCCGCCTGAGCCTGTCCGGGGTTGTCCGGCCATTAGCAGTGCGGCTCCGAGAGCGGCTGTTGCCCTGTGAGAGTAGCGCCTGCATACCCAGGCGCTCTCGGGAGGACAGCCTCGATGATCAGCCTTACCTGCGCGAAGGCAGACTGCGGGAAGCCGCTGCTGACCTGCCAGGCGTGCCGCGGCAGGCCCGGCAAGGAATGCCGCCAGTGCGATACCACCGGCATGGTGTGCGCGGCCCATCACGGCCACTGGAGGGACCGCTAAGCGGGCTCCGGCCGTACAGCAGCACAGGTTGCGCCAGTCGCCCGGCGTTCGCTCCTCATCGTCGGCCGTCTGCCGGGCGTCGCCACGCTGGTTCCCGGCCCGACGGACGTTCCGTCATGATCAGGGACAGACACCGTGTTCCGGGCTCGCCTAGGCGGCTAGAGTCCAGGCGGTACTTGATCCAACGGAAGGGAGACGCGATGCCCACACGAACTGCGCGGACCGGCTGGACGGGAACGCTGGAAAACGGCTCTGGCCAGGTCGAGATGACGAGCTCCGGGGTTGGGACCTATGAAGTGTCCTTTCCCAGGCGGACGGCGGAGGATGCCGGGGGGTTCACCAGTCCGGAGGAGCTGATCGCGGCGGCGCACTCGGCGTGCTATGCGATGCAGTTGTCCGCGCTGATCGGCCAGGCCGGCGGCACGCCGCAGGCGCTCGATGTGCAGGCCGACGTATCCCTCGGGCCCGACCCGGCGGGCGGATTCCGGCTGACCGGCATCAAGCTCACCGTCCGGGGTGAGGTCGAGGGCCTGGACGCCGCCCAGTTCGCCAAGGCGGCCGCGGATGCGAAGGCGGGGTGCCCGGTCAGTAAGGCACTTACCGGCGTGGACATCACCCTCGACGCCCAGCTCGAGTCCTGAGTACCCGGTAACCAGCCACCGGGCTCGCTGAACACCGCGAACCCAGATATATAACGAACGCCCGTCCGCCGGCCCGCCCGCCGGTGCGCGGGCGTTCGTCGTCAGCTACCCCTGATTGCGTCCGGTCAACGCCTCGCTGCAGTCGGACGCTTACAAATTGCCACCGGTTGGGCATGCGTGCCGCTGTCCATGGGTATCCTTACGTATCCAGGGGTAAATTGAGTCCACCCCGCTACTGCCCCTGGGGCCTGCGCTCAGGCCGTACCGCGCAAGGAGCCCCGGATGGTCTGGCAGGCAGGATTATGCTGACGGGCCGGAGGTCCGCGGCTATCCCCGTCCTCACCTTTGCCGCCGAACCGCACGGCGCGCCACCCTCCGTCCTGTGCGCGGGCACCACCGGCGACTATGCTCACCGGCCGGTCGGCGGGGACCCGATGCTCGTCCTGCGCCGGTCAGCCGACGTGGTGCGGTGCCTGGTCGACGGCACTCATTTCGCCATGGCCGGCGTCACGGGGACGGGGGAGTTGCACGGGAGCCCGTTAACCGGGGCGGAGATGCAGTCACCCGACGGCGGACTGCTCAATATGAATGCACCCGGCCTGCTTACCTACCGGCACCGGATCAACCACCTGTTCACCCGCCGGGCCGCTGAAACCACCCGCCCGGCCATCCACGCCCTGGCCATCCAGCTGGCAGCGGGCCTCGCCGGGCGGCCGACCGCGGATGCGTTGGCCGGGTTTGCGGAGCCGTTCACCGCCGCCGCGGTCTGCTCAGCCATGGGCGTGCCCGCATCCGACTGGAGCCAGGTCCTCGAGTTCTCCCGGGTCGCCTTCGCGGTAGTGCCGGGCCCCGAGGCGGTCAGCGACGTCGCCGCGGCGTGGGCAGCCCTGTACGACTACTACGGCTCCCTGGTGGCCGCGAAGCGGGCCCGGCCCGACGGCACTTTAACCTCCCGCATAGTCAGCGCGCTCGATGGGTCGGCGGCCAGCCAGGTCGTCCACGTGGTCGGCACCGTCAGCAACGGCTTCGGTGCGGTCCTCCCGGTCCTGGCCGTGGCGCTCGCCGAGGTGGCGCAGCGGCCCCAGGTCATTGCCGCGTGCCTGCGGGGCGAGCGGACCTGGGCGTCGGTCGCCGAGCAACTGCTCCGCCTCCGGACGATCTTCCCGGTGGCGCTGCCCCGGGTCGTGCTCGCGGACACGCAACTCGGCGGGCGGCTGGTCACCCGGGGCACGGTGGTGCTGCCCTCACTGATAGCCGCCGCCCACGACCTGAGCCGGCCGGCGCCGTGCAATATCGCGTTCGGGGCTGGCCCCCACTTCTGCCCGGGGGCCGCGCTGACCCGGCTGTGGCTGGCGTGTGCGCTGGCCGGATTCTTCGAGGCCTTCCCGAAGGCCGGGCTGGCAGGCCGGCTGGAGTGGCAGCCGGGCACGCTCTCGGTCCCCCGTGAGATCGTCCTGGCCCTGCGCTAGATCGTCCTGGCGCCGCGTAGATCGTCCTGGGGCTGCGCTGGGTCGTCCTGGCCGCGCCGGTTGTTATCCGCCGGTGCGGGCCCGCGTGGCGTAATCGGCGATGGCGGCCCTGATCACCCCGACCATGGCGGCCCGGTCCCGGGGAAATGGGTGCTTGCCTTCCGCATCAGCGAACGTGACGTCATAGAGCGGCGGGGTGTTGCCTTCGGTCCAGCCCGGGGCGCTCAGGCACAAGACGCCCGAGTACTGATGACTGCAGATCCCGAAGCCTGGCCCGGTACTCACCGTCGCGACGTCAGAGCCGGTGAGCCGTCCCTTGCGGAAAGTGGCCGTGACCGGCCCCAGCGGAGTGGTGAGATCCACGGTGTGCTCGTGCATGGGGTTCTCCCAGCGCCACGCCCCAGCCATCCTGAGATAGGGCTACCCATGCATATCTACGGTAATCATAGGGCTATCTAGGGATGAACTAAGAATATGCGTAAATAGCCCCAGTTGATCAGGGTTGTGCTAGGGTCGTGCGACATGGTGATGATCGACTCGGCTGCAGACGTCCCCGTCTACCAGCAGCTCGCCGCCATTCTCCGGGGGAAGATCGACTCTGGCGAGATCCCCCCGCGCCGCGCCATCCCCAGCAAGCGCATTCTTTCTGAGGAGTACCGGGTAAGCCCGGGCACTGTCGAGCGGGCTGTCCAGGCCCTGCGCGCCGAGGGTTACCTCAAGACCGTGATGGGCCGGGGACTCTTCGTCCGTCCGCTGGAAGAACGGCAGCGCTAGCGGAACGGCTGACCCTGGCGAACAGCAGCGCCAGCTCCGCGGGACTAGCGGCTGCCCAGGTGTGCGGCCATCGCGTGCTGGACGAGGGTCACCAGGGTCATCTTGGCTGATTCGCGGGTCCGTGCGTCACACTCGATGACCGGCACATCCTCCTTCACCGACAGCGCTTCCTGGACATCGGTGAGCGTGTGCGGAAACTCGCCGTGGAACCCGTTGACGCCGACGACGAACGGCAGATCGGCCGCTTCGAAGTAGTCGACCGCGGGGAAGGAGTCGGCCAGCCGCCGGCTGTCCACGAGGACCACGGCACCGATGGCCCCCTCGATGAGGTCATCCCACATGAACCAGAACCGGTGCTGGCCCGGCGTGCCGAACAGATACAGGATGAGCCCGGCGTCCAGGGTCACCCGGCCGAAGTCCATGGCCACCGTGGTGGTCGTCTTGTCCGGCACCCCGGACAGGTCGTCCACCTCGCCGCTGGCCGCGGTCATTAGCGCCTCGGTGGTGAGCGGTGTGATCTCCGAGACCGCTCCGACCAGCGTGGTCTTGCCCACGCCGAAGCCGCCGGCCACGACGATCTTGACCGACGTCATCGCCGTGCTCACGTGATCGCCCTCCCGCCGCGGGGTTCGGGCGTGAGGGCGCGTCCTACCCTTTCCACGAGCAACGCCATCTCGTAGGCCACCAGGCCCAGGTCGCAATCGGCGGACGCGAGCACGGCGAGGCTCGAACCGTCGCTGATCGCCATCACGAGCAGCACGCCCCGGCGCATCTCGACGATCGTCTGGGTGACCGGGCCGCCTTCAAATACCCGCGCCGCCCCCTGCGTGAGGCTGGCCAGGCCCGAGGTCACCGCGGCCAGCTGGTCCGCGCGGTCCTTGGGGAACCCCTCCGAGAAGGCCAGCGGCAGCCCGTCGGCCGAGACGACGATGGCGTGGGCCACAGACGGCACGCGCCCGGCAAAATCCGTGATGATCCAGTCCAGATCCTGGACCGGAGAGCTCAACGGGCTCACAGTGGGCCTTCCTTCCTGGCCTCCGGGGGCCAATTGAAGCTGGATGATCGCGGCTGCTGAGGGCACGGTGGTGCGTCAGGAGGCACGGTCCGCCTCGCCGCCCATGTCCGGTTCTTCCCCGGGTGCGGTCGCGCGGGCTTTCCTGATTCCTTGCTGGAAGCTCGACAGGCGCTGCCTGGTCTGCGAGGCAGACCGGCCCGGGACCGGTGGCACCGGTTCCGCTGGGCCCGCACCGCCGGGCACCAGGTTGGCCTTGGGAACCCGCTTGGGCAGTCCTGCCTCCGTGGTATCCGCGAACACCGGTGCCCGCGCCACTTCCGCGGCCTGCCATCCCACATCCGCGGGCGAGGACCAGGCAGCGTCATCAGGCTCCGGTAGCGAGGCTGTCCGGCCGACTGGCCGGCCGCCCCGCCGGAACCAGTCCGACTCGACCGATTCGAAGATAGGCAGGCGGTTAGCTTGGCCCGTGCTCTCCGGGGGCGGGATCACCACGTCACGGCCGCCGCCCAGGGCGGGTCCGGGAACGGCGATCCCGGGGCTGAGGGCGGTCCCGTTTGCTGACGGTACCGGCCGCGCCGTCTGGTCCTCGGTGCGGGACCGGGCCGCGTCGCCGGCCCCGGGCTGACCGGCCGCGGGCTGACCGGCCGCAACCTGACCCGGTCCGGAATGAGTGGGCCCGGGCTGGCTGGGCACGGGGGAAGCGGCCGCGGGGCGCCGCGGGCGCACATCCCGCGCGGGCCGGGGAGCAGCCGGAGGCTCGTCAGTCCCCTCGACGGCCAGCCCCGTCTCCATCCATGGAGTCGTGGCGGCCGGGCTGACCGCCCCCAGCGGGCGCAGATCCACGAGGGAGGCCGGGGTCTCCTGCGTGACCACCTCGTCGGGCAGCCACACCAGTGCGGTCAGACCGCCCTTGGAGGCGGGCCGGAGCCGGACGTGGATTCCGTGCCTGGCCGCCAGCCGGGCCACCACGAACAGGCCCATCCGGCGGGAGACCGCGACGTCCACGACCGGCGGATTATCCAGCCGCCAGTTCGCGTGCGCCATCTCCTCGGCGCCCATCCCGACGCCCTGGTCGGTGATGTCGAGCAGTACGCCGCCGCTGTTGAGCGAGTACCCCGACACATGCACCAGGGTTTCCGCGGGCGAGAACGTGGTCGCGTTCTCGGCCAGCTCGGACAGCAGGTGAACGACGTCGTTGACCGCCTGGCCGCGGACCGAGATCCCCGGCTGCATGTCCGGGATGACCCGTTCGTAGTGCTCGATCTCCGACACTGCCGCCCGCAGCACGTTCACCAGCGCCACGGGCTCGCTCCACCGCCTGGAGAGCTCGTGGCCCGCCAGGACCAGGAGGTTCTCGGAGTTGCGGCGCATCCGGGTGGCCAGATGGTCCATCTGGAACAGGTTCGCGAGCCGCTCGGAATCCTGCTCACCCTGTTCCAGGTCGTCGATCAGGCGGATCTGGCGCTCCACCAGTGTCTGGCTCCGGCGGGAGAGGTTCACGAACATGGCGTTGATGTTCCCGCGCAGCGCCGCCTCGTTGGCCGCCAGCCGCACCGCCTCGCGGTGGACTTGGTCGAACGCCCGGGCGACCTCACCGATCTCATCGGTGGAGTCCACGTCGATGGGGGCCACCTCCAGCGACGTCTCGCCGCTGCCGCCCCCGCTCATCAGGCGGACGGTTTCCGGGAGCCGTACCCCCGCCACCTCAAGAGCGCCGGTCCGCAGCCGGTGCAGCGGCCGGGTCATCGAGCGGCCCAGGGCCACGGTGAACAGCAGCGCGAGCGCCAGGACCAGGCTCACCGCGAAGCCCTCGAGGAGCGCCGCCGTGATCGCCCGGCCCCGCAGCCCGCCACTCTGCCCGATGACCGAGGACATCAGTCCCTGCTCGACCGAGTGCAGGCTGGAGACCAGGTACACGGATCCGCTGGCCGCGTTGGTGAACGCCGGGTTCTCCGCCGACGAGCCGCCGTCGAGCGCCAGCGTGATGGCCTGCTGTACCTGCGCCTGGGCCCGGTCGGCCTGCGCGGAGGAGAGATCGCTTTCGTAGAGGTGGCGCTGGCTGCTGGTGGCGGTCAGGCTGAACTGGGCCAGATCGGCCTGCTGCTCGGCCTGCGCGGCGTTGATGGCGGCCAGCTGGCCGGGCTGGAACTGGTTCGCGCCCACCAGGTCGGGGGTGAGGGCCGAGGTGAGGATGGCCTGTTCCTGGGAGACCTGTTCCTTCGTGGCCGAGATCAGCCCCACGACCCGGGCGTTGTCGGCCAGAACCGCGTCGTTGCTGCCGGTGGCGATCTCGTCCTCGAGCGCGAGGAGCTGGGTGATCGTGGCGGCGTACTCCTGGATCACGGCCAGCGAGGGAAGCTGGGTGCGGACCGCGGCGTTGCGGAGGGCGGCCAGGCCGCTGATCGCGGTGATCGCTCCCTTGGCTTCCTTCTGGGCCACGGCCGGGTAGGAGCTGCCGATGGTGGCGGCCCCGCTCCGGACCCGGGCCGCGAGCCGGTCGGTGGCCTCGCGGTCCTGGGTGAGGACCGCCAGCTGCGGGGCGGCGGTCGCGGCAGGCGCGCCCCGGCCGCCGCCTGACGGGCCCATGGTGATGTACCTGATGGTGTCCTCGCGTTCGGCCTGGAGGGCCTGGACCAGGCTGGTGATCCCGCCCCCGAGCCGGGAGAACTGCTCGACCCGCTGATACGCCAGGGCGCTGCGTGCGGACGCGACCACGCTGAAGCCGCCGAGGATCAACGCCGCCAGCGTGGGCAGCAGGACCAGCAGCAGCAGGCGCGAGCGGACCCGCCAGTTCTTCAGCGCGAACCGCCCGGGGTTCTGCGCCGCCGCGGGCGGGCCGACCTGGGGGACCAGGGCGCTGGCCGCCGCCGCAGCGTCACCCAGACCGCGGGCCGCACCCAGCTCACCGGTCTGGCCCAGGCCACCCGCCGGGCCCAGCTCACCTGCCGAGCCGAGCTCACCCGCCTGCCCGGTGCCGCGGCTGTCGCCTAAATAGGTGCGGCTGCCGTTGAGCGTCGCGCCTGGTGCCGTGAGGTAGGGCGCCGACGGGCGGCTGGCTGCGTCATAGGCCGCGCTGTCTGCTCTCCCTCGCCTGGATCGCACAGTTTCTGCACCTCTCAACCCGGAAACGGCAGGCGCCCACCGAGCCGCAGGCACCGATGTGGACCAAAATGGCAGCTCCGGTCTCTGGCAAACCATTCTGAGCGCAGGACCCTGGCAACAGAGTCAGGAGCCAACTGTAGCCCTGACCGGATCATCTCGCGCTAATTGTTACCACTGTTATCAAACTACGCTATCAGGACAGCCGAGTCTGTAGTAAAGCCTGCCAAATCGGGCCCGCGTGACGCCTGAGCGGGCTAGCCTATGCAGCGAGTGCGGCAATAGTACTACCTTTCTTCGGAAATCCCTGGCGCTGCTATAGCACTAAGGAAATTACCATTTCCTTTCCCGGGTCTTTATCGCTCGCCGGACTTTATCTAGGGAGGCACCATGAGGCTTGTTCGGCTCAGGACCCGCGGCGGGCGTGCGCGGCTCGCCCGCCGGTCGCGCGGGGTGCTGGTGGCCGCCTCGCTGGGGTTGCTCGCGACCGGCTGCTACGTACCGGGCGGCTCGGCCGGCCAGGCGGCGGGCAGTGAGCAGATCACGGTGGCGGTCGTCCCGGGGTTCGCGAACGCGCCGTTGCAGGTGGCCGTGCAGCATGGGCTGTTCGCCCAGCGCCACCTGAATGTGACGGTGCAGACCTACCAGAACCTGCAGCAGGCGTACGGCGCCCTCACCAGCGGCCAGGCAAATGTGATCAGCGGTGATTACGCCGGGCTGCTCTATGCCCAGGCGCATGAAGGTCATGCCCAGCTGCGGCTGATCGCGGATGGGTACGACGCCACGCCGGGAGTGATGGAGGTGCTCACCCTGCCCGGCTCGGCCATCACGGCTCCCCAGGACCTGCAGGGCCAGGCGGTCGCCACGCCGCCGCGCGAACTCGCCCCGTTCTCGGCCAACGCTCCTTACAACGTCGAGACCCTGGCCACCGAGGCCGTGCTGCAGAGTGACAGCGTGAGCCCCACCAGCGTGCTGTGGACGGCCATGCCCGCGGGGGACATGGTCACGGCCCTGCGCGATCATCAGGTCAGCGCGATCGTGGCCACCCAGCCCTACATCTTGCAGGCCGAAACCGAGCTGGGCGCCGTCGAGTTGTTCGACGTCTGCAGCGGCGTGACCGCCAGCCTGCCGCTCTCCGGGTATTTCACCACCGCCGCCTTCTCCAGCGGTCACGCCGCGGGCCTGCGTAGCTTCCGGTCCGCACTCACCGCCGCGAAGGCCAGCACGGCTCAGCTCGGCACCGTCCGGTCGGCGCTGGGGACTCTGCCGGGGATGTCCGCACAGGAAGCCGCCCTCGTCACGATCGGGCAGTACCCCACGTTCCTGAGTGTCGGGCAGGTGCAGCGGGTGGCTGACCTCATGTACGGCACCGGGATGATCCGCACCACGATCCCCGTGAAAAGCCTGGTAGTCCGTTAGTCCGGGGGGGCGACCCCCCTGGACCCGCTCGTTTTGTCCGGGGGGACGACCCCCCTGGACCCCCCGCTCGCCGCTGCGCGCCGAACGCCGGCTCGGCGAGCACCCGCCTGCGGCGGGCCCCGCCTCGCCGGCGAATCAGCGCTGCCTGAGCGGGACGCGCCTGCGGCACGCAGATTTGTCCGGGGGGGCGACCCCCCTGGATCCCCCGCCATTCGCCGGACTCAACGGGAACACGCCTGCGGCGCGCCCCGCTTCGCCTGCAAATAGGCGCTGGCTGAGCGGGACGCGCCTGCGGCATGCCGCTCCGCTGGATCGGCAAGCTGCACTCGGGAAAGAACCCCCGTGGCCTCAGTCGGTGAAGGCGAAGTGCTCGAAGTCGAAGTTGGATAGCGGCTGGCCGACCTTGCCGGCCGTGTACCCGGTTATCGTGTCGCTGTAGGCGTCCAGCACGTCAATGTAGGCGGGGACGATGTACCCGCCCTCGGTGAAGTCGAAATTCTGCATCTCGGTGATGATTTCCTTGCGCAGCGACGGGTTGGCGGTCGCGTTCGCCTGGTTGTAAAGGTTCGTGTAGTGAGGATTGTTGGTGTGCGTCTCGTTGAACGGTGACGCCTTCAGCATCGACTCCGCGACCTGGGCCAGATACGGGTAATAGTTGTAGTAGTCCTGACTGAATGACCACTTGAGGTAGTTGGGGCCGAAGAAGGTCCCGGCCGGGACGTTGCTGAGCTTGACCGTGACGCCGGCCGCCTTGGCCTGGGCGGCCAGCACCGTCGCCATGGCCACCGTGCCGGTGGCCACCGCCGAGGTGGTGAGGGCCACCGTGAGACCGTCGTGGCCCGCCTTCTTCAGCAGGAACTTGGCCTGCTGGATGTCGCCTTGCGCGGGCCGGACCAGCGAGTGGTCGAAGTCAGGGTCATACGGGGAGAAGAGATCGTTCGCGACCACCCCGTAGCCGTCGAGCGCCGAGTCGATCAACTGCGGGCGGTCCACCAGCAGCCGCATCGCCTGGCGGACGTTGACGTCGTTGAAGGGCGCCTGATCGACGCGCATCGTGAACGGGACGATCTCACCGGAGTGCGATACGACCGTCTTGATGCCGCCACTGGTGGCCAGCGAGGCGATCTGCGGCCCGTCGAGCGCGCCGGCTCCCTGGATGACGCTGGTGGTCAGCGCGTCCTGCAGGGTGGTGTTGTCGCTGAAGTCGATGATGGTGAGCGTGTCCACGTGGGGCAGCCCGGACTTCCAGTAGTGCGGGTTGCGGGTGAAGACACTGCGCTGGCCGGGCGTGAAGCTCTGGTATACGAAGGCCCCGGTGCCGACCGGCTTGGCCGGGTTGAACCCCTCCGGCGCGATGTACAGGTTGTACCAGAAGGCCGCGAGCTGCTCGGCGAAGCTGGAGAAGGGCTTGGTCAGCTGGACCAGCACGGTATGCGGATCGAGCGCCTTGGTCTTCGCCAGGTCGATCGGGCCGAGGCCGAATTTCCCCGTGAAGCCGTTGGAGAACACCCGCTGGAAGCTGAACAGGACGTCGGAGGCGGTGAAGTCCTTCCCGTTATGCCAGGTCACGCCAGGCCGCAGGCGGATGACCCACTCCGAGAGCGATCCCTGGTGCGGGGTGATCGACTCGGCCAGTACGTACTCCACCTGGGCCTGGGCATCGAGCTGGACCAGAGGCTGGTAGAGCGACTGCAGCCGGGATGTGTCGATGTAGGTGAGGCTCTTGTGCGGGTCGAGGGTGTCCGAGCTGGAACCTCCGGTGAGGCCCAGCTTGAGGTTCCCGCCCCGCCGCACCCGGCGGCTGGCGTCTAAATGCTGGGTCGGGCCGGAACTGGATCCGCCGCAAGCGGCCAGTAAACCCCCGGTGCCTGCCATGGCGCCGGCGGCCGCTATCCCGCGCAGAAATTGCCGTCGCCCGAATTCTGATACCGGCCGCGGCGTGCTGCTCTGATCCGGTCGATCCACGGAAACTACCTCCACGAAGTTCGGCATAGGAACGCTGAACGTATTCAGGGGACATGATCGAATAGGCGCTTGGCGCCCAGGCGCGGGACGCGGGGCCAATCCTCCTGGTAAAGCGCCCTATGCGGATTACTGGCCATAGTGTCACAGGGCGACTGGTCACGCTACCCGGACAAATACGCTCCGGCAGCGACGGGTTACTCAGCCACGAGGAGAACCTTTCCGACGTGCTGGCGGCGCTCGAGGAAACCATGTGCCGCAGCGGCGTCACTGACGGGGAAGGTGGCAGCAATGGGGACATTGATGGCTCCGCGCCGGATGAGGTCCAGCGACGTAGCCAGCTCATCGGGGGGCGCCAGGCGGAAGCCAATGATGCGCCAGCCGTTCCGGAACACGGGAATCAAATCGAGCGGGACCACCTCGCCCGTGTGCGCGCCGCAGATGACCAGCGTGCCTTCCTCCCGGAGCACGGACAGGTGCACCTCGAACAGCGGGCCGCCCACCGTGTCCAGGACGGCGTCGAAGCGGCGCCCGTCCGTGGCCCGCAAGAGGTCCGTGGCCAGGTCGCCTTCGCCCCGGACGATGATCACGTCGGCCCCGAGCGAGGAGACCTGGGCCGCCTTGGCGGCCGTGCCGACCGTCGCGACTACGGTCGCCCCGGCCAGCTTCGCGCACTGGACCAGGGCGCCCGCTACGCCGCCCGAGGCCGAGGGGACCAGCACCAGGTCACCCGGCCGGACCAGGGCCAGGCGGTTGACCATGTGCCAGGCGGTGCTGACCGCACACTGCCCGGCGGCCATGGCCAGGAGGTCGTCTTCGGGCTCGAGGGGGACCACCACCTCGGCCGGAACGCAGACCAGCTCGCCGTAGCCGCCCCACCGCGTGGTGCCGAACACCTCGAAGGACTCGCACAGATCGGGGCGCCAGCGGGCGCACCGGGAGCAGCGTCCGCAGCTGTACTGCTGGAAAGCGGTGACGCGATCGCCGGTGCGGATCGGGCCGCTATCCTCGCCCACGCCAACGACCGTGCCGGCGAATTCCGCCCCCAGGACCATGGGCAGCTCGAACGGCCAGCGCGAGGTCCCGGCGCGGGAGTCCAGGTCGGAGTGGTTGACCCCGCAGGCCTGCACCTGGACCAGCACGTCTCCCGCCCCGATCACCGGATCCGGGATGTCCGCGTACTGCATGGCCTCGGCGGGCCCGTATTCATAGAACGCTGCCGCCTTCACCGCCCGCAGCCTCCCTGGCCGGATATTCTGCGGCACGGAATTACGTAGTAGTTTCGGGGGCTCGTCGTATAGGTGGCTCTCCGGCGGGCCCAGCTCCCGGAAACAGTGCGACCGGAAACAGTGCGATCGGAAACAGTGCGGCCGGAAGCACGCAGGCGGCACCGTTTGATCACATTAGTTTCACCCGTCACGAGGTGCACACACGAATCACGATCAAAGCCTGACATGGGCAGTCCCAAGCTCCATTGGCCTGACACGGATTTACTAAGGTAATTCGGAGATAAAACGGTACCGGCTTGATCTCTGCGGCCCGCTGAGGTAGCGGGGCCACCGCCACTCGAGTGGCGTTTCGAGGAGAATATCCCCGCGAAGAGTAAGATTCAGGCTGATTCCGGTAAATGGCCGCCTAGGTCACCTCGTTGTCCTGGCTGCGGCGGCCCGTTACGGTAGAGATCGATTAGCCACCAGGATGGCTCGGAGGATCGGCAACGTGGCAGATGCCCGTGCGGTTCGGCGCCCGGAGCCGGGTCAGGCCGCGGGTGCCCCGGCCCCGGCCCCGCCCCCGGCTCCACCCCGGGCCCGCCCGCGGGCGGGCCGGGACGCCCACCCGGTCCGCCGGCTTCTCGGGCGGCGGGCCGCGGCCGGGCTGTTCACCTTATGTGTGGTGTCCGTGCTGGTGTTCGCGGCCACCGAAGTCCTGCCGGGCAACGCCGCCAACGCGGTGCTCGGGCGGACCGCGGCCAGCAGCCCGGCGGCCCTGCACCGGCTGGAAGCCGCCCTGCACCTCAACCGGGGCCTGCTTGACCAGTACTGGCTGTGGTTGTCCGGCCTGTTCACCGGCCATCCCGGCCACTCACTGGTCAACGGGCAGCCGGTCTGGGGTTACGTGGCGCCCAGGCTCATCAACTCCGCCGTGCTGATGGGGATCACCGGGCTGATCGGGACCGTGGTCGGCGTCACGCTCGGCGCCCTGGCCGCGCTCCGCCGGGACGGCTGGTTCGACCACATCAGCTCGGTCGGCGCGCTGGCGGTGACCGCGCTGCCCGAGTTCGTGGTCGCGATCGGCCTGGTCATCCTGTTCTCCACCGTAGTCACCCATCTGCTGCCCGCGGTGTCGCTGCTGCCGCCGGGCAGCTACGCCTGGGACGCCCCGCGGCTGCTGATCCTGCCGGTACTCACCCTGGTCATCGTGATCGTGCCGTATATCCAGCGGATGACCCGGGCGGCCATGATCGAGGCCCTGGAGTCCGACTACGTGGAGATGGCGCATCTCAAGGGCGTGCCGATGTGGCGCATCGTGCTCACCCACGCGCTGCCTAACGCCACGGCGCCGGTGATCCAGGTCATCGGGCTCAACTTCCTGTACCTGGCGGGCGGCGTGGTCGTGGTGGAGTACGTCTTCGCCTTCCCGGGCATCGGCCAGGGACTCGTCTACGCGGTCGAGAACCGCGACATCCCGGTCATCCAGTTCATCGTCGTGTTCCTGGCCGCGTTCTACGTGTTCATGAACATCGTGACCGACGTGATCGCGTTGCTGGTCACGCCACGGCACCGGATCCCCAGGTAGGACGGAGGGCGGGTACGGATGACCGCTGACGGGCCAGGCGCGGAGCGGATCCGCCGCCACCAGTGGCTGGCCTCCGTGGGCTCGGCGGTGCGCACCCCGCGCGGGGCCACCGGGCTGGGGCTGGCCGGCTTCGTCGTGGCGGTCGCGGTCGTCGGCCCGCTGATGGCCCCCGACTCGTCGACCGCGCTGCTGACCTTCCCGTTCGCGAAACCGTCCGGGCATTTTCTCCTCGGCGCCGACTTCCTCGGCCGCGATGTCCTGTCCCGGGTCCTGGACGGCGGCTGGCTGCTGTTGCTGATGGCGGTGGCCGCGACGGTCCTCGGGATCGTCGCGGGAGCGGCCGCCGGGATCAGCGCCGCCTACCTCCGCGGACGTTCCGACGGCCTGATCATGCGCACCGTCGACGTCATCCTGGCCTTCCCCCAGCTGGTCTTCGCCCTGCTGCTGCTGAGCATCCTGGGCCCCAAGCTGTGGCTGATCGTGCTGGCCGTCGGGCTGACCCACGCGCCCGCCGTCGCCCGGGTGCTGCGGTCCGCGACCCTGGACATCTCCGAACGGGATTTCGTCAAGGTGGCCGAGTTGCAGGGGATGCGCCCGGCCGCGGTGATGACCAAGGAGATCCTGCCCAGCCTGAGCACGCCGCTGATGGTGGAGGCGGGACTGCGGCTGACCTACTCGATCATCATCATGGCGGGCCTGGCCTTCCTGGGCTTCGGCCAGCCGCCCCCGTCGCCCAGCTGGGGGACCATGATCAACGAGAACCGGGCCGGGCTGGCCCTGAACCCGTGGGCCGTGATCGTCCCGGCGGCGCTGATCGCCCTGCTCACCATCGGCACCAACCTCCTGACCGATGCCATCGGACGGGCCGCGCTCGGCGTGGACCGCAGGCCCGAGGAAGCCGCCCTCGTGGACGACCTGGACCCGGTCACGTGAGCGGCCGGAACGGGGCCGCCCCCCGGCCCTTCCGGCTGGAGGTGCGCGACCTGGAAGTCCGCAGCGGCGGTCACGGGCCCGCCGTGGTGAGCGGGGTCTCCTTCGCGGTGCGGTCCGGCGACGTACTCGGCCTGGTCGGCGAGTCCGGGTCCGGGAAGACCACGGTCGCCCTGGCCTTGCTGGGGCACACCCGGCGCGGCCTGTCCGTCAGCCGCGGCGAGATCCTCCTGGACGGCCTGGACCTGCTGCGGCTGCGCCCGCCCCGCCTGCGTCAGGTGCGCGGGGCCAGGGTCAGCTACGTGCCGCAGGACCCGTCGGCCGCGCTGAACCCGGCGCTGCGGATCGGCTACCAGCTCCGGGAAGCGCTGCGAGTGCATGCCGGCCTCACCGATGACCCCGGGAAACGGATCCTGGAGGTGCTGTCCGAGGTCCGGCTGGAGGCCAGCCCGGCCATGCTGCGCCGCTACCCGCATCAGCTCTCTGGCGGCCAGCAGCAGCGCGTCGCGCTGGCCATGGCCTTCGCCTGCCGGCCCTCGCTCATCGTCCTGGACGAGCCGACCACCGGTCTCGATGTGTCGACTCAGCGCCACATCCTCGACACCATCCGCAGCCTGTGCCGGGGTTACGGGGTCGCGGCCGTCTACGTCAGCCACGACCTGGCCGTGGTCAGTGAGCTGGCCGCCGAGGTCGCCGTCATGTACGCGGGCCGGATCGTGGAGGCCGGCCCCGCGGCCCTGCTGCTGCACCGCCCCCTGCACCCCTACACCCAGGGGTTGCTCGCGTCCGTCCCCGGGCCGGACCGCGGCGGCCCGCTGGCGGGCATACCCGGGCAGCAGCCGCCGCCCGGCCACCGCGGGCCCGGGTGCGCGTTCGCCCCCCGCTGCCGCCTCGCGCTCGACCCGTGCCGGGCCCGCGGGCCGGAACCGGCTGTGGTGGCCGGGCGGACCGTACGCTGCCTGCGGGCGCCCGAGGTGAACAGCGCGGCCGGGGCCGTCCAGTCCGCGCTGCGGCCGGCCGTACCCGCGGCCGGCCCGCAACCGGTCCCGCCCGTGCTCTCCGTTCGGGGGCTTTCGTTCAATTACGGCCCGGTGCCGGTCCTATCCGGCATCGATCTGGACGTGCCGCCGCGGGCGTGCGTCGCCGTGGTCGGTGAGTCCGGCTCGGGCAAGACGACGCTGGCCCGCTGCATCGTCGGGCTGCACCGGAACTGGACCGGCGAGATGACCCTTCAGGGTGCCCCGCTCGCGCCCAGTGCCCGGCACCGGCCGGGGCCGGTCCTGCAGCAGATCCAGTGCGTCTTCCAGAACCCGTACACCTCGCTCAACCCCCGCAAGACGGTCGGCCAGATCGTGGCCGAGCCGCTGGGGCGGTTCCTGCGCGTGCCCCGCGGTGAGCAAGCCGACCGGGTGGTCAGCGTGCTCGAGGACGTGTCCCTCGGCGGCCGCTACCTGTCGCGCTATCCCGATCAGCTGTCGGGCGGAGAGCGGCAGCGGGTCGCGATCGCCCGCGCCCTGGTCGCCGAACCCGGCCTGCTGGTCTGCGACGAGGTGACCTCGGCCCTCGACGTGTCCGTACAGGCCGTCGTGGTCGAGCTGCTGCGCGCCGCCGCGGCCCGGCGTCACCTCGCCATGCTCTTCATCACCCACAACCTGGCCCTGGTGCGCAGCGTCGCGCAGTTCGCGGTCGTCCTGCGGCAGGGTGAGATCGTCGAGGCCGGGCCCGCCGACCAGGTACTCGCCGACCCGCGCAGCCGCTACACCGCGCAGCTCATGGCCGACGTGCCCAGGCTGAGATCATGAGCCGGCCGCGCCCCGGCTGGATCATGACCCCGCCGGGGGCGCCTGCGCGTTCCAGAACCCGCACTGGTGCTCGGCCGCGAACGTGGCCGCCGGGATGGTCCGGCTCTGGCCGGCCGGGCGCAGCGACATGAGCTGACGGCTGGTGTACGCGGGCCAGGACGGCTGGCCCGGCGCGTCGGGGGCGCCCAGCCGGGTGAACGCGCCCCACCAGACGATCATCTGGTGGGACAGCTCCAGCTGGGCCGGGGTGAGCTGGTCATAGAGCGAGGTCCCGTTGCCGAAGCTGGGCCACAGGTACGCGAGCTCCATCGCGTGCCCGGCGCCCCACTGGTAACCGGGCAGCAGATTGTTCAGCGCGGGCGCGTGCCGGTCATCGAACTGGTAGAAGAACGTGGGCGTCCGGCTCGCGAACTGAGCAGCCAGGTTCTGGGTGGGGCACCCGCCGATCCCGGTGATAAAGCCGCTGTCGGTCCAGATCGCCCCGATCGCGTACGAGGCGGTGTACGGGCTGGGGAAGGAGCTCCACGGATAGCGCTGCAGGATCGCGGGGGCCCCCGCGCCATAGCTCTGGTCCACGAACTGGACGTACTGCTGCTCGGTGCCGGAGGCGAACCCTTGCGTGAAGGTCCGTCCTTCGTCGTGGTTGGCCCCCATCAGCAGCGGAATCCGGGCGTAGTCACCGTCAGCCACCGCGGTGCGGGGAGGCAGCGGGAGTTCCGGGCCGCCGGACGTGAACTGCGGCGAGTAACTGGCGCTGGCCGTGAGCAGCGTGGACTCCGGCGTGTTCCGCAGGCACGACGCCGCGGTGGCCGCGTCGGGGCAGCCAGCCTGCGCGGCGAACGCCAGGCCCGCGGACCGGGCTTGCGCCGGGGTCTGGGATGGGCAGCTGCCGCTTTCACTGATCGCGCCGCGGAACAGGCCGCGGGCTAGCGGCGAGGTCATCAGCGCGCAGACGGACCAGCCGCCCGCCGACTCCCCGGCGATCGTGACCTGATCCGGGTTCCCCCCGAACCGGGCGATGTTCCGGTGCACCCAGCGCAGCGCCGCTTCCTGGTCGAGCAGGCCATAGTTGCCGTTCGCGGTGCGCGCCGTGGTGCCCAGGCCCGGCACGTCCAGGAACCCGAACACGTCCAGCCGGTAGTTGATGGACACCACGATGATGTGGTCGGTGTTGACGATCAGCGAGCCGTCATGCTGATCACCGGCCCCGTTGGCCAGCCCGCCACCGTGGATCATGAACAGGACCGGCAGCCCGCGCCCGGCCCGGCCGTGAGCGGCGGCGCTATCCGGGTGGCCCGCCGGGGCGAAGACGTTGAGGAACAGGCAGTCTTCGGTGTCCTCCCGCGGGCCGTTGCCGCTGGGGAGCTGGGCACAGCGGTTTCCGTAGGACGTAGCGTCGCGGACGCCGGTCCAGGGCTGCACCGGCTGGGGCGCCTGCCAGCGCAACGCCCCGACGGGCGGCGCGGCGTAGGGAACGCCCAGGAACTGGTCGACGCCTTCGGTGTGCTTGCCCTGGAGCTTGCCGTCCCCGGTGGAGACGATCAAGCCCCCGGGTGGCCCGCCAGCTCCCTTAGCGATCTGCCCGGCGTGCGCGGGAGTGGTGGCTGACGATAAGGCGGGCGGGGCGGCCAGCAAAGCCGCGAGCGCGGGCGCGAGCAGGAAGGCCGCGGCGAGCCCGGCCACTGCCGGTAATCTCCGCCACCGCGCCAACGGGAAACGACCTGACTCTGCGTGCATGCTGGATCTCCTCCTCGAGCCAGCCCGGCGCGGGCCACACCGGACGGCGAGACCAGGAGCCGGCCGCGCGGCACGCGCACGAACGCATCAGACCCTCTAATTCTGTAACCGCCCGGACGCGGAAGACATAAATGCTTTATCAAAATTTCCCGGGCCCTCGGGGTCGGTTGAGCGCTGGCGGGCTCGTGGGACCGGCCAGGCGGGCGCGTCACCAGGGCAGGGATTGGCCGTCCCGGTAGAAACCGCCAGTGGGCCCGTCGTCGGAAAGCAGCGCCGCCCACATCACGCTGGCCGCCCCGGCGGCCACGGGCCGGCCGCCCGGGCCCATGTCCGTGTCGGTCCAGCCCGGGCAGACCGCGTTGACCAGGATCCGGTCAGCCCGCAGTTCACCGGCCAGCAGCCTGGTCAGGGCGTTGAGGGCGGCCTTGGACACGCTGTAGGCGGGAGTGCCCCCGGTCATCTCGGAGATGGATCCGCCCTCGCTGCTCACGTTGACGATGCGGGCATGGGGGCTGCGGCGCAGCAGCGGCAGGAAGGCCTGCGTGGTCCGCCAGGCGCCGAGCAGGTTGGTGTCCAGCGCCTCGCGGACCACGTCCAGATCGGCATTCTGGGCCTGCTGCCAGGTGTCGTAGTAGATGGCGGCGTTGTTGATCAGCACGTCGGCGCGGCCCAGGTTGTCTGCGGTCCAGCGCGCCGCGGCCTCGATGGCGGCCGGATCGGTGACGTCCAGCCGCAGGGCGATGACGGTGCCGCCCGCCGGGTCCAGTTGGCGGGCGGTCCGCTCGCCCTGGCCGGGGTCGCGTGCGCCGGCGATGACCACGAACCCGTGCCCGGCGAGCTGGCGGGCCACGTCACGGCCGATCCCGCGGTTGGCGCCGGTGACCACGGCAACGGGGCGCTCAGCACGGCCACCGCCGGGTGGGCTTGGTTCCGTCGCCGTCATGGGGTGACTGCGGAGGACAGGGACGGCGGGCGGAACGCGGCGAAGGGGTTGGTGACGACCAGGGTCCGGGCCGCGAACCGGTACAGCGTCGCGGGCCGGCCGCCCACGGACGCCGGCCGGGCGGCCGCGGCCGTGGCCTCGATCACGCCCCGGCGGGTCAGCACCCGCTGCAGGTTGGTCGCCGAGACCGGATGGCCAGCCGAGGCGGCGTAGATGTCGCGGAGCTGCGCGATCGTGAAGGTCTCGGGGGCCAGGGCGAAGCCGATGTTGGTGTAGGACAGCTTGGCGCGCAGCCGGTCGCGGCCCGATTCCGCGATCGACCCGTGGTCGAACGCGGTAGGCGGCAGGTCCTGGACTGGATGCCAGGCGGTGTCCGCGGGGATGCGCGGCTCGACGTCGGTGGCCACGAGGGCCAGGTAGGCCGTGGCCAGGGTGCGGCCCCGCGGGTCCCGCCGCGGATCGCTGCGGGTTTCCAGCTGCTCCAGGTAGGCGATGTCGGTGAGGTCCACCTTGGTGGCCAGGTGCCGGCCCAGGGAGGTCCCGAGACGCTCGTCGGCGCCGAGCGGGCCGCCGGGCAGGGCCCAGCGCCCTTCGAACGGCGCCGCGCCCCGGCGCCAGAGCAGGACGTTGAGCTGCTGGTGGCGGACCTGGAGGACCACGGCCAGCGCCTCATGGGCGAACCGCGGCCCTTCGCAGCCAGCCGCCTGCGCCTCGCTCGCGGCTGGCTGCGGCGTATCGCTCATGGTCGCCTTCGGTACCTCGCTCTTGGCCGCCTTCGGCTCCGTGTCTGGCACGTTCGCATGGTACTGAGCCTTCCCGTTCCCGGCCATCAGGTTTTAGACTACGAGGCGAAAAGGTTTTATACTCTGAGTCGAAAACCTCGGCGGGAGATTGGGGCCGGACATGACCAGGACTGACGCAGGTACCGAACAGGCCGGGAGGGACTGGGCGGCGGAGGTCCGGCGGCTGGCCGCGGAGCGCGATGCCGTGATCCTCGCGCACAACTACCAGGCGCCCGAGATCCAGGACGTCGCCGATCACGTCGGTGACTCGCTCGGGCTCTCGCGGCTGGCCGCCGAGAGCACGGCGAGCGTCATCGTGTTCGCCGGTGTCTACTTCATGGCTGAGACGGCCAAGATCCTCGCCCCGGACCGGACGGTGCTGATCCCGGACTCCCGGGCCGGCTGCTCGCTGGCCGACACGATCACCGCGGAGCAGGTCCGGGAGTGGAAGGCCGAGCATCCCGGGGCGGCGGTCGTCGCGTACGTGAACACCAGCGCCGAGGTCAAGGCCGAGTCGGATCTGTGCTGTACCTCGGCCAACGCGGCGCAGATCGTGGCATCCCTCCCGGCGGACCGGGAGGTGCTGTTCCTGCCCGACCAGTTCCTCGGGGCCTACGTCCAGCGCGTCACCGGCCGCGCCAACCTGCACATCTGGCTCGGCGAATGCCACGTGCACGCCGGGATCAGCCCGACCGAGCTGCGCCGCAAGGCGAGCGCCGACGCCCAGGCCGAGCTGTTCATCCACCCGGAATGCGGCTGCTCGACCGCCGCCCTGTGGCAGGCGGGGGAGGGCGACCTGCCGGCCGGCCGGACCCGGGTGCTGTCGACCGGGGGCATGCTCGCCGCGGCCCGCACCACCACGGCGCCCACCGTGCTCGTGGCTACCGAGACCGGCATGCTGCACCAGTTGCGGCGGGCCAACCCCGCGGTGCGCTGGGAACCCGTCAACGCCGATGCGGTGTGCCGTTATATGAAAATGACGACACCGGCCGCCCTGCTGCGCTGTCTGCGCGAGGGGGTGGAGGAAGTGAACGTCGCTCCCGGGGTGGCCGGCCGGGCCCGGCGGGCCGTCCAGGCGATGATCACGGCGGGGGCCTCGCCCGCGCCGGCCGGGGTAAGGGCCCGGTGACCGGCGCAGTGGCCGGGCCGGTCACCGGCCCGATGATCAGCCCGGTGACCGGGGCTGTGACCAGTGCTGTGACCGGCGCGGAGCTGCGCCGCCTGCCCCGGTCGCCGTTGCGCTGGGCTCTCGACGCGGACGTGGTGGTCGTGGGCTCCGGGGCCGCGGGCATCACCGCGGCGCTGACCGCGGCCGGTCACGGCCGCCGCGTGCTGCTGCTCAGCAAGGACGGGATCGGCGGGGGTGCGACGCCGCTGGCCCAGGGGGGCCTGGCCGCCGCCATCGGTCCGGGGGACACCCCGGCGCTGCATCAGCGGGACACGCTCGACGCGGGCGCGGGTCTGTGCGACCCGGCGGCCGTGGCGGCGCTGGTCGCCGAGGCGCCCGGCGAGATCGCCCGCCTGGCCGCCCGCGGGGCCCGGCTGGAGCGCACCGCGCTGCACCTGGAGGGCGGGCACAGCCGCAGCCGGATCGTCAACGCCGGGGGTGACGCGATCGGCGGGGAGGTGCACCGGGTGCTCCGCGCCGCCCTGCTGGCCAGCCGGGTCCAGGTCCTGACCCACTGTGTCGTGCTGGACGCCCTGACCGGCGACTGCGGTGCTGTGGCCAAGCAGGGTGGAGTGGCCGGGATGGTTGGTGACTACGGCGGCCCGGTGGGCGGGGTCGTGGCCGGGATCGCCGGCCCGGACGGGGTCCTGCGGGTCGGCACGGTGACCGCGGCCGCGGTCGTGCTGGCCACCGGCGGCTTCGGCCAGGCCTACGCGACCACCACCAACCCGGCCGGGCTGACCGGCGACGGCCTGGCGCTGGCCGCCCGGGCCGGCGCGGAACTGCGGGACGTCGAGTTCGTGCAATTCCATCCGACCGTGCTGTGGCAGGACGGGGCCCGCGGTCAGCGCCCCCTGATCACCGAGGCCCTGCGCGGGGCCGGCGCGGTGCTGGTGGACGCGGCGGGCCGGCCGGTCATGGCCGGGCATCATCCGCTCGGCGACCTGGCCCCGCGGGATGTCGTGTCGGCGGCCATGCAGCAGCGGATGGCCCAGTGCGACCAGCCCCAGTGCGACCAGCCCCAGTGCAACGAACCCCTGTGCGACCAGCAGAGCGCCGACGGCCCGGACGACCATCTCTGGCTGGACGCCACTACGGTGGGCCGTGCCGTGCTGGATCGGGACTTCCCCACCGTGGTCCGGCTGTGCCAGGCACGGGGGATCGACCCGGCGGCCGAGCCGATCCCGGTCGCGCCCGGCGCGCACTACGCCTGCGGCGGCATCCGGGCCGGCCTGGACGGGCGGACCTCGGTCCCCGGGCTGTACGCGGTGGGGGAGGCCGCCTCGACCGGGGTGCACGGGGCCAACCGCCTCGCCTCCAATTCCCTGACCGAGGCCCTGATCACCGGACGGCGCACCGGGGAGCTGCTGGGGCGGGATCTGCCGGAGCCACCGGCCCGGTTGCGGCTGCCTCCGGCCGGCCCGGGGGCGAACCCCGCCGCCCGGCCGGCCCTGGCCGCGGCCATGTCCCGGCACGCCGGGGTGACTCGTGATCACGAGGGCCTGGAAAGCCTCCGGCAGACGCTGGCGCAGGCCCGGCCCGCCGCCGGGCGGCTGACCCTGGCCACCGCCGAGGCGACCAACCTGCACGTGGTCTCGGTCCTGGTCACCACGGCCGCCTTGGCCCGCACGGAGAGCCGGGGGTGCCACCGGTGGCGGGATGCGCCACTGGCCACCTCGCCCGGCCCGGCCCGGCACACCGTGGTCCGCGCGGCGGATGGCCAGCGGTGGGCGGCCGGGGCCGTCCAGGCCGGCGTGGGGGCCGGCGCGTGACCGGGAACGCGGACGTCACCAGGCTTTTGCTGGCCGCGGGACTGGATCCGGGGGAGGTCGGGCGGCTGGTGCACGGCGCGCTCGATGAGGATCTCCGCTACGGTCCCGACATCACCTCGGCCGCGACCGCGGCGCCGGGCGCCCAGGCGGTGGCCGGGGTCGTGGCCCGGCAGCCCGGCGTGCTGGCCGGCCTCCCGGTCGCCCTGGCCGTGCTCGAGGCGGCCGGGCTGGCACCGGAGGCGGCGCAGCCGCGGCGCGCGGACGGGGACCGGATCGAGGTCGGGAGCGACGTGCTGCGGATCCGGGCCCCGCTCCGGGGACTGCTCGGCGCCGAACGGACGCTGCTCAACTTCCTCACCCACCTGTCGGGCATCGCCACGGCCACCCGGGCGTGGGCGGACGCCCTGGCCGGCACGGGATGCGCCGTCCGTGACACCCGCAAGACCACGCCGGGGCTGCGCCAGCTGGAGAAGTACGCCGTGCGGTGCGGCGGCGGCCAGAACCACCGGATGGGGCTCGGCGACGCCGCGCTGATCAAAGACAACCACGTGGTGGCGGCCGGCGGCGTCGCGGCGGCGATCGCGGCCGTGCGCGCCGCCGCGCCCGCCGTGGCGCTGGAGGTAGAGTGCGACACCCTGGCCCAGGTCCGCGAGGCCCTGGACGCGGGCGCGGCGCTCATCCTGCTCGACAACATGGGGCTCGCCGGGCTGCGCGCCGCCGCGGCCCTGGCCGGCCACTACCCCGGGACCCGGCTGGAGGCCAGCGGGGGGCTACGGCTGGAGGAGGCCAGGGCGGTCGCGGAGACCGGCGTCGATTTCGTCTCCGTCGGCGCCCTCACCCATTCGAGTCCCGCGCTCGACCTGGGGCTGGACATGCTGGACGGCTGACTGCGCTGACGGTGGCCGCACCGCAACCGGCGGCCACCCGCTCAGCTCACGATCATGGCTGACGCGCATATCGGGCTATTTCCGCTATATTCCGGTCAGTCCTCCCGGAATTACTGATCATATTCGGAGTCTATTTCGACTACTAATTTCCATTGAATTGGTTGGTAATAGCCAGATTCGCAATTTGTGTATGCCAATTCCCCCCCAAAACGGGGTTGGCCTGCGTACCGTAGGTGGATCAAAAGGCACCAAGGGGAGGGGTGGCCAAATGTGGCATTATGTCTCATTCGGCGCAGGTGTCAGTTCCCGGACGCGGCGCGGCCGCCAGAAGAAGGGGCGGATGGCCGCTAAAGCCGTGATACTAGCAGCGACCTTAGCGGGAACATCGCTGGCCGGTGCCCCGGCCGCATCCGCGAGCCTGGAGGACACGGTCATCGTCACCGCGACCGGGCTGCTGAATCCGGTCAGCGTGGTGCTGGGTGTGGGCGGCACCATCCTGGCCAGGTATCACCTCATCAACGGGGTCGAGGCGCTGGTCCCGACGGCCCTGGAATCGGTGCTCGGGGCGATCCCGGGCATCACCGTCACCCCGGACGCGGCCGTGAACGTGCAGTCCAATCCGGAGTCGACCGGGCCCCACACGCCGTCTGACGCGTTCCTCCAGGAGACCGGGGCTGACCAGCTGGCGTCCCAGGGCGATACCGGCCAGGGAGTCACCGTGGCCGTGGTGGACACGGGCATCGACAACCTGCCTGACTTCTCAGGCCGCCTGATCGGCGGGGTGGACCTGACCGGCGGGAACAACCCGTTCCAGGACAGCTACGGGCACGGCACGTTCGTGGCCGGGCTGATCGCCGGCAACGGCGCCTCGTCGAATGGCCAGTACTCGGGCGAAGCGCCCGGGGCCCGGCTGGTCTCGATCAAGGTGGCCGGGCTGTCTGGCGTCACCCACCTGAGCACGCTGATCACCGGCCTGCAGTGGGCGGTCGACCACCAGGCCCTGTACGGCATCCGGGTCCTCAACCTGTCCCTGGGGTACCAGTCCAGCCAGTCCACGCTCACCAACCCACTGGACCAGGCCGTCCAGGCGTTGTGGACCGCGGGCATCACGGTGGTGACCTCGGCGGGCAACGCCGGGCCGTTCAACGGCACCATCCTGTCCCCAGGCGACGACCCGATGGTCATCACCGTCGGCGCCCTGGACGACATGGCCACGCCGCCCCGCGCGGACGACGAGATGGCCAACTTCAGCGGCGTCGGCCCGACCACGCGGGACGGCTGGGCCAAGCCTGACCTGGTCACGTCGGGGCGGTCCGTGGTCAGCCTGGCCGCGCCCGGCTCGGCCATCGACAACCAGTACCCCTCGGGCCAGATCGGCGCGGCCAATTTCGTGGGCTCGGGCACCTCATTCAGCACCGCGATCACCAGCGGGGCGGCGGCGCTCGTCCTGGCGGACAATCCCGGTCTCACCCCGAATCAGGTCAAGGCGCGTCTGCTCGGTACCACCAACCCTGGCCCGGTCGGGAATCCCTTCGTCGACGGCCACGGGGCCCTGAACGCCTACGCGGCGGCCACCGCGGGCCCGATGGACTACCACCAGTCGGCCACCGGCCTGATCGGCGCCCTGCTGGGGGCCACGATCTCCTTGTCGCCCACTCGCCCCGCCGACACCTGGAACGCGAGCCTGTGGTCCGGGCTCAACGTGAATCAGGCCCCGTCCGCCGGCGCCACCTGGAACGGCTGGGCCTGGAGCGGCGCCGACTGGAACGGCTGGACCTGGACCAGCCGGGCCTGGAACGACGGCGCCTGGGCCGGAGCGTCGTGGAATGGCGAGGACTGGTCCAGCCGGGCCTGGAACGAGGCCAGCTGGGCGGGCTCGGCCTGGAACGGAGCGGCCTGGGCCGGTGCGGCCTGGAACAGCTCCGCATGGCAGTGACCAGCCCGGCCGCAACGACCACGAAGATGCCCCGCGTTACCCGGGCCGTTATCGCCGCTTCCGTCGCGGGGGGCGTGGTACGGCTCCGCACGCCGCTCGACGAACCGCAGACGGTGTTCGGCGCGGTACCCGAGATCGAAGGATGGGAGCAGGCGCCGTCCGGCTACACATTGACCGTTTCGGACCCGGACCTCGCAGCTCCAGCCCTGGCGCGAGCGCTCGTCGGAGCTGACGCCGACATTCTGTCGATCGCCGAG
>DASQRM010000015.1:0-13665 GCA_035642895.1 Streptosporangiaceae bacterium | reverse complement strand
CGGCCGGAGCCGGAGCGCCGGGTTCAGCGCACGGTCATCGGTGGTATCGGTCAGCATCGCCTCACGCTAGCCACGGCGGCCCGGCTGAACCAGTCATTAACCCGCGCTCCGAAGGAACAGGCCAGTCAGAACGCGGGTTGGCAGCTGACATGACGATCAAGATAGGTGTGCTCCTGCCGACCTCCACGCCGGACCCGGAGCAGCCGATCCTGGGAGATGTCCGCGCCAGCGCGCGGCTGGCCGAGGAGATGGGGCTCGATTCGGTCTGGTCCACCGACCACCTGGTGGCCAGCGCACCCATGCTGGACAGCACCGTGGTGCTGGCCACCGCGGCGGCGGTGACCGACCGGATCACGATCGGATTCGGTGTGATGCTGCTGGCTCTCCGGCCGGTGGCGTGGGCAGCGAAGCAGATCAGCACCCTGCAGTACGTGTCCGGTGACCGGATCGTGCTGGGCGTGGGCACGGGCAACCCTGCGCACGGAGACATCGGATGGCGCGCGGCGGGTGTGCCGTATGAGAACCGCGGCCCGCTCACAGACGAGGCGCTGCGGGTGCTTCCCGGGCTCGTCACCGGGCAGGCGACCGTGCTCGGAGACGGGCTGGAAGTGACGCTGGCTCCCGGCTCGGTTATGCCTGAAGTGCTGGTGGCGGGGAACGGGACCAAGGCGCTGCGCCGCGCCGCCGCCTACGGCGACGGCTGGATATGCATTGGCCTGCCACCCGAGGATGTGGCGACAGCTCTCGCCGTGCTGGGCGGGCTCGCTGCTCAGCACGGCCGGCCGGTGCCGCGCGCGACCGTGGTCGGCCCGGCGCTGGACACCGATCCGAGGAAGGCGGCCACCCAGCTTTCCGCGTATACCGCGGCCGGTACCGAGCGGGTGATCCTGGCTCCCTCGGGGACCAGCTGGCAGCACGACTACGAATTCGCAGGGAACCTGCAAGCCGAACTGTGACTGGCGGTGACCGGGGCGGAGCGGGATGATCGGGCGCATGCATGCGACTGAGGGGCGCGTCGCCCTGGTGACCGGCAGCTCGCGGGGATTGGGTCAGGCCATCGCGCGCCGCCTCGCCCGCGATGGCCTGGCCGTGGCCGTCAATGGCCGGCACGAGGACGGGCAGGCCGCCGAGGTGGCCCGGACGATCCGCGACGATGGCGGGACCGCCGATGTGTTCACCGCCGATGTCACCGACGAGCAGCAGGTCGCCAGGCTCGTCGCCGCGGTTGCGGCCCGCCTCGGTCCCGTTGATGTGCTGGTGCTGAACGCGACCGGCCCCCAGCCAGAAGCGCCGCTGGCCGACGTGGCGTGGGAGGACCACGTCGCCCAGCTCGAATTCTTCGTCAAGAGCCCGGTTCTGCTGGGGCGGGCCGTGCTTCCCGGGATGCGGGCCCGGCGATCCGGCCGGATCATCCAGATCGACTCCGAAGTCGCGGACCGGCCACCACCGGGCCGGTCCGCCTACGCCACGGCCAAGAACGCCCAGATCGGCCTGACCCGCAGCTGGGCCCGCGAACTCGCCCCGTCGGGCATCACCGTCAATACGGTCGCGCCGGGCTTCATCCCCGTCGAGCGGCACGCCGATGTCGGGCCAGAGGTCAGGAACGCCTACCTCGCCTCCGTGCCGGCCGGCCGGATGGGAACTCCCGAGGACGTCGCCTGCGCGGTGAGCTTCTTCGCATCCGAGGATGCGGGCTTCATCACCGGCCAGCGCATCGTCGTCGACGGCGGGCGCAGCCTGGCCTCCTGACCATCGGCACCGCTGCGATCCACGCCTGGGACGGCGCCGGGGATAGAACTGACGCATGAGCGAACTGCTTGGCCGCCTGCAAACTCAGACGTTCGCGCGGTCCACCACCGCGACCGACAGCTCATACCCGCCGCAGCGGCGGCTCAGCGCCGAACAGCTGGCCAGCTACCTGGACCGGCGGGCCTTCGCGGTCGTCGGATCCACCCGCGCTGACGGCCGGCCTCACGCGGCCATGTCGTCCTACATCCGCCGGGGCACGACCTTCTGGCTGCCCACCGTGGCCGGTTCGGTCCGGGAGCGCAACCTGCGCGGCACACCGTGGCTCACGATGGTGATCACCGAAGGGGACCACGGTGCGCACGTGGTCGTGATCCTCGAAGGGCCAGCCGAGGTCATCGCGCCCGCCGAGGTGCCCGGCGATGTGCGATCAGCGGCCCAGGGTGACTGGGTGCAGGCCTGGATCCGGCTGGAGGCCGAGCGCCTGCTGTCCTACGCGGCGGAAGGTGCGATGCCCTGAGCCGTGGGGGTTAGCCGAAGAACCGGTCGACGGCCGCCTGATCTTCCGCGAAGGCCCAGAATTCCGTGGCCTTGCCGTCCGCCAGGTGCCAGATGTTGACTTCCCGGGCCGCCAGCTGCTGCCCGTCCCGCGCGCCGTAGGCGGTCGCGAGCACGGTGCCATGCGTGTCATTCGCCAGGATGTCGTGGACGTCCAGGCGGAACGACCCGCCGCTCAGCTCCATCAGCTTCACGAAGAAACCCATGACCTCCTGGTGACCGTGATACTCCCCGGACGTCTCGTTGGATCCTCCGACATGCCAGGCGATGTCATGGGAGAACACGGAAAGCACCGTGTCCTCCCCACTATGAGCAGGCCAGACACGCGGCGCGACACCGAAATCCGGGATTATCGTCGCGAACTTGCGCGACCACTATTTCGCCGTGCACGTTTCCAGCCAATAATGACGCGCAGGGCCGATTTGCCGATTTACGCAGTATCGGGTCCAGCGCCGATTCCGGCGTGGATCGGGCGGCCTTGGCCCGTCCGCCCAGCACTGCGGCCGCGACCGCGCCGGTCCCGGCCCGGCCGCAGGGACCGCACCGCGATCCGATAGCGCGATTTCTGGGCCCTCCGTTCTGGGGGCTGGCGCAGTAGCCTGGCCGTGCCGCCAGGAAATGGCCGGCGTGGCGGCACGGTGGTCCCGGCCGCCGCAGGCGTGAGGGATACAGCGACGTGACTGCGACTGATCTTGACGTTGCCCGTTCGATGTGGACGCTGTTCGAGCCGGTCCATGCGGTGACCTACTTTGCTCCCGAGGCGCGTTCGGCGTTCGAGGAGGCCGGGCTGCGCGGGTTCTGGCGAGGGTATTTCGCGGGCCGGGCCGCCCCGCTGGGCGCGGTGAACGCGGCGGTCGTCGGGGCCTCGTTCTTCAACTTCTCCCCCGCCATGGTCGCCCGGGCGATCCCCGGGGTCTGGGAGCTGATCGCGCCCGCCGAAGCCCTGCGGGTCCGCCAGGCCGGGGCGGTCAGCGCGCTGCGCGGCCTGCTCGGCGGGCTGGACTCCGAGGTGTCGGCGGCCGTGGACCTGCTCCGCCGGGCGGCGGGCGGACTGGACTGCGCGGGCCGGGTCCTGGCCGCGGCCAACGCTGCGCTGCCGCCTGCCGAGGACCCGATCGGGCGGCTCTGGCAGGCCGCCACCATGCTGCGCGAGCACCGCGGTGACGGGCATTTCGCGACCATGGCCACCGCGGACATCGACGGCTGCGAGGTGCTGGTGCTGCGCTGCGGCCTGGACATGCGGCGCGAGGACCTGCAGCCCATCCGGGGCTGGACCGACGAGCAGTGGGACGCGGCGGCGGCCCGGCTGACCGCCCGGGGCTGGATCGGCCCGGACGGCACGCTCACCCCCGCAGGCCGGGACGTGCACGCCACCCTGGAGATCGCCACCGACCAGGCCGCGGCCCGGCCCTGGACCCGCCTCGGCCCGGCTCCGGTGGCGGACCTGGCCCGGGTCCTCACCCCGATCGCCCAGGCCTGCGCCAAGGTCGTTCCCTACCCCAGTCCCATCGGCGTGCCCGCCCCCGCAGCTCTGAGCCCGCGGACGTAAGACCTCAACCACCAGATAACGAAAACCGCAGCGACCGTGGATCGCTGCTGTCACTGGCGGGGAACAGCCTTGTCTCCCGGGGCCGCCGGGCGGCCGCGGGAGACTGGTCGATGACGATGTTGTGCATTACCCGGCGGCAGAACGCCCGGGGGTTGTCCACGCGTGACCACCGCGCGGCCAGCCGCTGCAGGGTTTCCTGGCAGACATCCTCAGCGATGTGCGGATCGGACGTGAGCAGCGTCGCGATGCGGAGCAGCTCAGCGCCTGACCCGGCAGCGAACGCCTCGAACGCCCGCGCCTGCCGTTTATCCGCGTGACCTCCCGGTCTTGGGCGTCACCCCTAAGACGACAGCGGCGCTGACCACGTTGATGCCCCGCCGCGGCCGTCCTCGTTTAGGGCCGCCGACCTGCGGATATACCAGAGCGCGGGGGCACATTGCCGCCGTGCCGCAAAACGGCGGACACGCGGCATCCAGGACACATCACGCCGGCCCGCCCATTCGCGACGCGTCAATAGTCCGGGGGATCGCCATAACCAGGATCACACCGCAGCCACCGGGCCGTGAGCCGCCACCCGGTCGTGAGGCAGCGGCCCGTGAATCATCGCGCGACCTCGAGCTCCTCTGCATGAGCAACCTGCTGTCCACCACGTGGGAGCGTGTCTACTTCAAGGATCCGCTGAGCCGCTTCCTGTTCGTCAGCGCCGGGTGGATCGAGGCCTACGCCCCGGGCCGCGATCCCGCGGAACTGCGCGGCAAGACGGACTTCGACGTGTTCACCCAGGAGCACGCCTCAGCGGCGTTCGCCGATGAGCAGCAGATCATCCGCACCGGGGAGCCGGTGGTGGAACGGGTGGAGCGCGAGACCTATACCGGCCGGCCGGACGCCTGGGTGTCGACCACGAAGATGGCACTCCGCAATGAGCGCGGCGAGATCATCGGCACCTTCGGGATCACCCGGGATATCAGTGCCCAGATCATGGCCGAGAACGCCCTGGCCCGCCAGGCCGATGAACTGAGCGCCCAGAACGAGCAGCTGCGCGAGCTGGACCAGCTGAAGGACGAGTTCGTCGCCCTCGTCTCGCACGAGCTGCGGACGCCGCTGACCTCGATCATCGGCTACATCGAACTGCTGCGGGACGAGCGGGCGGCCGGGATGGACGCCGACCACTTCGCCAGGGTCATCCAGCGCAACGCGGAACGCCTCCTGCACCTGGTGGGTGACCTGCTGTTCCTGTCCCAGATACAGACGGGCAAGCTGGCGCTGGAGGTCTGCGACACCCACCTGGCCGACATCGCGGCCGAGGCGGTGCAGGAGATGCGGCCGGACGCCGGGCAGAAGAACATCGAGCTGACCCTGTCCGCCGCCGTGGACCCTCACCTCCCCGTGGACCCGACACGCATGGCCCAGCTCCTCGGCAACCTCATCTCCAACGCGGTGAAGTTCACCCCGGAGGACGGGAAGGTCGAAGTCACCCTGGCCGTCGAGGGAAATGAGGCGGTGCTGAGCGTCGCTGACACCGGCATCGGAATCCCGGCCGCTGACCAGGAGCAGATCTTCGAGCGGTTCTTCCGCACCGAGGCGGCCACCCGGCGGATGATCCCGGGCAGCGGTCTCGGGCTCACCATCTCCCGGGCCATCGTCGACGCCCACCAGGGCACCATCACCGTGCGCAGCGACGAGGACCACGGCAGCACCTTCACCGTGCGCCTGCCGCTGGCGTCGGCCAGCCGTCCCAGTCCCGGGGCTGCGGTGACCGGCGACGCGGCCTTACCGGTACGGCCTTACCTGTGGCGGCCTTAGAGGTGATGCGGCCTCACGAGTGCAGCCTTAGAGGTGATGCGGCTTGGCCAGCGGCCAGCCGCCGGCCGCCAGGTGGGACCGGACCCGGGCGACGTCGGCATCGTTCACCTGTTCGTGGGTGACGGCCCCGATGGCCTTGCGGATCACCGCCGCGGAGTCCGGGTCGCTCTCGCTGGCCAGCACATCGGCGATCTGGCTGACCTCGGCGTCGGTCAGCTGACTGCCCAGCAGCGCGAACAGCGGGATGTAGTCCACATCAGGAACACCTTCGGGGTAGCCCGCGCGCAACCAGTCGATGATCGAGCTCAGGAAGGGTGGCAGCGCCATGTGCTCAAAGCCTCTCGATGGGGGGCCGCAGGCCAGGATGAGCGTCTCGTCCGGCGGTACTTACTCCGGCGCTTACTTCGGAGCGGGGTGGCCGATCTGGTAGATCTCATAGATACCCCAGCCGATAGCGGCCAGCACGACCAGGAAGCAGAACGCGGCGGCCACCAGGCCCACGGGGTTCCCGCCGACCACGACGTCGGAATCACCGCCGGCCGTCTGCGCCTTAGGGCCTTTGGACAGCGCGACCATGCCGATCGCGAAGAGCGCCGGGAGCCCGGCGCCGGCGATCAGGCCGAACACGAGGATCTTCCAGAGCGCTGAGAAGTCGATCCAGGCAGACATGGTGTTCTCTCCGTCGCTCAGGCCGCTGCCGCGGTCTCGGGCTCGGCCGGGGCGACCGACCCGGTCCATTCGTCGTTCACGTTGTTGTGGTCCACCTTGTTCTTGCGGGACTGCCAGTAGATGAGGCCCGCGATCGCGGCCAGGATGATGAGGACGACAATCACACCCGGGCTGCCGTGGATGGCGTCGGCCAGGAACTCGGCGCCGGCCCCCACGACCGCGGCGCACGGCAGGGTGAAGACCCAGGCCGTGGCCATCCTTCCGGCTACGTTCCAGCGGACCTCAGCGCCCCTTTTGCCCAGCCCTGTACCGATGATCGAGCCGGTGGCGACGTGCGTGGTGGACAGCGAGTAGCCGAAGCTGCTGGATAGCAGGATGACCGCGGCCGACGCGGACTCGGCCGCCATGCCCTGGGGTGCCTCGATCTCGACCAGCCCCTTGCCCAGGGTCCGGATCACCCGCCAGCCACCGAGGTAGGTGCCGAGGCTGATGGCCAGGCCGCAGGTGAGGACCACCCAGAACGGAGTGGTCGCGTTGCTGGGGACCGACTTGTTCACGATCAGCGCCAGCGTGATGACGCCCATGGTCTTCTGGGCGTCGTTCGTGCCGTGCGCGAGGGACACCATGGACGCCGACCCGATCTGCCCGATCCGGAAACCGTGACCACGAGCCCGCTCGGTCATGCTGCGGCTGATCCGGTAGAGCACCCAGGTGCCGGAACCCGCGACGAGAACGGCGATGATCGGCGAGACGCCGGCCGGGATGATGACCTTGGAAACCAGGTCGTGCCACTGGACCGCGTGCCCGCCGGCCGCAGCGAGCGTCGCGCCGATCACTCCGCCGATGAGCGCGTGCGAGGAGCTCGACGGGATGCCGAAGTACCAGGTCAGGAGGTTCCAGATGATCCCGCCCGCCAGGCCGGCGGCTACCACCTGCAGGGTGACCACCCCGGTGTCGACCAGTCCGCTGGCGATCGTCGCCGCGACCGCCAGCGAGAGGAACGCCCCGACGAGGTTGAGCACGCCGGAGAGGGCGACCGCCACCCGAGGGGGGAGCGCTCCCGTGGCGATCGAGGTGGCCATCGCGTTGCCGGTGTCGTGGAACCCGTTGGTGAAGTCGAAACACAGCGCGGTTATGACGACTAGAGCCAGGAGCAGATCGTTCACGGCCATAGCGTCCCGACCCGGAATCGGGGTGTCGAGAGGGGTGACGGACTATGCCGCGCTTTGTCAGCCGTTTGCCATCTATTGTTTACTCTATTGCCATCTCTTGACGCGCAGCGTAATGGCGGGATCATCAATCGTGATCGAACCCGGTCGCTCAGGCGAGCCGCGCGATCACTATCTCGCCGGGCTCCTCGCCCGCCTGGGCCACCGCGTTCCCGTCCGGGGACCAGAGGCCGGAGCGGCCCGCGCACTCGGAATAGCCGCCGCCCGTCGCCCCCGCGAAACTCGCGATCGCGACCCACGTCCGCATGCTGGCCGCGATCCGGCTGGCCCGCTCGTCCTGGAGGGCCCGCTCGTCCGCGGACATCACCGTGCCGGCCAGGTACGCGTCGATGCCCAGCGCGGCGGTGTCCGCCTGGTGCTGCGGAACGCCGACGTCCTTGCAGATGGCCAGGCCGAGCCGCCAGCCGTCCACGTCCAGCACGGCGGGCTTGTCGCCCGGGGCGAAGCGCTCCGCCTCAGCCGGGGCGAGCCACAGCTTGCGGTAAACCACGGTGATCCCGGCCCCGTCCACGGCCAGCACCGCGATGTGCGGCCGCCCCGCCTCACCCGGCACCGGCGCTCCGGCCAGCGCCACCGACCCCGTCTCGCCGCACGCCTCGGCGAGCGGGATCAGCCGTGGGTCCTGGGCCGTGAGCGCGGGGGCCTCCAGTTCGTATCCGGTCAGTGAAAGTTCCGGGAAGACCACCACCCGGGCCGCGGCGGCCCGTACCGCGGCGGCGTGCGCCACCGCGTTCTGGCCCACGTCGTACGGCACGCAGAGCGGCTGAGCGACCGCCACCCGAAGCGGCTCCCACATGCGTAACCCCCAGATCAGACGCAGACGGCCCACCGATCCGTCCGCATAGGCTCCTATTTTCGCCTACTGACGAAAGTCCGTGGCGGGCGCATGTCGATTTACGGGGGCCCCAATCGTGTAGACGGTGAGAAGCCGGCCGCCGCCGGCGCCTGACCGAGGAGGAAGCGATGCCGCAGTACCTGCTCACCATGTACCAGCCCGATGGCAATCCGCCGCCGCCCGAGGTGCTGGAACCGATGATGGAGAAGATCGCGGCCTGGCGGCAGGACCTGCAAGCCGCCGGGGCGTGGGTGTTCACCGGCGGGCTGCATGCCGCCAGCACGGCCACCGTGGTCCGCTCCCGCCACGGCGATGTGGTCGTGACCGATGGCCCGTTCGCGGAGGGCAAGGAGCACATGGGCGGGTTCACCGTGATCAGCGTGCCCGACCTGGACGCCGCGCTGGACTGGGGCCGGCAGATCGCCGAGATCAGCACCCTGCCGTGTGAGGTGTGGCCACTGCGGTTCAGCCAGGGAGATCTGCGCAGCGGCCAGGCAGATCTGCGGAGCAGCGACGGGGGCTGAGGTGCCCGGGCCCGGGCCTGGCTCGGACGTCGGGCAGGTGTTCCGTGAGGAGTACGGGCGGGCGGTGTCGGTCCTGGTCCGCGTGTTCGGCGATATCGACATCGCCGAGGACGCGGTTCAGGACGCTTTCGCCCGCGCCGCGGCGCGCTGGCCGGCTGAGGGGCTGCCGCCCAGCCCAGCCGGCTGGATCATCACCACCGCCCGCAACCAGGCGATCGACCGGCTGCGCCGGGAAGCGTCCCGGGCCAGCCGGCACGCCCAGGCCGCGTTGCTGCACGCCAGCCAGGAAGCAGCGGGCGCCCAGCCCGCCGAGGAGGGGCCCGTGCGCGACGACCGGCTCCGGCTGCTGTTCACCTGCTGCCATCCCGCACTCAGCCCGGCCGCCCAGGTCGCGCTGACCCTCCGGCTGCTCGGCGGGCTGACCACGGCGCAGATCGCGCACGCGTTCCTGGTGCCCGAGCCGACCATGGCAGCGCGGCTGACCCGGGCCAAGGGCAAGATCCGCGACGCGCGGATCCCGTACCGGGTACCGCGCGAGCCGGACCTGCCCGGCCGCCTCGCCGCCGTGCTGGCCGTGCTGTACCTCATCTTCAACGAGGGGTACACGGCGAGCACCGGTGACCAGCTGACCCGGGCCGATCTGTGCGCCGAGGCCATCCGGCTCGGGCGGCTCCTGGCCACGCTGATGCCGGACGAGCCGGAGGTCATCGGGCTGCTGGCCCTGATGCTGCTGACCGAGTCCCGGCGGACGGCCCGGACTGCCCCGGACGGGAGCCTGGTTCTGCTGGCCGACCAGGACCGGAGCCGCTGGGACCGCGGGCTCATCGCCGAGGGGCAGACGCTGGTCCGGCAGTGCCTGCGCCGCGGCCAGCCCGGCCCCTACCAGATCCAGGCGGCCATCAACGCGGTGCATGCCGACACCGTGCATGCCGACACCGTGCCCGGGGACACTGCTGACGGCGGCGCCGGGGCTACCGACTGGGGGCAGATCCTCCAGCTCTACGACCAACTGCAGGCGGTGGCGCCTAGCCCGGTGGTAGCCCTGCACCGCGCGGTCGCCGTGGCCGAGGTCGACGGGCCAGCCAGCGCCCTCGCCCTGGTGGACGAGCTGGGGCACCCGGCCGGCCCGGGCAGCGGGCCCAGCCTCGATGGTTATCACCTGTTCCACGCCATCCGCGCCGACCTGCTCCGGCGGCTGGGACGGACCGGCGAGGCGGCCGCCGCCTACGACGCGGCCCTGGCCTGCACCGCCAACGCCGCCGAACGCGACTTCCTCCGCCGCCAGCGAGCCCATCTCCCCCACCAGTGAGCCCACCTCCTCCCCCACCAGTGAGCCCACCTCCGGCGGCCAGTTTCGTGACCGCCGCACCTGCCCGGGACCCCTGGGACACAAGGTGCTGAAGTTGTGCCGCCAGGCAGCGGATGGCCGGGCGTTTGCGCCAGCCAGTCCGTGATCAAACGATTAGTGTCGCTGGAGCAACAGCAATCGTTTGATCACGTCCGCGGGATGCCCGGCCTGGCGGCACACTGGTAACACCAGCCCCCCACGCCTCACAGCCCCAGGCTGGCCGGTCCCACAGGCTCGTGATCATGACTTAGCTGTCGTTGGAACGACAGCTAAGTCATGATCACGAGCCTGGCTCCCGGGTTCCGCCCGGTTGCGGACGGCTTCGGGCCAGGCGCGACCGTTTCCGTCCACGTGTGGCGGGTGGCGGTGCTGTTATCCGCCGGAGGGCGGGAGCTGCTGGGGTTCCTGGGGGCCGCCCGCGGCGGGCTGGCCGGAGAGGACCTTGGTGCAGCCCGGGCAGGGTGTCCGGCCAATGAAGTAGGCCGGGATGGTCCGCGAGTCCGTGGCCGGGTTGGTGGGCAGGAGCAGCGGCGGGAGGGGGGCCTGGCTGAAGTTGAAGTCCTCGGCCAGGTTGCCCAGGATCGGTTCGTTCTCGCGGACGTCGGGCCGGGGATCCGGCCGCCCATCGGTGGCGGGATTAAGCCGCGAGCCGCCGAGGAAGTCGTCCTCGATGAACTTCAGGTAGGCGTCGCTGCTGTATGTCTGGTGGTCGATGTAACCCCGCCGGGCGTAGGGAGAGATGACCATGGCCGGCACACGCAGGCCGTAGCCGTTCTGGTCCACGGCCGGCGGGATCACGTGGTCATAAAAGCCGCCCCAGTCGTCCCAGCTCAGGAAGATCGCGGTGGAGCCCCAGTCCGGGCCCTTCATCGCGGCGTTGATGAGCGCCGTGACGTAGGCCTGGCTCCGGTGGACGCTGGCGGGCGGATGGTCGCTGTTGGCGCCGGAGGGGACGAGCCAGCTGACCGCAGGCAGGGTTCCCTTCTTGGCTGCGTGCAGGTAGGCGCGAGTCGACTGGATGTTGTTCAGCTGATGGTCGTCCTGGACGTCGCCGAACAGCGGCAGCGGGTTCCAGATCCCGGGGGCCTGGACGTTCTGCTTGACCGCCGCGCAGGTCTCGGCCGAGTCCTTGCCGCAGTCGGGCTGGATACCTGCCTGCACGTAGTACCGCCAGCTGATGTGGTTCGCGTACAGCAGCCAGGTGATGTCGGTCCAGGCCAGGTCGATGCTGGCCTTGCCCTTGGCCAGCTCGCTGTTCACGGCCTGCTGGAACTGGTTGACCCCGTATGGGCCCACGATGTCGTTGACGCAGCTCATCGGCGAGCGGTTCTTGCACTTGGCCGACCACGCCGACACCATGTAGAGGTGGTCCGGGAGCGACCACGACTTCACCGGCTCGAACATGTGGTCGTCGAGCACGTAATTCTCGGCGTACTTCCAGTAGTTGGGGATCTCCGCGGCCGTGTGGTAGCCCATCACGTCCGGGGTGCGGGTCCCGGCGCAGGCCGGGTCGTTGGCCACGCGGCAGGACGCCCGGGCCGCGTCCCGCTGCTGGATGAACCCGCTCATCTGGCCGCCATTCACGTCGGCCACTGCGTTGCCCTCGCCGTGCGGGCCGCCGCCATTGCGGTCCGCACGGTCGTTGTAGGGCCGGGTGCAGCCGCCCGCCGGGTTGGGCACGCAGACCGCGGGCGTCCCGTTCTTCATGGGGATGCCGTCCGCGCCGGGATACGTGCCGAAGTAGGAGTCGAACGAGCGGTTCTCCTGCATGATCATGATCACATGCTTGATCTTGTGGATCCCCGCGGGAACCACATAATGGCCGGTCGGGCCGCCCGGGACCTCCTTGACCGACGTCGTCTTGTCGTGGTTCCGGTGGGCTGGCTGGGCTGGCTGGGCCGATGAGCTGCACGCCGCCAGCAGGCCAGCCATGAGCAGGCCAGCACCTGCGGCATACCAAGACGTGACGCGGACGCGCCGAGATCCCATCCCGAGCCTCTCCTGGATGCCGCAATCAGGGCGTCCGGCACGGAGCGCCCATTCGGCAGATACTGTCCCCCGGTCGGCAAAAGTACCCGAATCGGAAGGCACGCGCGTCACTAGCCGGGGCGAAACGGGGCATCCCGCCCGCTGGCTTCGCCGCCCGCGTGCGCGGGCTTCGGGCGCGCACGTGCGCTGGCTTCGGCGCACGCGCCGTAGCCTGCGACCGGCGTCTCTGGTGCTGCCTCCACGTTTCCGTGGGCGCACTCTCCGGATTCAGCGGGCATGCTGGGCGGATGGACGTGCGCAGCGTGGGTGTGGAAGAGGAGCTCCTGCTGGTGGAGCCGGGCACTGGCCAGCCCCGCGCGGTCGCCGCCGCCGTCCTGCGGGCCAGCACCGGGCCGGGGCACGCCCCGGATTCCGGCGGCCCGGATGCGGGCCAGGAACTTGAGCACGAACTCCAGCTCCAGCAAGTGGAGACCAGCACCCGGCCCTGCAGCACACTCGAGGAGCTCGAGGGTGAGCTGCGTGAGGCCCGGGCCGCCGCGGCCGAGGCCGCCGAGCGGGTGGGTGTACAGGTCGTGGCCCTGGCCACCTCACCGATCTCGGTAGAGCCCGAGACCACGACGAACCCCCGTTACCGGCGCATGACCGAAGCCTTCGGGCTGACCGCGCAAGAGCAGCTCACCTGCGGCTGCCACGTGCACGTCCAGATCGACTCGGACGAGGAGGGCGTGGCCGTGCTGGACCGCATCCAGCCCTGGCTGGCCACGCTGCTGGCGCTGAGCGCCAACTCCCCGTTCTGGCAGGGGCTGGACAGTTCCTACGCGAGCTTCCGGTACCAGGCCTGGGGCCGCTGGCCGTGCTCGGGGCCTACCGAGTGGTTCGGCTCGGCGCAGGCTTACCAGGCCACGGTGCAGCAGATGGTGGCCACCGGGACGCTGCTGGACAGCGGCATGGTGTACTTCGACGCGCGGCTCTCGCAGCACTACCCCACGCTCGAGGTGCGGATCGCCGATGTCTGCCTGCGGCACGAGGACGCGGTGCTGATCGCCGCGCTGGTCCGGGCCCTGGTGGAGACGGAAGGACGGGCCTGGCGACAGGGCGCGCCACCGCTGCGGATGCGTGCCGAACTGCTCCGGCTCGCGGCCTGGCGGGCCAGCCGGTCCGGTCTCGATGGCGAGCTGATCGACCCGCGCACCGGCCGGCCAGGCGGGGCCGCGGCGGTGACAGCGCTGCTGCTGGCGCACGTGCGCGATGCGCTGGCTGACGTGGGCGATCTCGGGACGGTGACCGGGCTGCTCACGGAGGTGCTGCGGCGCGGTACCGGCGCGGCGTTCCAGCGCGAGGCGTTCCGCCGGACCGGGCGGCTGCGTGACGTCGTGACCAGCGCGGCCGAGGTGCTCAGGGGATGACCGGCACGG
>DASQRM010000014.1:0-3611 GCA_035642895.1 Streptosporangiaceae bacterium | reverse complement strand
CCTGGTGGACACGCCCGGCCTGCACAAGCCGCGCACGCTGCTCGGTGAGCGCCTGGACAGCCTGGTCCGGTCCACGCTGGCCGAGGTCGACGTGATCGGGTTCTGCATCCCGGCCACCGATCCGGTCGGCCCCGGCGACCGGTTCTTCGCCCGCGAGCTGGAGAACGTGAAGAAGACCCCGGTCGTGGTGGTCGTGACCAAGTGCGACGGGGTCCCGCCCGAACGGGTCGCCGAACAGCTGATGGCAGTCAGCGAGCTGGGCGACTGGGCCGACGTGGTGCCGGTCTCCGCGGTGACCGGATTCCAGCTCGACGTGCTCGCCGACGTGCTGGTCTCCCACCTGCCGCCCGGGGTGCCCCTGTACCCGGACGGCGAGCTGACCGACGAGCCCGAGCAGATCATGGTGGCCGAGCTGATCAGGGAGGCCGCCCTGGACGGGGTGCGGGACGAGCTGCCGCACTCGATCGCGGTGGTAGTCGAGGAGATGGGGCCTCGGCCGGGCCGCGACGACCTCACCGACGTGCACGCCGAGCTCTACGTGGAGCGGCCGACCCAGAAAGCCATCGTCATCGGCGCCGGGGGAGTGCGGCTGAAACAGGTGGGCACCCGGGCCCGCCACCAGATCGAGGCGCTCCTCGGCACCCGGGTCTACCTCGACCTGCACGTGAAGATCGCCAAGGACTGGCAGCGCAACCCGAAACAGCTCCGCCGCCTCGGCTTCTACGACTAAGCGGTTCCCTTGACCTGGGCAGCCGGCAGGTCCCACGAGCCTTCGGGCTGGCCGACCACCCGGTAGCCGAGCATCTCGTTGATGGCGATCATGTGCGCGTTGGTCTCGGCGTTTCCGGTCAGGATGTGCTTCACCTGCGGCTCCTGGCGCGCCAGCAGATCGAGCATGGCCAGCTTGAGCCGCAGTCCGAGCCGGTGGCCGCGGTGCTCCCTGGCCACCGCGGTCAGCGCCTGGAACCCCCATCCCGGAGGTTCCGGGCCCACCTCGACCACGGTCAGGCCGGCCGGCACGCCGGTGGTGTCGTGGCGCGCCATGACCGTGTACGCCAGCATGCCGTACAGCTGCACCCGCCGGTCGGTTGCGCGGACCCGCGCCCCGTCCCACTGCACTTCGTCATGGCTCGCATCGTGCGGCGCGTCTTCGCCCGCGCGGTTGAGCGCGGCCACCTGGTCCAGGTGCTCCTCTGGCGTCGGTCCGGCCCAGCTGACGAGCGAGTACCCGGCCGACGCCACCAGGGCCGCGTCCCGCAGGTCGGCCAGCCGTTCCGGTGAGAGGGCCCCGGTGTCCATCACGCGCCGGATCTCGCTCTGTCCCGCGGCTGCCCCGGACGCCCGGGCGAACGCCTCGCCCGCCGAGCCTGCGTAGGCGTACCCGCTCAGCAGTCGGCGCCCGTCGGCGATCGCGCGTCCGGCCGCGTGGCGCAGCAGGGCCGTGCCAAGCCCGTTCCGCCGCCGCCCGGGTGCTACCTGGATTTCCAGCGAGCTGAGGTGCCCGTTGTCCCGGTCCGGCAGTTCCAGCAGGTACCAGCCGCCAACCCCGGCCGTGTCCTCCAGCAGCCAGGCCTCCCGCGGTTCACCCATAAAGCCGGCCTGCAGCCAGCCCAGGAAAACCCGCGGCGGCATGACCGGTACCTCCGGATCGTCGGCCATCCTGGTCGCGCGGAAGATCTCGTAGCAGGCATCCGCCCGCCGCCGGTCCTCAGCCCTGAACTGCTCGATGCCCATGCCCCCAGCGAACCGCACTCGCTCGCACGCCGCCACTGAATATCCGCCCCGCCGCACCGGCTCCCCGCCCAGCCGTCCCCGCGCCACCCCCCCCGCCCACAGCCGGTCAGGCCAGGAGCATCTTGGCGTAGTAGTTCTCGATCCAAGTCTCGAAGCCCTCCGGACTCAGGCCGCGGCCGAGGGTGAGGCTGCGGTACGTGCCGGGCTCGATGGCGACCCAGAACACCTCCTCGGCGTAGGCCTGGGTGACGTGCGGCGGCAGGCCGGGTTTGGCCAGCAAGGCGGCTGCGGCCGAGCGGGCGGCGGTGCGGCGGTTGCCGGTCATCTGGGCCCAGAGGGCGGCGATGTCCTGGTGGGCCGCTGCGGCCTGCTCGACGACCCAGAACAGCTGGGCCGCGCGGCCGTTCACGGACCTCATGACCGAGGGGAGCCGCGAGGACTTCGAGCCGGTCTATCACCCCGAGGCGGTCAACCGGGAGGCAGCCGTCGAGCCGCCCGCTTGCCGCCAGCCCGGGCCGGCCGGGTTCTGGGCTACCGCCCAGTGGCTTCGCGCCGCCGTCTCCGGCATGCGCTTCGAGATCCACGAGGCCGTCGAGCGCGACGACCTGGTGGTCGTGCACGTGACCATGTCGGGTCGCCATACCGGCGACTTCGTCAGCTTCCGGCCCGGCACCGCCACCGTGGACAGCGTCATGCCACCGACCGGGAAGGCGTTCGCCATCACCCAGACCCACTGGTTCCGCACTCAGGACGGCGTGATCACCGAGCACTGGGCTAACCGCGACGACCTGGCCATGGCCAGGCAGGCCGGATGGGTACCCCCGTCGCCAGGATTCCTCCTGCGCGCCGCCATCGCCAGGCGCCGCACCCGCCCCCACCCGGCCTAACCTCGCCAGCCCCGCCCCACCGACCCAGCCCCCCGCCCCACCGGCCACCCCCGTCCCACCTGCCATCCCTGCCCCATCGGGTCAGCCCCGAACGCACTGGATCCCCGGTTCCACGGCGTCAGAACGCACTGGATCCGGGGTTTCATTGGGTTCCGGTTGGTCCGGAGCAGGCGAACGTGAGGCTGATGGTGCCGGCGTGTCCTGAGTCCGGTTTTCCGGGGACGCCCCGCCCGGCCGCTACTCCGCACGATGAATGGTAACTAGTCCCGTCAGTCTCAGCAGCCCCATGAGCTGCGCTATCGGTCGGCCGCCGCCCCCGGCCGGACCGAAAATGAGGTATCGGATCTGTATCGGCAACAGCGCCGCGAGGGTCGGCGGAGACATGATGGGTTTAGCCGTACCGGCAAAAGGGGGCCAACGGTGCTGATCATCCTCGGCTTGCGCGTGTTCTATCGGACGATGGCGCAGGGCATGTTCTACTGCCGCCGGTGCGGCGGGGACCGGGAATACCGGCACCGGGCCGGGCGCCGGTGGTTCACCGTGTTCTTCCTCCCGGTCATCCCGCTGAACAAGGTCGGCGAGCACGTCCAGTGCACTACCTGCCGGACCCGCTACGTGACGGACGTACTCGGCCAGCCGACCACGGCGCGGATGCAGGCGGCGCTGCCGGTCGGCATGCGGGCCGCCGTCTCGGCCATGCTGCGGTCCGGTGATCCGTCCAGCCCGGTGTCGCGGCAGCGGGCGATCGAGGCGGTCATCGGCTCGGGCGTGCCGGACTATGACGAGGCCAGGCTCAATGCCGACCTCATGCAGCCGTTCGAGGCGATCCGCCCGGCCCTGAACCAGGTAGGGACGCAGCTCACCATCCAGGCCAGGGAGTGGTACCTGGCCGAGGTGATCCGCATCGCCCTGGCGGACGGGCCGCTCTCGGAAACGGAGCGGCAGGCCGCGCTGGCCATCGGCGCCGACCTCGGCATGACCCAGGCCCAG
>DASQRM010000013.1:0-40963 GCA_035642895.1 Streptosporangiaceae bacterium | reverse complement strand
GGACGCGTCCGCCCGGGCCACGGCGGCCGAGGCCGCTGTCCGCTGGTGGTGCGGTTGACTGTCCGGGTGACCGCACCGGAACTTGTCCCTGTGAGGAGAACCCATGCCGCAGCCCCCGAGAATCGTCGTGCTCGGCAGCCTGAACATGGACATTTCGGTCACCGTGCCCCGGCTGGCCGGGCCGGGGGAGACCGTGCTCGGCTCCGCTGCCCGGCTGCAGCCGGGCGGCAAGGGTGCTAACCAGGCCGTGGCCGCAGCCCGGCTGGGTGCCTCGGTCCGGATGGCCGGATGCTGCGGCGACGATGCGTTCGGCAGCGCGCTCCGCTCCGCGCTGGAGGCGGCCGGTGTCGATATCACCGCGGTCCGCGTCCTGGCCGGGGTCCCGTCCGGGCTCGCCCTGATCACCGTGGACGCGACCGGCGAGAACTCCATCACCGTCGCACCCGGGGCCAACGGCCAGGCCGGCCCGCCAGAGGCCGCCGCGACGGTCGCAGCGCCCTGCGACGCGCTGGTCCTGTCCGCGGAGATCCCGGTTCCGGTCCTGGCGACCGCGCTCGACCTGGCGCGGGCCGCGCACGTGATGACGGTGCTGAACCTCGCGCCCGCCCCGCCGGATGCGTCCGGGCTCCTCAAGGCGGGGGTGGACTGGCTGATCGTCAACGGTCCGGAAGCGGCCGCGATCCTTGGCCGGCCGGTGGTCGGCCCGGCCGCGGCCCAGGCCGCTGCGGCCGACCTGGCCGGGTCGGCCGCGGGCCATGTGGTGATCACCCTGGGGCCGGACGGGGCGGTGCTGGCCGACTCGGCGCTGGCCGATCCGGGCTCCGCGCTGGCTGTGCCGGGGTTCAGCGTGCCCAGCGTGGACAGCGTCGGGGCCGGAGACGCCTTTGTCGCCGCGCTGGGCGTGGCGGTGGCGTCGGGAGCGACGCCACCCGAGGCGGTCCGGCTCGCCTGCGCGGTCGGTGCCACGGCCGTGACCAGGCCAGGCGCTCAGGAGGGGCTGCCCACCGGGGCGGATGTGCTGGCCGTCACCGGCGTGCGATGGCCGCTCGGTTAGGCCCGGTCCGCCACAGAACCGGTCAGCCACAGAACCGGTCAGGCACAGAACCGGTCAGGCACAGAAAAACAGCGCTGAGGCCCACGGAGCGAACTCCGCGGGCCTCAGCGCTAAGCGCTGGTGTGCGGTCGCCTCTCGGCGAGTGGCACAACGCGGCTCCAGCCGGACGGTATTCCGCGAAGGCAGATGAGTTGCGGCCCGGGGGACACGAACACACCAGCGATGTCTAAGAACGCAGCCCCCTGGCCGGCTATTCCACCGGGCCGGGGATTTTCTCCGGACCGAATTCCAGGGTCCGGGCCCGGACCCTGAACCCGCGGCCGCGTCCCCGTGCGCCCACGCTTCCTGCCTTCCCGCCTCCCCGGCTGCTCGCCTTCCCGGCTGCCCGCCTCCCCGGCTGCCCGCCTCCCGCCTCCCCGCTCGGAGAGCCCGGCGCTGGCAGGATGGGACGGGTGACCGACCTTGATCATGCTGCCGTGCTGGACGCTCTCGAGACGGGATACCGGAACGTCACCGACGTCGTCACCGGGCTCAGTGAGGCCGATCTGATGCGGCCGTCGGGCTGCGCGGGCTGGGCCGTGACCGACGTGCTCTATCACCAGCTGCTCGACGCGCAGCGGGCGCTGGTGGCGTTCGCCACCCCGGTCACCGAGCCTGCCGACCGGGACGACGTGTCGTACTGGTCCGCGTTCGCCCCGAAGGGCGGCGAGGCCGGGAACCAGGCCCAGGCCGGGGCGGCGGCGCACGCCCGGTTCGTCCGCGTGGCCGCCTCGGCCTACTTGCCGGGGAGCCTCGCCCGGGCCTGGTCCGAGACGGCGGCGGCGGTGTGCCGGGCCGCCCGGGCCTGCCCCGCCGCGGCGGTGGCCACCCAGGGATACGTGCTATGCCCGGCGGACTTCGCTGCCACCCTGGCCGTGGAGACCGCGGTGCACTACCTCGACCTCACGGTGAGCCTGGCGTCCGCACCGCCGCCCGATCCAGCGTCGCTGGCCCTGGTCCGGCGGGTGCTGGATGGCCTGCTCGGCAGCCCGCTGCCAGCCAGCTGGGACGACACCAGCGCCGCGGTCAAGGGCACCGGGCGGGCCCCGCTGACCGACGAGGACCGGGCGCTGCTGGGCCCGCTGGCGGAGCGCGTCCCGCTGTTCACCTGACCCGTAGGGCCGCGCCGGAGACTGACCCGTGGGCCCGCGCCGGAGACTGACCCGTAGGCCTGCGCCGGAGACTTGCCGGGCCCGCGCCGCCCGCAGCGGAGCGCGCCGCGGGGCATGCGCCCTGCGGTGGCGGAACGGGGCGTGTGGCCCCGTCCGCCTGCAGCCGATGATTGAGGCGGTTCTGGCCACCCAGATCGCCCGGCGCGATCGCTCGCAGGTCTAGTGTGTGAAGTCATTAACCGGGGTGATTTGAGGAGTTGCGGGTGCCTGGGGACGCCTCCCTGATCGGCAGTATTGGCGTCCTGGTGATTGCGACGCGCGGGCAGGCGGGGCCAGGTGAGGTACTGCTCAAGATCCGGGGCGGCACAGAGGCCTATATCGCCTGGTCGCCTGAGCCGATCGCCAGGGGCCGGACTGTTCTCGTCCTTGAATCGCGCGGCCACCGCAACGTCGACGTCAGCGAGTGGACTGACCCGTTTGACCTGGAAATTGACAAGCTGACCTAGCGCATCGTCGGCTTGGTGTGGCGGAGCCCTTGGCGGGAGGCTGGGTGTGGGCGCCGCCTTCCTGGCGTCGGCCTGCAGCGTGGCCATCAACGGTGACGCCATCGCCGCCGGAGGGGCGCGCCCTCCACTCCTGACAGCAGCGACCTACACCGTACTCACCGGCCTCACGGGGTGGGAGTGGCCGAGACCGTGGGCGACGCGGTGCCCGTAACGGTCGGGCTCGACGTGGGTGTGACCGAGACGGACGGGCTTGGCGACGGGGACGTGGGCGTGGGCGTGGCGGACGGCGAGGCGCTCGTCGCTGAGCTGGACGGGCTGGCCGGCGCGGTACTTCGTGACGGGCTCGGCGAGCTGGACGCGGGGGCCGGGGTAGTCCCCCGGGCCGGGCCGAGCAGGCTCGGGGTCTGCACCGCGTGGTGGCTGGGCGCCAGCATCAGGACCACCGCGGCGACGACCACGCCGAGCACCAGGACCCCGCCGCCGGTGGCCGCACCCGCGGCGAAGGCCCGGCGATCCCGCCGGTACTCGGTCCGGCGCCGCTCGCGCAGCCAGGCAGGCAGGGTGGCCCGCTGCGCGGCCCAGCTGTTGAAGGGCGCCGCCGCCATCCCCAGCGTGGGGAACAGCAGGAGCACCGCGAGCAGCACCCCGCTCAGCTGGGTCCCCCTGGTCAGCGCGCCCGCGATGCCCGCCAGGCCCAGCACGGCCAGCGACGTCTCGGCCCAGTTGGCCTGCAACGCTTCCCACCACTTGGCCCGCTCGCTGGTCTTAGGGGTGCGCAGGAACGCCGCCTTGCGGGCGAACAGCCCCAGCACCGAGGCCCGGGCCACCACCAGCGAGGTCGACTGCCAGATGAAGAACGCGCCGAGCGCGTCCCGCCAGGACGCGCCCGTTCCCCGGCGCAGCAGCGCGATCGCGCGGATCAGGCCCAGCCCCACCAGGACCGGGACCGTGGCCACCAGGAACGGGGTGAGCTTGCGGAACAGCTCGCCGCCTCCGGTGGCCAGGTTCGCCGCCCCGGCCAGCAGGAAGACCAGGAAGATCAGCCCGAGCAGGTCGCCGTACCACTGGATGCCCCCAGCCAGGTAGGCCCAGCGCTGCGCCTCCGTCAGGTGGTTCTCCCTGGTCTTCCGGCCCGGGATGAGGGACCGCCAGTGCATCCGCAGGATCTGGATCCCGCCGAAGCACCACCGGTACCGCTGGCCCTTGAGCCCTTCGAACGTCAGCGGCATGATGCCGCGGCCCCAGGTCTGGTCCATGTGCAGGCCATGCCAGCCCGCCCGGAGCAGGCGCAGCGACAGCTCGGCGTCCTCGGTGATGCACCACTCGTCCCAGCCGCCCAGCTGCTCGAGCGCGACGCGCCGGATGAGTCCCATCGTGCCCGCGAAGATGGCCCCGTCGTGCTCGTTGCGGGACGGCTGGGAGATGGCGAAGAAGTACTTATAGGAGTAATACAGCCGCCGGTAGTAGGGCGCGGTCTGCCAGTCGCGGTAGTCCTGCGGAGCCTGGATGAAACCCACCCATGACTCCGCGAAGGCCGGGGCGCAGCCGCGGAGGAATCCCGGCTCGATCTGGTAGTCGGAGTCGACCACACCGATCACTTCGGCTGCCTCGTCCGTGAGTTCCCGCAGCGCGTAGTTCAGCGCGCCGGACTTGTAGCCGGGCCAGTCCTCCAGGTGGGCGAACTTCACGCCGTGCCGGGCGCACCATGCCTCGACCGGCCGCCAGAGCTTCTCGTCGTCGGTGTTGTCGTCGATGAGGATGACCTCGTAGCGCGGATAGTCCAGGCGCAGCAGGTGGCGGAGCGTCTCGATGACCATGTCCGGCGGCTCGTTGTGCGCCGGGACATGCAGGCTCACGAACGGGAGATCGCGCTCCGCTACCGCGGGCAGCGGGTGGGACCGGGTGATGCGGCGCCGCCAGTTCTCGGTGCCCAGCGCATCGCAGATCTCCCACAGGTAAGCGCAGGACAGCAGGGCCGCGAACACCTCGAGCACCCAGAGCAGCACGCCGCCGGCCGTGCTTGCCGGGCCCAGGTGGCTCTCGAAGGTCCATCTCAGTGCGAACACCAGGTACACGACGAACAGGAAGACGCTGGAGGACCAGCACAGGTGCGCGCCCGCGCTCCAGCGGCGGGTCACCGGCAGCCAGATCAGGCTGCCTACCGCCACGCCCGCCACGCCGGCCACCAGGTTGTGCTCGGTCGCATGCAGCAGCCGGAGCACGCCCGCCACCACTGCAGCCAGCACTGCGGTCCCGGCCAGGGCCAGGAGGAACCGGCGGGAGGCAGCCCAGGCTCCCGCCACCCGAGCCCGGGGCCTGGCCCGCACGAACAACCCGGCCGACCCCAGGGGGGCGGCCACGATCCCCGCCAGCAGCAGCGCTGCAAGCATGAGTATCCTCGCTGTTCCCTCACGTCAGCGGCCTGTGCCTGTTATGTGCCGCTTCGAGGTTTCCACAACTGGGTGACCTATTCATGCGGTTCACCCGCTTCATGCTGTTCATCCGGCAGCCGCCGAGCCGGAGGGCGCGACAGACCCCCGGACTCCGGCTGCTGGAACACCAGCCCCGCAGCAGCGGGCTGAGGCGGCCGGCTCCACGTCGGCAGTCCGAAAACGGAGAAGAGTAGGGTCCGTCGCGTGGACTGCGTCCCTGGCCGCCGCGGGGGGCAGGAAAGTACAACAATGTGACGGTCAACCGATCGCGCCAGTGAATCCGGTAGGCGTAGCTTTGTCCCGCGGGGGACGGGGAGAGCGTGGCCCTCTGACGTGGGGAACCTTGTGTCAAAAGGTGAGTGGACCGACCCGCTTGACCCCTTCCCTGAACCCTTACCAAACAGTGCTGTCTGAAGGAGTTCGATCATGCTTGGCTACCGCGTCCCTGCACCCGATGAGGCCATGCTCATTTCCGGAGGAAGAAGTGGCCGCAACGGCGCCCCGTTCCGGGTGGTGACCGGGCACGGCGCGTTCATCGCTCCCTTCTTCCGGAAGGTCCGGTACCTGACCCTGGCCATGAATGAGGCCGAGGTCGCCGAGCAGTGTGTTACCAAGCAGGGCATCACGCTGAACGTGCGCTCGGTGATCGCGTTCAAGGTCGGAAACGACGAGGAGAGCATCATCAACGCCGGCCAGCGCTTCCTGTCCGACCAGGACCAGATGTCCACGCTCACCGGGCGCATCTTCGCCGGGCACCTGCGCTCCATCATCGGATCCATGACCGTCGAGGAGATCGTCACCGAGCGCCAGAAGCTGGCCAGTGAGGTCCTCGACGGCTCGAAGGCGGAGATGGTCAAGATCGGCCTGACCGTGGACTCGCTGCAGATCCAGTCCATCGACGATCTGAACTCGGGCTACATCGACGCGATGGCCGCCCCGCACACGGCGGCGATCCAGCGCCAGGCGCAGATCGCCCAGGCCCAGGCCAACCAGGCCGCCGCCCAGGCGGAACAGGAGTCGCAGCGCAAGCAGGCCGAGTACGCCCGGCAGACCGCCGTGGTCCAGGCCCAGTACAAGGCCGAGATCGATAAGGCGCAGGCCGAGGCGTCGCAGGCCGGACCGCTCAGCCAGGCGCAGACCCAGATCGGGGTCATCAACGCCCAGGCGGAACTGGCCCAGCGCCAGGCCGAGCTGCGGCAGCGCCAGCTGGTGGCCGAGGTGGTCAGGCCGGCCGAGGCGGAGGCGGAGAAGGTGCGCGTCCTGGCCAAGGCGGACGCCGAGCGGATGCGGATCCTGGCCGAGGCGGCGGCCTCGAACGATCGCGTGGCGCTGGACCGGATGCTCATCGACCAGCTCCCGCAGATCGTCAAGGAAGCAGCCAGCGGCCTGGCCGGTGCCAACGTCAACGTGCTCAATGGGGCGGACGGGCTCAGCGAGATCGCGGCCGGACTGGTCGGCCAGGGGCTGACCATCCTGGACTCGATCAAGAAGAACCTCGCCACCGGGCCGGAGGCCACCGCGGCGGCCAGCGCCGAGGTGGTGCGCGTCCCGGACAGCCAGCAGGACGGGCGGGCCCGGGGCTGACCCGCCGCGCTCCCAGCCGGGCCCGCGCCAGCGTCCCCGGGCCCGGGAGACCGGCGGGAGACCGAGGGCAGGGCGGCCCGCCGCGCGGCGATATGCCAGGCTTGGCGGATGCCGATCCTGGCCGGCGCCGCCGCGGTGGCCGCTCTCGCCTGGGCGTACCTGCTCGCCGCGCATGGCGGGTACTGGCGCACAGACCAGCGTCTGCCCCCTGGCGCGCGTGACGCGTCGCGTGACCCGGCCCGGTGGCCGAGCGTGGTGGCGGTCGTCCCGGCCCGGGACGAGGCGGCCATCCTGCCGCTCACCCTGCCGAGCCTGCTCGCCCAGGACTACCCGGGGGAGTTCTCGGTGGTGCTGGTGGACGACGCCAGCACGGACGGCACCGCGGCCGCCGCTGCGCAGCTCGCGGCGGGGACGGGCCGCCGGCTCCGGGTCACCACGGCCGGTGGACCGCCACCCGGGTGGGCAGGCAAGGTCCACGCGATGGCCCGTGGCCTTCGCACCGCCGGGGACTGCGATTACGTGCTATTCACCGACGCCGACATCGGGTACGCACCGGACGCGCTGGCCACGGTGGTCCGCGGCGCGGTGGCGGATGATCGCGGGCTGGTCTCGCAGATGGCGCTGCTGCGCGCGGAGTCGGGCTGGGAGCGCGTCATCGTCCCGGCCTTCGTCTACTTCTTCGCCCAGCTGTACCCGTTCCGCCGGGTCAACCGGCCGTCGTCCCGGACCGCGGCCGCGGCCGGTGGCTGCATGCTGGTCCACCGCGACACGCTGATCGCGGCGGGGGGCCTGGACCCGATCCGCGGCGCGCGTATCGACGACGTGGCGCTGGGCCGGCTGCTGAAATACCCGCCGCCCGGGGCCCGCATCTGGCTGGGTTTCACAACTGAGGTGCGCAGCCTGCGGCCCTACCCCCGGCTGGCCACCCTCTGGGACATGATCGCGCGCAGCGCCTACACGCAGCTGCGGTACTCACCGGGCCTGCTGGTGCTGACCCTGGCCGGCCTGCTCTGGCTGTACGCGCTGCCGCCCGCGGCCGCGGTGGCCGGACTGGCCAGCGTGGCCGCCGGCGGGGGTGCCGCCACGGGCTGGACCGCGGTGGCCGGGCTAGCCGGGTGGGCCGGGATGAGCGTCAGCTTCCTGCCCGCGCTGCGGCTGTACCGGCTCGGCTGGTGGCGGGCGCCCGCGCTGCCCCTGGTCGCGGGGCTCTACGCCGTAATGACCGCCGATTCCGCCCGGCGGCATTACGGCGGACGTGGCGGCGAATGGAAGGGCCGGACCGTGGCCCCGTCGCGCGGCCAGAGCGTAATAAATCGTCCCTAAGGTTCTCCATTTAATCGCCGCAAAACATTCCAACCGGCTGCTTGCTGCGCCTAAAAAGGCATGGGTAACAGATTGGAATGGATCGCTCTGGGCAGCTCTAACTTCATTCCCCGCACTGTCCAGATGACCTGTGACATGCTGTATGTTGCGCAGGGTGAGCTACTCACTACTCGTGGTAAGGTCACAGCTGGACTCGGCGGGGCGGGCAGTCGGCGTTTATCGCAGACCACTATGAGGCAAGTCCGGGGCCGGTCCCAGAATTACCGCCTCTCCTCCGAAATTCCTTATCCGGCCCGGTAATCATCAAAGGGGAAGGAAGTAATCGATGCGTAGACGCATCACCCGGACGCTCGTTGCCGCTGCGGCGGCAGGCGTCACGGTCAGCACCCTCGGCTTTACCGCCGCTGGTGCTGCGAGCGCGGCCGTGTCCAGTAAGGCTCTGCCGCCCACCATCGGAACCACCATCGGTTCGACGTCATCGGCGGGGTACGAGGCGAGCGGGCGGGACTTCCGCTACATCACCTCGACCATCAGGGTCCCGGACACCGATTTCCTGACCGGGCTGTACCCGCAGGAGTACATCCAGCTCTCCAACGGGTCGCTCACCCAGCCCACCGGCGGCGGTAACGCTTACACCCGGGCCGGGATCGAGCCCTGCGTCGTGGCCCGGTCGTTCGGCGACGTCTGCTCGACCGGCACCTGGGTGGCGTTCGTCGAGGCGTTCAACAACTCGCTGAACGGGCCGTTCTTCTCGCACTACTTCAACCTGGCCGGGGTGAACCAGGGCGACGGAGTCAACTTCAGCATCTACTACAACGAGCTCGGCAACGAGCTGAGCTTCGTGATCACCCCGCCGTCCACGGCGGGGACGCCCCAGTTCTACAAGACCCAGGCGTACGGGGCCATCTTCGATCACGCGGCCGCGCTGGATGACTTCACCGACAGCACCGGCACGCCGATCGCGCTGCCGCCGTTCGTCCAGCCCTTCAGGATCAACCAGTTCCTGCAGGGTGCCATCACCACCGAGAACGGCACGCGGGGTTCCTTCGCGGGCCCGTGGACGACCAGCCCGGTCGTTGCCACCAGCAACGGTCTGGTGTACCCGCTGGGCACGGTGCGGGTCTCCCCGACCGCGCTGTGGTCGGACGGCCTGGTGGCCAACGGCGCGGTCCGCTCGAACGACGCGTTCGGGGTCTGGGCGCGCTGAACCCGGCCTGGCCAGGATCTCCGGGTCCGGGCCAGGGACTCATCTCACTGCTGCTGCCCGGGCCGGTTCTCCGGCCCGGGCAGCGCGCTGTTGCAAAGTTAAATCGATGTCATGGAGTAATCATTAGAGTGCGGAGAGTAGGGAAGTGATACCGGAGGGGCGGCAGGGCCAACCTGATACTCACCAACGGGGGCAATCCGGGCATAGGTCCTGTTAACGCCCGCCTAGACCAAACCGGACTTTGTCCCCGGGCGTCACAGGAGGGAACCTACCGATGCGAAGCCGCATCATGAGCACGTTCGTCGCCGCTGCGGCGGCGGGCGTCACCGCTACCACTCTCGGCCTGGCGGTCACGGGAGCCGCCAGCGCGGCCGTGGCCACCAAGGCTCAGCCGCAGACGATCGGGCCGCGCATCGGCTCGACGTCGTCGGCGGGCTACGAGGCGAGCGGGCGGGACTTCCGCTACATCACCTCGACCATCACGGTCCCGGACACCTCGTTCCTGACCGGGCTGTACCCGTCGGAGTACATCCAGCTCTCCAACGGGTCCCTCCTCCAGCCGACCGGCGGCGGCGGCGGTGACACGTACACCAGGGCCGGGATCGAGCCCTGCGTCGTGGCCCGGTCGTTCGGGGCCACCTGCACGACCGGCACCTGGGTGGCGTTCGTCGAGGCGTTCAACAACTCGCTGAACGGGCCGTTCTTCTCGCACTACTTCAACCTGGCCGGGGTGAACCAGGGCGACGGAGTCAACTTCAGCATCTACTTCGACCAGGCCGGGAATGAGCTGCACTACGTCATCACCCCGCCATCGACGTCCGGGACGCCGCAGTTCTACAAGACCCGGGCTTTCGGCCCGCTCTACGATCACGCGGCCGCGCTGGATGACTTCACCAACAGCACCGGCACGCCGATCGCGCTGCCGCCGTTCATCCACTCGTTCCGGATCAACCAGTTCCTGCAGGGCGCGCTGACTACTTACAGCGGCGCCCGGGGTTCCTTCGTGGGCCCGTGGACGACTAGCGCGGTCATTGCCACCAGCAACGGCCTGCTTCCCCCGTCCGGGACCACCCGGGTCTCGCCGTCCGCGCTGTGGACGGACGGCCTGCCGGCCAACGGTGCGATTCGCGCGAACGACGCCTTCGGCGTCTGGGCGCGGTAGTCCCAGCACCATCAGGGCTGCGGCCCGGGCCGGCCAGCCGGCCCGGGCCGCAGCTCGTCTCAGCTAACCCGGCCCGGGCGGCAAGCCGGCCCGGCCGCGGTCTGTCCAGGCTGGCCGGGGATTAATGAGGTGCCGCCCCCGTTGCCCGCCCGGATAATTGGCCGCATGACGCTGACCCACTGGCCGCTGTCCGGCTTGCGGCTGCGCACCCCCCGGCTGGAGATGCGCCTGCCTACCCTCGCGGAACTGGACGAACTGGCCAGCCTGGCCGCCGAGGGCATCCACGATCCCGGTGTTCAGCCGTTCGCCGTGGCCTGGACCGACGTGCCGCCTGCGGAGCGGGCCCGCAGCGTCCTGCAGTTCCAGTTGTCCCAGTGGGGCGGGTGGTCCCCAGCCGACTGGTCGCTGAACCTGGTCGCCGAACTCGGCGGCGTGATCGTCGGTACCCAGGGTGTTTCCGGGCGCGACTTCGCTGTCCTGCGCGAGGTGCACACCGGGTCCTGGCTGGGCCAGCGGTACAAGGGTCAGGGCCTCGGCACCGAGATGCGCTCCGCCGTCCTGCACCTGGGCTTCGCCGGCCTGGGCGCGGAGTTCGCCGTCTCCGACGCGTTCACCGACAACCTCGCGTCCCTGGGAGTATCCCGCAAGCTGGGCTACCTCCCCGACGGCATCCGCCGGCAGGGCATCCGGGGCCGCCCCGCCACAATCCAGTTGCTGCGCCTGGACCGGGCCGGCTGGCAGGCCCACCGGCAGGTCCCCGTGGAGATCACCGGCCTGGCTCCCTGCCTGCCCAGCTTCGGCCTTCCCCCGGCGTAGCCCTTCTCCTCCAGCCCCGCCGATCCCGGCCTCAGGGATGCGGTCTCATGATCACGGTCAAGAACTGGTGCCATGGGTCAGAAATTGACCGCCATCAACGGAGAGCCCGCCCGCCCCCCAACCCCGGCCGCGAGAGTCCGACGATATTAAGTGTCTTGACAAAAAAAATTGTCGGTACGAGGATAGGGCGGATGGATGACGTCGCCGTGATCGATGACCCGGCTGCCGCCGAGGCCTCGCTGGACCCGGTCCGGGCCCGGCTACTGGCCGCGCTGGCCGAGCCGGGGTCGGCGACCGTGCTGGCCGCCCAGACCGGGCTGGCCCGGCAGAAGGTCAACTACCATCTGCGGGCCCTGGAGCGGCACGGCCTGGTCGAGCTGGTCGAGGAGCGCCGCAAGGGCAACTGCACCGAGCGCGTGCTCCGCGCCACTGCCGCGTCGTACGTGATCTCCCCGGCGGCCCTGCCTGCGGTGGCGCCCGACCCGGCGCGGGCCCCGGATCAGCTGTCCGCCTGGTGGCTGCTCACCCTGGCGGCCCGGCTGGTCCGGGAGGTCGGCGAGCTGATCACGAGGTCACGGTCGGCGGGCCAGCCGGTGGCCACGTTCGCGATCGACAGCGAGATCCGGTTCGCCTCTGCCGCGGACCGGGCCGAGTTCGCCCGCGAGCTCAGCGGCACGGTCAAGGACCTGGCCGCCCGGTATCACGACGAGTGCGCGCCCGGCGGCCGTGAGCACCGCCTGGTCGTCGCGCTGCACCCGAGCATCACCCGATGAGGACAGGAGCACATCATGGCGCGTGAGTTCGAGATCCGGCGCGAGGTCGAGCTGCCGGCCACCCCTGAGCAGGTCTGGGCCGCGGTGTCCACCGCCGCCGGCCTCGCCTCCTGGCTGTTCCCGATGGGGGAGGAGGAGGCGCACGCGGTCGGCGACGTGGTGGCCGGCCACACCGTGACCACGTTCGACCCGCCGCACCACCTGGCCGTGCGGGCCGCGGCGCCGGACGGCGCCGTCATGAACGCGCTGGAGTACATCATCGAGGCGCGGGGCGGCGGCACCGCCGTGCTGCGCTATGTGCACAGTGGCATCATCACCGACGACTGGGACAACCAGTACGACTCGGCCGGCCAGCACACCGACTTCTACCTGCATACCCTCGGCCAGTACCTGCAGTACTTCGACGGCCGGCCGGTGACCTACGTGGCGGCCGAGGGCCCGGAGTCCTCGAAGGTGCCGGGCGCCTTCGACGCGGTCCGCCGCGGGCTCGGCGTGAACGGCCAGGGCGCCGTCGGTGACCAGGTGCGGCTGGCACTGCCCGGACTGGAACCGCTGGACGGCGTGGTGGACTACACCGCCCCCAACTTCCTGGGCGTGCGCACCGCCGACGGCCTGTACCGCTTCTACGGCCGCAACGCCTTCGGCATGCCCGTCGGCCTCGCCCATCACCTGTTCGCGCCGGGCGTGGACCGGGAGAAGACCGAGCTGGCCTGGCGCACCTGGCTCGACGGCCAGTACGGATAATCCGCCGGTCATCGCGACCGCCTGGCCGGCGGGCGGGCCGGGTTCGAGCCATGGGTCTCGCCCGGCCCGGCGCTGCCCCCTTCGGCGCTGCCCCCTTCGGCGCTGGCCCCTTCATCGCCGTCCCGGGCCTCGTCCGGATCGCGGGATGCGGACCGGGCCCGGAAGAATTCAAGGCCGACCGGGATCAGTGAGACGATGACGATCACGGCGATGATCGGCAGCAGGTACGTGTCGATGCCGGGGATCGTCGAGCCCAGGGCGTAACCAGCCAGGGTCACCCCGGCCGACCAGATCACGCCGCCGATGACCTGCCAGATCGTGAACGTGCGGACGGGCACGTCCAGGGCACCAGCCATCGGGTTGAGCACGGTCCGGACCACCGGGATGAACCGGGCCAGCACGATGGCCTTGCCGTAGCCGTACCTGGCCAGCAGTACCCCGGCGCGTTCCGTGCCCCGGCGCAGGAAGCGGTGGCTGGTCCGGCCGAGCAGGGGACGGCCGCCCCGGCCGATGTAGTAGCCGGTCTGCGCTCCGAGCAGGGCGCCGCCGATCGCGGCCAGGATGACCACCGGCAGCGACAGGTGCACCGAGTGCGCGCCGGTGGTGGTGCATAGCAGCCCGGCGGTGAACAGCAGCGAGTCGCCGGGCAAGAAGAAGCCGATGAGCAGCCCCGTCTCGGCGAACAGGGCGAGGAAGACGCCGAACGCGCCCAGGCTGGCCAGCAGTGACGTCGAGCTGAGCGGGTTGAGCGCGGTCACGAAGTGCACGGCACCCTGGGACAGCATTCCGCGTGTCTCCTTTGCTCGGCCGCCCTGACTCTCTAGGCTGCTCGGTGTTTCCCTAACCAGCACTGTTCCTGATCAGTTACTGGCCCCACTCACCAGGGCTCTGGCCACGCAACTACCCATGAGCGCGGGCACCAGTGCGCTCCGCGAGCCAAGAACTGGTTAAGGAACGCATAGCAGCGCCGGCGGCGGGCTCTGAGGAGTCACGTCGCGGTCGGGAAGGCGCCCCGGCTGAATTTCGGCTGACCGCATCCTGCAGAGTGCGTGGACGGGGGCCCGTCGGCGTGCCAGACTTCGGGAACGGTTGTTGAGTCGGCCGCGCGCGGGGCTAGCTGTCTGCGGGTCCAGTTCCCGGGAAGTTGGCCTATCGATCCCGGAGGGGGGCCGAACATGGCGGGTGAAGATCGCTCGAGCGTTTCCCTCGCGAATCCGGCCGTGCAGTCCTGCTGGTTGTGCGGGACCAGGTTGCCGGCCCGCGAGATGGTGTCCGACGGTGGCAGCGCCTGTCCTGACCTGCGCTGGTATTGCGCGGACACCCGGCGGTGCACGGAACGCTGGACTTCGCGCTGGTCAAGCGGCCCCGGCACGGGTAACGGCCGCGCGGCGCACGGCCATGCGGCCCAGGGGCAGGCAGGTCAGGGGCAGGCAGGTCAGGGCCACGGTGCCATTCCGGGTCAGGGCCGCGGCGCGGTCCAGGACTCCCGGGGCCGGCAGCTGGCCGGCTTAAACGACCGCTGACCGGCAGCTAGGCCAGCAGCCCGACGAGAGTGTCGTGCACGTCCTTGCCGCCTGGCGTGCCGGCGGCCAGCTTGCCCTGGCCGTCGCGATCGCGGTGGAAGACGTGCAGCCGGCCCTGGTGGCGGGCGAGAACCAGGTCGGTGCCGTCGCCCGCGACCTCGGCCGATCCATCCGTGGTGAACGGGGTGACGGTGACCAGCGCGGACCGCTCGGATGCGGCGAGCACCCCCTCGATGTCGCCGCCCGTGGCCTCCGCCTCAGCTCGTGGCCCGCGCGGCAGCAGGGCGTCGAGCAGGCCGAGGGCCTCGTCGAACGTGTAGAGCCCGAGTTCGTGCACCCCCAGCGCGTCGATGCGGATCACCAGGCAGATCCGCTCCGGCTGGGGGAGCAGCAGGATCCGCCACGGCTCGCCCGGTTCCGTGCCGGTGACCCGGGCGTCCAGCACCATCCGGGCCCGCTGCTGGAACGCCACCGCGATGCCCAGGTCCCCGCGCACCTGGACCTGCGCCCCGGGCGGCCCGGCCACCAGAAGCTGGCGGGCGGCCAGCGAGCGGACGGCCTCGGCCAGCACCTCATCTGACGGCCGCGACTCGAGGAAGTCCACGATGGCGTCGACCGCGGTGAGCTCGGCGATGGTGTAGGCGCCGAGCAGCACCGGGCCGGTGCCGACCAGGCTGACGACCGAGGAGATGAGTCCCTGCGGGACAGCGGCCTCGCCCGGGACGGTGGCGCCGGCCTCGCTCATGATGCCCCCGCCTTGGCCCAGAGCGCCCCGGCTGGCTGCCGCTCACGTTGCTCGTTCAGGATCGCGGCCGCGATCCGGGACGGTGTCTCGGTCACCCACACATCGGAGTTCCCGAACAGGCCCCGCCCGGCCCGGCCGGGGAGGGCCTCACCCAGCTCGTTCGCGGGGTCCGGCCGGTCCGGCGGCGGGAACCGCGCCGCGAGGTCCTGGGACGCCGAGGTGACGTCGTCGTCCCGCTCGATCCGGCGCAGGGCCAGGGCCATCGACTCCGCCACCGCCGGGGCCAGCGAGGTCGGGAGGGCCAGGTCCGGTGACAGGTACATCGGCCGCCGCTCGGTCAGCCGGGACAGGCCCCACGGACCGACGTTGCTGCGGGTCACCCGGTACACCACGTAGTCCATGAGATGCCGGATGTCGGTCAGGCTGGGCAGCTTGCGCTGGCCGAAGGCGGCCGGCGTCTTTTCCAGCTGCACCCAGGTGCCCTGGACCGTCCGGCCGTGCAGTTTCTCCCGGACCACCGGGCCCCGCATCCCGATGTCGGGATAGCGCGCCTTGTCGATGTCCTTGTGATGGCTGGACACGCGCAGGTGGCTGACCTTGGCGAACCGCCAGTCCTCGTAGAGTTGCGGGTCGTCGACCAGGACGTGGCCCCCGCACAGCACGTCGCGCAGTTGCGGGACCTGCAGCCCGTGCCGCTCCAGATCGGCGATGATCGCGGCTTCCTCGGGGCTGAGGTGCGCCGCGGCGGCCAGCAGCCCCTTGCGGTACGAGCCGGCCCGCGCGGTGATCTCGATCATCAGCCGGACCCGGTCCCGGACTTCCTCGGTCCGCCGGCTGGTCAGCGGCTTCGCATTCCACCTGCTGTGCCGTTTGTGCCGCCTGACCCCGAGCCTGCGCTGCTTGTCCTCCACAATTCCAGTAGAACATAGGCCTCAGCAGCGCGGAGATTTCTCTCCGGGGGTAGAAGATTGTGCGCCTGCTCGCGCCCGTTCTGCTAGGGAAGTCCAGTTCAGGGGCGTGTACGACGGCAGGAGCCGACGCGGGCCCTTTCGGCTGAAAAGCCAGATAATGAGCGGCTGGATTATCCCGGGAATCCCGCTGGCGGTCTTGACGCCGTGGGTTCCTGCGGTGCCCGGGGCGCCGGGCCTTGAGATAGCCGGGCCTTGAGGCAGCCGGGTCTTGATATATGTAGTTCAGCGGTATATAACGTTCACATGGCACAGCGGGCGATGCAGGAAGCGACGTTCCTGATCCTGACCGCGCTGGCGACGACCAGCCAGCACGGCTACGGGATCATCACCGACGTCACGCAGATCTCCGGCGGGCGGGTCCGGCTTCGCGCCGGGACCCTCTACACCGCGCTGGACCGGCTCCGCTCCGATGAGCTGATCGCGGTGGACCGGGAGGAGATCGTGGACAACCGGCTGCGGCGCTACTACCGGCTCACCCCCAAGGGCTCGGAGACGCTGGCTGACGAGGCCGCTCGGCTGCAGGCCAACGCCGCGGTGGCGCTGAAGCGGCTCAACGTCTCACGCCCTGACCTGGCCGGTGGTGCCGCATGACTGACTCGCCGGATCTGGAGCGGGGCTACCGCCGGTTGCTGGCCTGCTATCCCCGGGCCTTCCGCCGCGAGCACGGCGAGGAGGTCCTGGCCGTGCTGATGGCGAGCGCGGCGCCCGGCCGGAAACGGCCCCGGCTGGCGGAGTCCGCCGACGTGTTGTGGAGCGCGCTGAAGATGCGCCTGCGGGGGCCGGGACCGGCGTCGGAAAACCGGCCCTGGGCCGATGCGCTGGCACTGTTCAGCCTGGTCGCGCCGCTGTTCTTGCTGCTGGTGGACATCCTGAACGTGGCGCTGCCGTACCGGTTCCGGCCCGGCGCCCGGAACCCCTTCGCGCGGGACTTCGGCATTCACCCCCAGATCGGCGGCTTCCCCCTGCTGAGCGTGCATATTTTCACGATAACGGTGGCCGCCGAGGCGGTCGTCGCGGTCCTGGTGCTGCTGGGGCTGCGGTGGGCGGCGCTGGCCGCGCTGGCGGCGACGGCTGGGTACTGGGTCGCCGCCGGCCGCTCGATTCCCTGGATTCCCTATCCGCTGCAGCTGATCACGACGGGGGTCTTCATCGTGGCGGCGGCCGCGCTGGTCGCGTCGCCCGGGCCCCGCCGCGGACGTCAGCTCGTGAACTGGCGTCTCGGGGTCGTGCTGGTGCTGGCCGCGGCTGCGGCGTACGTGTCGACGTTCCGGTACGACACGATGACTTTCCCCGGGCGTTTGCTGGTCCGGCAGCCACCAACGACCACGGTCTACCTGGCCGGCAGCGTCGTGCTGGCGGTAGCCGCGGTAGTCCTGGCGGTGGTCTGGAAACTGAGCCCGTATTTCCTGCTGCTGCTCGCGGCCATGTTCTGGCCCTACGCGATCCAGCTGGCCTTCGTCTCTACCGGGGGCAGCACTGATCTGCTCGGCAACCCCACCCCGCTCCACCTCGTGGCGCTCTATCTCCCGCCCGTGCTGTTCGCCTTCGGGGTCCTGCTCACCGCTGTCGCCCCCCGCCGGGCCCGCCTGCTGCCCTCCTAACGGACGGGTGCCAGCACCTGGTCAGAGGTGCGGACTCCGGCGTTCAGCCGATCAGGCGCCGAGGCTCGGCCGGGCTGGCTGACGGGCCTGGCCGGCCTGGCTGCGCATGATTCGCAGTCGCGCCGGGGTGGCTGTTGTTGACGTGCTGCAACCGGATGACCGGGGCATCCTGGATGTCATGCAGATCGGGCAGGGACACGAGGCCGGGCATAGCCATGAGCCCGGGCATCACCACCCCCACGGAGCAGGACGCCTGGGACGGCTCCGGCACCTGGTGCGGCCTCATTCGCACGAGGCGGCGGACAAGGTGGACCGGGCGATGGAGGCCAGCGCCGCAGGCATGCGGGCGCTCTGGATTTCGCTGGCGGTCCTCGGCGGGACGGCCCTGGTCCAGGCGGCCATCGTGGCGGTCTCGGGGTCGGTCGCGCTGCTGGGCGACACCCTGCACAACGCGGCGGACGCGCTGACCGCGGTGCCGCTGGGCATCGCGTTCCTGGCCGCGCGGCGGCGGCCCAACCGCCGCTACACCTACGGGTACGGCCGGGCTGAGGACCTGGCCGGAGTGGTGATCGTCTTGATCATCGCCGCGTCCTCGGTGCTGGCCGCCTATGCGGCGCTCACCCGGCTCGCCCACCCCCGCCCGGTATCGGACCTGCTCGCGGTGGCGATCGCGGCCCTGATCGGCTTCGCCGGCAACGAACTGGTCGCCCGGTACCGGATCCGGGTCGGCCGGCAGATCGGCTCGGCGGCACTGGTCGCTGACGGGCTGCACGCCCGGACGGACGGCTTCACCTCCCTGGCGGTGCTGCTCGGGGCGGGCGGTATGGCGCTCGGCTGGGACTGGGCCGACCCCGTCGTCGGGCTGGTCATCACCGTGGCGATCCTGGCCGTGCTCCGCGGCGCCGCCCGCGAGATCTACCGGCGCCTGATGGATGCGGTCGACCCCGCCCTGGTCGACCAGGCCGAGCACACCCTGCGCGCTACCCCCGGGGTCCTGGACGTGGGACAGGTCCGCCTGCGGTGGGTCGGCCACCAGTTGCGGGCCGAGTGCGAGGTCGTCGTGGACGCTGCGGCCAGCGCGGTCGAGGCCCACCAGGTCGCGGTCACCGCCGAGCACAATCTGCTGCACGCCCTGCCGCGGCTGACCGCCGCGCTGGTGCATGCCGATCCCCAGCCCCAGGCGGGCGCGGACCACCATGCGATGCTGGCCCCGCATCGTTAGCGGTCGGGCCAGCTTGCTGGCCGGGTAAGGGAGAACTTGGTGATGCGCCAACTGGCCGCCGCCGTCGCGGCGGCCGCCTGCCTCACGGCGGGCTGTTCGTCGGCCTCGGCCCAGCATCCAGGTCAGGGCCAGCAGCCTGCGGCGGCATCTGCGGCGCCGCTTCCGCCCGACCCGCGGACCGCACCGGCCCTGCTCAAGATCGCAACTGCCTTCAATAACGACTATGACAGCGGCGACTACGCCCCGGTGTATGCCCGCTGGGATGCGCGCAGCCAGGCGATCATCACCCGGGCCCAGTACGTCAAGCGGCACCGGGATTGCCCGAGCGCTCCGCACGCCGTGGCGCACGTGGAGAGCGCCACGCCGGGCCCGCACGGGGCCTGGCTGGTGGACTATGAGATCGGTGGCCAGCGGCTGACCGACTACTGGTTCTACGTCCATCGCCACTGGCTATTTGACCTCGTGCTCAGCAACCCCAGCTCGGTCAGGCTGTACCGGATGACCCCCCAGGCGTACGCGACGGCGGTCGGCTGCTCCCATGGTTAGCCGGGCCGAAGCCGTGATCCGGCGGGCTGAAGACGCAGACTTGCCGGCCATCGCCCGGTTGCGCCGCGAGTCCACGGTGGAGCAGGACGGCGACCGCGCCGATCCATCGTTTGAGGAAAGATTTTCGGCCTGGTATGCGCGCGAGTCGTCGCGCCGGATCATGTGGCTGGCTGAGGTGGACGGGCGAATGGTCGGGGCGGTGAATCTGGCCGTGTTCGAGCGGATGCCCCGGCCGGGGCGTGCCCCCAGCCGCTGGGGATACCTCGGCAACGCGTTCGTGCTCGCCGCGTACCGCAGTCAGGGCACCGGCCGCCAGCTTCTCGACGCGGCGCTCGGGTACGCCAGCGAGAACGGTTTCGCCCGCGTGGTGCTGAGCCCGACTGAGAGGGCTATCCCGTTCTACGAACGCGCCGGGTTCGGGCCCGCCGACGCCCTGATGGTCTGGACGCCGGGCGGACGTCGCGGTTAGTGCGGCGCGGGAGCTTGCACCGGTTAGAGCGGGGCACCTGAGGTAGGAGGGGAGCGTGTTCGACGGATTCACGCTGGAGCGGATCGATGTGGGCGACGCGGAACTGCGGGTGCGCCACGGTGGCTCGGGCCCTGCGGTCCTGCTGCTGCACGGCCACCCCCGTACCCACGTGACCTGGCACAAGGTCGCACCGGTGCTGGCCGAGCGGTTCACCGTGGTCTGCCCGGACCTGCGCGGCTACGGTGAGTCCTCCAAGCCGCCGACCACGCCCGATCACGCTCCCTACTCCAAGCGGGCCATGGCCGGTGATTGCGCCGCGCTGATGCGAGGGCTCGGGCATGAGCAATTCTGTGTCGCCGGGCATGACCGGGGGACGTACGTCGCGCAGCGGCTGGCCATGGACCACCCGGCCCTGGTGAGCCGCCTGTGCCTGATGGAGGGCATCCCGATCGCGGAGGCACTGGACCGCTGCGACGCCAAGTTCGCGGCCAGCTGGTACCACTGGTTCTTCTTCGGCCAGACCGACAAGCCCGCCGAGCGGTTCATCAACGCCGACCCTGAGGCCTGGTACACCGCGACGGCCGAGCACATGGGCCCGGAAGCCTTCGAGGACTACCGTCGCGCGATCCACGATCCCGCGACGGTTCACGCGATGATCGAGGACTACCGCGCGGGCCTGGGCATCGACCGGGCCCACGATGACACGGACCGGGCGGCGGGCCGTCGGATCAGCTGCCCCCTGCTGTTCTTGTGGGCCGCGCAGGACGACATGGAAGATCTCTACGGCGACCCGCTGGCCATCTGGCGTGACTGGGCCGATGACGTCCGCGGCGGCTCTATTGACTGCGGCCACCACATCGCCGAGGAAGCTCCCGCTGCGCTCGCCACCCATCTGACCAGCTTCTTCGCCCCTTCCTGAGACCGCCGGCGAGAATAATCGCATGGCAAACCAAGAGCTCATACCGGCGCTGGATTCCAACCAGGAGATCCAGCTCATTGTCACCGGCCGCAAATCGGGCCAGGAGATCAGCCGTCCTGTCTGGTTCGTCCGGGACGGCGACCGAATGGATCTGGTCCCGGTGACCGGAACCGACTCCCACTGGTACAAGAACGTGCTGAAGGAGCCGGTCATCCGGGTGGTCGCCGGGAGTGCGCAACTCACCGCGCGGGCGACTCCGGTCACGGATCCGGCCCGGGTCGGTGAGATCCTCGATATGTTCCGGGCCAAGTACGGTGCCCGGGATGTCGCGGCCTACTACCCCCAGCCGAATGTGGCGGTGGAAGTCCCGCTTTCCTGAGCTGGGATGAGATGCTGGCTGTGTCGCACGTGCCCAGTGGCGCTCCGTTCTTCTAACCTCGTCGGAGCCATCGTGCTCGCCGTCGCCGACCGTCGGGGGCCAGCAAATCCGGTTCCCCCGCGACGTGGGTGAGCTGGGTCAAGATCGTCCTGGGTGTCCTGCTGCGTTACCCGGTCGTCGCGTGATCTGGGCCCTTCGGCTCGGCCGCGTCGGCCAGATCGTAATATCCGTCCTCGGACACCACCGGCGGCACGGTCAGGGCCTGTCCCTCCCGCCCCGCGCGATGCCGGGCGGAGAACATCACGCCGCGGGCGGGTGTGGCTGGAGCGAAACGGGCCATGCCGGTCGGCTTAGCCATGTCGTCGTAGATCGCATCAATGCCGCCGTGCATGAAATAGGCCTCGTGCCAGAATCCGGTGCCGCCGCTGTCCTTCAGGAACTGCTGCCACCACCGTCTGTGCGGCTCGGAACGGGTCCAGCGTTCGAGACTGTCGAGGTCGCGCCAGTACTGCCGCATGCCCACATGAAGGGGAAACAGCGACCAGATGAGGTCCTCGTGCAGCAGCAGGCCATCAGGTCTGGCCTTCCATGACTTCTGGATCTGCGGGCCCAGCCCGAACAGGGTCAGCGCGCCGCGTGGCCGCCGCACCCGCATACCGAGATAAATGACAACCAGATCTGGATAGGCCGACAGATCGATGGTCTGGCGTTCCGCTCGCATGCTTTTCCTCCCCCGGTAACCGTGCCTGTCCTGGAGGGATGTTCTCCCCCGTGAGGCTAAACAGCCATCGGTGCAGGCGCGCTGCCATCCATATGGAGAAGGGGTGGAGAAGCCCGGGATCCGGGCCACTGCCTCACTGCTGGCGGGCGCGGGTGTTACACGGCCTTTGTATGCTCTTGGACAGTTTTGCTGGTCTGCAGCTCCGGGTAGGTGGGAACCGGGGCGGCCATCAGCCAGCCGGGCCGCCGGTGCCGCGTCGACATAGCGATTGCGACCTAGGTTCCCGGGCGATCGACGGGGGGCCCATCGATTGCCCTGCTTCGATGAGGGGGAAACAGCAATGTCTGAGAGCGCCACACCCGGCCCACGTCCCGCCGAGCCCGGCGCGGCGACCGAGGATCCCACCATCCGCTCCTTCCGGGTCAGCGTTCCCGGGGAGGAACTGGCCGACCTTCGGCGGCGCATCGCCGCGATGCGCTGGCCCTCCCGGGAGCTCGTCGCCGATCGGTCGCAGGGCGTCCAGCTGGCGACGGTTCAGCAGCTCGCCCGCTACTGGGCGACCGATTACGACTGGCGCCGTTGCGAGGCAAGCCTGAACGCGCTGCCGCAGTTCAAGACCGACATTGACGGGGTGAGCATTCATTTCATCCACGTGAAGTCGCCGCACGCGGACGCGTTGCCGCTGATCATCACGCACGGCTGGCCCGGGTCGGTCATCGAGCTGCTCGGGGTCGTCGGCCCGCTGACTGACCCGACCGCGCATGGCGGGCGGGCCGAGGACGCGTTCGATCTCGTGCTGCCATCCATACCCGGCTACGGCTTTTCCGGCGAGCCGGCCGAGATCGGCTGGAACCCCGGCCGCGTCGCGCAAGCGTGGGCGGAGCTGATGCGCCGCCTCGGCTACACCCGTTACGTCGCCCAGGGCGGCGACGTGGGCGCCTCTATCACCGACGCGATGGGCCGCCAGGCACCCGAGGGGCTGGCAGGCATCCACATGAACTTGCTCGTGACAGCGCTCGGCGGAGGCCCTATGCCAGCGGGCACCGACCAGGAACGCGCGGCGCTCGAGCAGACCAAGACATTCCGCGCGACCGGCTTCGGCTACTTCCTGGAGCAGGCCACGCGGCCGCAGACGATCGGCTACGCCCTGCTGGATTCCCCCCTCGCCCTGGCGGCCTGGATGCTCGACCACGACACCGACGCCTACTACAAGATCTCCCGCGCCTTCGTCGATGGGCAGCCGTCCGGGGGTCTGACCCGGGACCACATCCTCGACAACATCACTACATACTGGCTGACCGGCACCGGGGCCTCGTCGGCCCGGTCGTACTGGGAGAGCGGACGAGCCCAGGCTCTCGCGGCCGGGCAGGCTCCTCCGGGGGTCTCACTCCCGGTCGGCTTCACCACGTTCCCCGACGAGATCTTCGCGGCCCCGCGCAGCTGGGTCGAGCTGGGCTACCCTCACCTCACCTACTTCCACGAGGCCGACCGGGGCGGCCACTTTGCCGCCTGGGAAGAGCCCGCGCTGTTCACGACCGAGATCCAGGCGGCCTTCAGGTCGCTCCGCGCAGGGACATCAACATGAGCAGCTCGCCGGAACCGTGATTTGACTTTGCCCCTGGGGCCAGGCCGAGCCTGATCTCGCTGGGCAACCTGCCCGGTATGAGGAGGGCACGAATGGAGCTGATGACCAGCGGGGCCTTTGCCCGGGCGTCCCGGCTGTCGCGTAAGGCGCTTCGCCTGTACGACGAGCTGGGCCTGCTGTGCCCGGTCCGAGTCGACCCCGTGTCGCAGTACCGCTTCTATGCTGCGGCCCAGCTCGAGCAGGCCAGGCTGGTGGCCTGGCTGCGCCGCCTGGGCATGCCGCTGGCCTCGATCCGCGCCGTGAGCACGCTGCCACCTGCGCAGGCTGCGTCGGAACTGGCCGCGTACTGGGCTCAGATCGAGGCGGAGACGGCGGCCCGGCGTCAGCTCGCAGCCTTCCTCGTCGGCTATCTGTCCGGAAAGGACACCGTCATGCCTGATGCTCAGGGCAAGCTCGCCGTCCGTTACGCGGTGCAGTCCGATATCGGCCTGCACCGCCAGGACAATGAGGACGCGGTCTACGGAGGGCCCAGGCTGCTCGCGGTCGCCGACGGGATGGGAGGACACGCCGCCGGGGAGGTGGCGAGCGCGGCCGTCATCGAGGCGCTCCGTCCGCTGGACACCCAGGTACCGGCCGGTGAACTGCTCAACGCGCTCGATCATGCCGTGCGCCGGGCTAACAGCGCGCTGAGCGACCTCGTCAAGGCCGACCCATCCATGCGGGGCATGGGCACGACGCTGACCGCTCTGCTGTGGTCGGGCTCGCAACTGGGGCTCGTGCATATCGGTGACTCGCGTGCCTATCTGATCCGCGACGGCGAGATGTTCCAGATCACCCAGGACCACACGCTGGTCCAGTCCTTGCTGGACGACGGCAAGATCACGGCCGACGAAGTCGCCTCCCACCCCCAGCGCTTCCTGCTGCTGCAGGCCCTGGACGGGGGTAACTTCGAGCCAGATCTCCAGCTGCGCGAGGCGCAGCCGGGCGACCGGTACCTGCTCTGCTCAGATGGTCTGCACCAGGTGGTGGCGGCGGACGCGCTGGCGCGAGTCCTCCTCACGGTCACCGATCCGGATCAGGCCGCCGCGGATCTGATCGCGCTGGCCATCGACGGCGGAGGTCCCGACAACGTCAGCTGCATTGTCGCCGACGTCGTGGCCCTGGGAGAACCGGCCCAGGTCTAGGCGTTCGCGGACCCGCGGGGTATAGCGTGCCCGGGCGACCCAGCCGGGCCTCCAGGTTTTACGCTGCGGGGATGACTATCACCCTGACCGAGGCCGAGCGGACCTACCTGAAGAGCCAGCCCCTGGCCCGCCTGGCCACCGTGGATGCGAGCGGCGCGCCCCAGAACAACCCGGTCGGCACGTTCCTCGACGAGGAGACCGGCGACATCCTCATTGGCGGCCACGCCATGGGCGCCACCCGCAAGTTCCGCAACGTGCAGGCCAACGGCCGGGTCGCCCTCGTCGTCGACGACCTCGTCTCGCGGGACCCGTGGACGGTGCGCGGCCTCGAGATCCGCGGTACCGCGGTCGCGCTGGAAGACGTCGACCCCCCGATGCCGTTCATGAGTCGCGAGGTCATCCGCATCACGCCCACGTGGGTCGCGAGCTGGGGCGTCGACCCCGGGGCCCCGGCCCGGCGGAGCCGCAGCTCCTGACGCGTGATGCGGGAAGGCGCAGGTGTCGAATAGGCATCGCCTCCGGGCAGGGCATACGTTACAACCATGTGGCCCATCGACCGGCCGCCGAAGTGGGTGGACCGCAGCCAGGAGCTCGCGACCCTCCATGCCGGCGTCGAGGCTCTCCGCCATGGCGGGGGCGCGGCGGTCTGGGTCGAGGGTGAGCCTGGCATCGGCAAGTCGTCCCTGGTCGTCGAGGCCCTGGCCGGAACGAGCGAGCTGGGCTGGGACATCGGGTGGGGGATCGCAGACCAGCTCACCGAGCGGCTGCCGCTGAGCGTGATGCAGGACTGCCTGCAGGTCCGGCTCAGTTCGCCCGACCCTCGCCGGGCGCACGCCGCCGGCCTGCTCCGCAGCCAGCGACTCGGGCTGTTCACCGACGGCGACGCGTCGGCTTCCGGTGTCGAGGTGCTGATGGCGCTGGCGGACGAGTTGTGCTCGGCCGCCCCGACGGTCATGGTCATCGACGACCTGCAGTGGGCCGATGACGCATCGCTGCTCGTCTGGCACCAGCTCGCCGCCTCCATTGATCAGCTGCGGCTGCTCCTGATCGCGACATGCCGGTCGGATCCACGACGGCCGGAGGTGCAGCAGGTGCGGGCGTCTCTCGCCCGCCGCGGCCGGGCGCTGGTCACGCTCGGGCCACTGACCGAAACCGATGTGGCCGACCTCGTGACGGCGATGCTCGGCGCGCCACCTGGGGATACGCTGCGCCAGCTGACCGCTCAGGCCGCTGGAAATCCCCTGTACCTGCGCGAGCTGGTCGACTCCCTGGCGCGTGAGCGGGCCCAGGCCAGTCCCGGCGGCGGCGTCTCCACGGCCCATGAGCAACTGCCGGCCTCGCTGGCTGCCGTGCTGAACGACCGGCTCAGCTCCGTTTCGGCTGAGACAGCGCGGATCCTCCGGACCGCCGCACTGCTCGGCGGAAAGTTCACGGTCAGCGACCTGGCCGTGCTGCTGCGCAAGCCGGTGTCGGAACTAGCGGCGGGTTTGCAGGAGGCCGTGGTGGCCCGCATCCTGGTCGGCTCGGGTCCCGAACTGGCGTTCCGGCATCAGCTGATCCGCGAGGCGCTGTATGCGAGCATGCCGACGGCATTGCGCACTGCGCTGCACGCCGAGGCGGCGCGAGAGCTGGCGGCCACGGATGCGGATGCCCTGAGCGTCGCGCAGCAGCTTTTCGCGGCGGGGCAGCCGGGTGAGAGCTGGGCTCGAGCCTGGCTCATCCAGACCGCGCCCACGCTGACCACCCAGGCACCGCTGCTGGCCGCCGACCTGCTGCGGCGGGAACTGGACGAGACGCCCAGGGCCGACGGGACCCGGGACGGGCTCACCGCCAGCCTGGCCCGGGCCCTGCTCGCGGTGGGCTCCTATGACGAGGCGGCCCGGCAGGCCCGGGCGGCCCTGCCGGTGATGACTGACCCGGTGCGGCGGGCCGAGACGTACTCGGTGCTGGCGCGCGCTCAGGTCAGCGCGGGCCGCAGCGATGAGGCGATGGCCACCATAGGCCAGGCGCTGGCGTCGGCCGACCTGCCGCGCACCTGGCAGGCCCGGATGCTGGCCTTGCTCGCGATGCTCGAGCGGGCCGGTACCGGCGACCTGGCCGCGGCCGACGAGACCGCCTGGCAGGCCCTCGCCGTCGCCGAGGAGGCCGACGACGCGTTCGCGACCGCCCACGCCCTGGCTGACCTGTGGCTGAGCCATGCCGTCCGGCGCGACCATGCCGCCGCGCTCGACTACGTCGACCAGGCACTGCGCGTGCTCGGCGACGATCCCGGTTACGCGGACCTGCGCTCGTTCGCCGTCGATGGCCGTATCTTCACCCTGCAGAATCTGGACCGCTGGCCGGAAGCGGAGTTGACCCTCCGGCAGGCCCGCGAATCCGCCCAGCGCAGCGGCAGTCCCGATCGCACGACCTGGGTCGCCGCGGCCGTGTTGCGGTACTGGCTTGGCCAGTGGGACGACGCCCTGGCCGAGCTGAGCACGGATGAGGGCGATGCGCCCGGGCTGACGTATACGTTTCTGCGCGAGCGCTGGCCAGCGCTGCTCGTCCACGGTGTGACCGCGCTCATCGCTGCGCGCCGGGACCAGCGTACGACGGCCGATCAGCATCTCCGCGCGGGCCTGGCTCTCCCCGTCCTGAGGGTCCCCGACCGGGAGAACCGGGACTTCCTCGTCGCCGCGCACGCCATAGTCCTGGAGCAGCGCGGCGAGACACCTCAGGCCACGCAGGTGCTGGCCGCGATCGTGCCCCGGCACAGCGGCGAGATGACCCTGACCCACCAGTGGCTGCCGGATCTCGTGCGGCTCGCGATCGCCACCGGCGACCAGCAGATCGCGCGGACCGCAGCGCAGGCCTGCCAGGAGGAGGCTGCGGCCGAAACCCGGCCGGCCCGGGCGGCCGCGGCCAGCCTGCGGTGCCAGGGACTCCTCACATCTGATCCGGTCCCGCTCCGGGACGCCGTCGCGCACTACCGGACGGTCGGCCCGGCCGCGGAATTGCCTGCCGCGCTGGAGGACCTGGCGGCCGTGCTGGCCGAGCGCGGCCAGCACGAGGACGCCCGGGCCGCGCTGAACGAGGCCGTCAGCTTGTATGAGGGCCTGAATGCCCGCTGGGACATCCGCCGGGCCGACAGCCGGCTTCGCCCCTATGGCATCAGACGCGGCGTCCGCGGTCCGCGCGGGCCGCGGGCCGCCTCCGGCTGGGCCGCGCTCACGCCGACTGAGGTCAAGATCGCCGCCCTGGTCGCCCGGGGAGACTCAACGTCAGAGATCGCCCGCGGCATGTTCTTGTCCCGGCGCACGGTGCAGACCTATATCTCGCACATCCTGGCCAAACTCGGTGCCAAAGGCCGGGTGGACATCGTCCGCGAAGCGCTGCGGCAGGGCATCTCTCCCTAGCGGCCCGCACGGCGGACCAGGCGAACCAGAACCGCGCCTGCCGCGAGGTGTCGTCAGATGACGACTATTCATCCCCCGGCCCAGGGGATTCCCTGGAAAGGTGGCACGCAGACCTGGGCTGGCCGCATGCATAGGCTAGCCACCCACCCGGTAGTCCCGCGCGAGCTGAAACCCTTCCAGGTCCGTCTGGACGGGCCCGGCAACGCCCTAGCCGGCTTGGCGGCGCTCAGTGGCGCTACGGCGCCCGCCGCCGACGAGTCCGGAACCCTTGATGGTCCCGCTGCTCCCCCCGTTAGAGGAGGAGTTGTGTCCCGGTGCGCGCTGTTCGCGCGGCTGGCCGCAGCGGAACGCGTCGTACAGATATCGGCGCCGGCGGGCAGCGGGAAGACGGTGCTGATGCGGTCGTGGATCGCCGAAGCCGGCCTGTCCCGGCACGCCGCGTGGGTAGCGGTGGACAGCGAGGAGCGTGATCCACAGGAGTTCTGGATCTCGGTAGCCGACGCGCTGCGGGGCCCGGCGGCCGGGTCGGCGCTGGTGCGGCCGCTGACCGCGGCGCCGGGTCTGGACGGCTGGGCGGTGGTGGAGCGGCTGCTGAAGGACCTGGCCCCGCTGGAAGAGCGGCTGTGGCTGGTGATCGACGATGCGGATTTGCTGGACTCCCATGAGGTGCTGTCCCAGCTGGAGCTCTTGCTGTTGCGCGCGCCGCAGGAGCTTCGGTTCGTCCTTGCCACCCGGCACGATCTGCGGCTGGGGCTGCACCGGCTGCGGCTGGAGGGGGAGCTGACCGATATCCGTGCGGAGGATCTGCGGTTCAGCCTGGCCGAGGCGCGGGCGCTGTTCGGCGCGGCCGGGGTGGAGCTGCCGGGGGAGGCGCTGGCCCGGTTGCACGGACGGACCGAGGGCTGGGCCGCGGGGCTGCGGCTGGCCGCGCTGTCGCTGGCCGGGCACCCGGACCCGGGGCAGTTCGCCGCCGAGTTCTCCGGCACCGATCGGGCGGTGGCTGAATTCCTGCTGGCCGAGGTGCTGGACCGCCAAAGCGAGGAGGTGCGGCGGCTGCTGCTGCGCACCTCAGTGCTGGAGCAGGTGTCCGGCCCGCTGGCGGACGTGCTGACCGGCAGTTCGGGCGGGGAACGGATCCTGCAGGACCTGGAGCAGGCCGGCGCGTTCGTGGTCTCGCTGGACGCGGGCCGGTCGTGGTTCCGCTACCACCAGCTGTTCGCGGACCTGCTGCAACTGGAGTTGCGCCGCACCGAGCCGAATGAGCGGGCCGCGCTGCACCGCGCTGCGGCCGGGTGGCTGGCCGGGCACGGGCAGCCGGTGGAGGCGGTCCGCCAAGCCCAGGCCGCCGAGGACTGGGGGATGGCCATCCGGCTGCTGTCGGACTACTGGCTCGACCTCTACCTCGGCGGCCGGGGCGCCACCCTGCTCGAGCTGCTGGCCAGGTTCCCCCGCCGGGTCGCCGCGGCCAGCCCGGAGCTCGCCACCGTGGAGGTGGCCGGCGATCTGATCGAAGGATCCCTGGAAGATGCCGGGCGGCATCTGGCTCACGCCACTGGCGTGCTAACGGCGGTGCCCGCGGACCGCCGAGGACGCGTGCAGGTCATGCTGGCCGTGCTACGGCTGTTCCTGGCCCGGCACCGCGGCGACTTCCCCGTCGTGGTGGAGGAGGCCCAGCGGCTGCTCGCCCTCACGGAGGCGGCCGATGCCGCGCGCCTCGGGCTGGGTGAGGATCTGCGCGCTGCGGCGTTCATCAGCCTTGGTATCGCCGAGATCTGGGCCCTCCGGTTCGAGGATGCAGAACGGCATCTGCTCTGGGGCGTGGCCCTGGCGCACCAGATCGGGCGACCGTACCTGGAGCTCACCGGCCTGACCCACCGGGCGCACGGGATGCTGCTGTTCCGGCCCGATACGTCGCACGCGGAATGGAGCAGGCAGGCGATCGAGCTGGCCGAACGGCACGGCTGGGGTGAGGAGTCGCTCGCCGGGATGGCCTATGCCCAGCTCGGCATCGTGCTGCTGTACCAGGGACGGCTGGAAGAAGCAGAGCCATGGCTGGAGCGCGCCGAAGCCACCCTGCGCACCGAGGTGGAACCGGCCGCCGGGATGAGCCTGCGTTACGCTCGCGGGGTCCTGGAACTGGCCCGGGGCCGTTATCAGGAGGCGCTGGCGGCGTTCCGGGACGCCAAGAAGCTGGCCGCGGCCCTCACCGGGCCGCACACCTGCGTGACGTCGATGCAATCCCTCATGCTGCAGACGCTGGTGCGGCTGGGCCAGACCGGACGCGCCGAGCAGGCGCTCGCCGAACTGGGCGAGGACGAGCGGGCCAGCGCCGAGATGCGCACCGCGGTGGCGGCGCTGCGGCTGGCTTGCGATGACCCGCAGGGGGCCGCTGATGCGCTCGGACCCGTGCTGGACGGCCCGGTCCCGGAGGTCCGCCCGGTGCGGTTGGTAACGCCGTTGCTGCTGGCGGCGCATGCCCGCGATGCGCTGGGCGATCAGGTCACGGCCGGGTCCGTCCTGGAGCGGGCGCTGGATATCGCCGAGTCCAGCGGCATAGTCCTGCCGTTCCTGCTGGATCCCGCCCCGGCGCTGCTCGAGCGGCATCGCCGGGCCCGGACCGCTCACCCGGGCTTGATCTCCCGGATCCTGGACCTGCTATCGAGATCGGCCAGGCCCGCGCCGCCTGGCGGCCAGGCGGGATGGGCCCGCGGCCGGGGCCTGGATGAGCAGCTCACGGACACCGAGGCCCGCGTCCTGCGCTACCTGCCGACCCACCTCACGGCACCCGAGATCGCCGCTGAGCTCTGGCTGTCGGTGAACACCGTCAACACGCACACGCGCCACCTGTACGCCAAGCTCGGCGTGCACAGCCGCCAGGAAGCGGTGGGGCGTGCCCGCGCCCTGGGCCTCCTCGCGCCTTCTTCGCGAAGGGGCTTAAGGGGGAACCACCTCAGCTATGTGATGCCGGCTCGCCGAGGCGGGGGTGACCCGGTGGCCGGCCGAGAGCCAGGCTTCTGACTGACGGTGCGGCCGGACCGCGAAGCGCGGTTGTCACTTCTTCTCGGCAGGTCGCCTCTTCTCGGCCGGTCGCCGCAGAGTGCGCCGCTCGTCCTCGGTGGCACCTCCCCACACGCCCGAGGTGATCCCGTGGTCTACCGCCCAGGCCAGGCACGCGGCCTGCGCTGGGCAGGCCCGGCAGATCCGTTTGGCCTCGTCGATCTGGCGCAGCGCAGGCCCCATCGTGCCGACCGGGAAGAAGAGGTCGGCATCGGCGTCGCGGCAGGCGGCATCGTCACGCCAGCCGGTGCGTAGGGTCATCGTGCGAACCTCGACCTGACCTGGCGGATCACCGTGCTGGTTCCGGAGAATCCGATCCGCATCGCGTACTCCCTTCCGTCCTCGTACGCCAGCCTCAGCCACACCTTGGTGAAGACGCATCATCTGGTTCATGTGATTTCACCGGCGACTCCGCTGCCCGGTCACTTCGAGCCGTGCGGCAGGACATCGGGGTGGCGGGCTTCCGGCAGGCCCAGGTGCTCGGCCAGCCAGGGGCCGGTCACGCTGTCCGGGGCCTGTGCGACGTGCTCGGGCGGGCCGGCCGCGAGGATGTGCCCGCCGTCCGGGCCGCCGCCGGGCCCGATGTCGATGAGGTGGTCGGCGGCGGCGAGCAGGTCGAGGTCATGATCGATGACGATGATCGTGGCGCCGGCCTCCAGCAGCCGGTCGAACACGCCGACCAGCGTGGCCACGTCGAGCGGGTGCAGGCCGGTAGACGGCTCGTCGAACACGTACAGCACATCGCGCTGGCTGGCGCGCAGCCGGGAGGCGATCCGCAGCCGCTGCGACTCGCCGCCAGACAGGGACGGGGTGGGCTCGCCGAGCCGCAGGTAGCCCAGGCCGACCTCGCTGACGGGCCGCAGCGCCGCCGCGACCCGGGTCCGCTCAGCGAACCGTTCCAGGGCGTCGTCCACGGTCAGGCCGAGCACGTCGGCGATGGTCAGGCCGTCGACCCGGACCGCCAGGGTCGCGTCGTTGAACCGGGCGCCGTGGCAGGTGGGGCACTGGACGGTGATGTCGGGCAGGTACTGGACATCGAGGTCGATGTCGCCCAGCCCGCGGCAGGTTGGACACTGCCCCTCGCGGGTGTTGAACGAGAAATGCCCGGGCTTCCAGCGCCGCCGCCGGGCGTACGGGGACCCGGCGAACACGCTGCGGATCTGGTCGAATGCCCCGGAGTAGGTCGCGGGGGTCGACCGCGCGTTCTGCCCGATCGGCGAGGCGTCGACCTGGACGACCTGGCGGATGCCGCCGAGGTCCAGACGACGGACATGGCCGGGCAGCGCGGAGGCGCTCAGCAGCGCCCGCGCGGCCGGTATGAGGCTGTCCAGGACCAGGGCGGTCTTCCCGGCCCCGGACGGCCCGGCCAGCGCGGTCAGCCGGTGCAGCGGGAACGCGGCGGTTACGTCGTGCAGGTTGTACAGATCGCTAACGTCCAGGACGATCTGCCGGCCGGGGCCGGGGCCGGGGCCGGGGCCGGGGCGGGGGCCGGGGCCGGGGCCGGGGCGAGCCGGACGGTCACGAGTCACGGCCACCGCCCCGGCCAGGAACGGGCCGATGATCGAGTGCGGGTCGGTTTCCAGCTGGCCCGGGGTGCCCTGGGCGATCACCGTGCCGCCCTTGGCGCCGGCCGCGGGACCGAGTTCGATGACCCAGTCCGCGGAACGGACGATCTCCCGCTCGTGCTCCACCACGACCACGGAATTGCCGTTCCCGGCCAGGGCCGTGAGCGTCCGGCGCAGCCCGGCGACGTTGCTCGGGTGCAGCCCGACCGACGGTTCGTCCAGAACGTACAGCATGCCCGTGGTGCTGGCGCGCACCGTCGAGGTGAGCTCGATGCGCTGCCGCTCCCCGGTCGACAGCGAGGCGCCGGCCCGGTCGAGGGTCAGGTAGCCCAGCCCGACGTCGAGCACGGGCGTCAGCCTGCCGTTCAGTTCGGCGAGCAGGCCGGTCGTCAACCGGCTGAGCTCGGCGGGCAGTCCCGCGGGCAGGCCGGCCACGAAGCCCCGCAGCCCGTCCAGGGTGAGCGCGCTGATCTCGGCGATGTTGCGGCCCCCGAGCTGCGAAGCCAGCGCTTCGGGCCGCAGCCGGGTGCCGTGGCACACCGAGCAGACGCGGGTGACGAGGAAACGCTGCACCAGGCGGCGGGTGCGCTCGTTGTCGCTGCGCAGCGAGCGTTCGACCGCGGCGACCGCGTTGTCGTAGTTGACCGACAGCTGCACCGTCCGCCCGTTCCGCCCGGACAGCGTCACCTGCCGCTGGACCGGCTCACCGTGCAGCACGATGTCGCGCTCGTGCCCGGTGAGCTCCCGGTACGGCACGTCGAGCCGGACGCCGAGCTGGCCCGCGGCGTACATCGACAGCCGCCGCCCGCCGGAGTTCCACGGCAGTACCGCGCCTTCGGCGATCGTCTTGTCCGGATCGGGAACCAGGGTGGCGACGTCGACCTCGGACCGCACGCCCAGGCCCTGGCAGGCGGGGCACGCGCCGTAGGAGTTGAAGGCGAAGGATTCGGCGCTGGGGTGCTCGAAATGCGCGCCGCACACCGGGCAGACGATCTCCTCGCGGAGCGTGGCAATCGATGGCGCGACGCGGTGGCCGTTCGGGCACACGTGCGAGCCCAGCCGGGACATCATCAGGCGCAGCACGTTGAGCACCTCGGACATGGTGCCGACCGTGCTGCGCGGCCCTGGTATCGGCGGGCGCTGCCGCAGGGCCAGGGCGGGCGGCAGGTGGTCGATCCGGTCCACGTCCGGCCGCTGGGCCTGGCTCAGCCGCCGGCGGCTGTAGGTGCTCAGGCCGTCCAGGAACCGGTGCATGCCCTCTGCGTACAGCGTGCCGATAGCCAGCGACGTCTTGCCCGAACCGGACACTCCGACGACGGCGACCGTCCGCCACAGCGGCACGTCCACATCGACGTCTCGCAGGTTGTTCTGCCGGGCCCCGCGCACGCCGATGACCGTGGGCAAGGTTCCCGGCACGGGGATATCAGTAGCCTCCATACCAGGCAACCTAAGGCTGCCGGTCAGCGGAGGCGCCTATCCGGCGGCTCAGCAGGCCAGCCAGCGCCGGTCTCCCGGCCGGCTTCTGGCTGGTGACGATGGTGGAGGCAGGCATAGCCGGCTACCCCTGTTCGGTGATGGGCAGGCTCTCTCGGGCCCGAATGAGCAGCGGCTCGCCAGGCTCCGGGGCCAGCGGTTGCTGGCCCCGGGGGTTGGGTGGTCAGGGGTGGACGGGTCCGCTGGGGCCTTTGTCGAGGCGCAGGGATTGCATGATGGCGAAGGTGGTGGTTTTGGTGAAGATTTCGATGTCGGCGGCGGCGAGGACGCCGGTGTATTTGGCGATGACGGGCGCGGCGGCGGTGTCGGTGACGGTGTCGAGGTGGGCTTTGACCCCGGCCCAGGCGTTCTGGCCGTAGTGCACGTAGTAGGGCACCGGGTTGACGGATTGCAGGGCGGCACGGGAGCTGGCCTCGATGTCGGCGATGTAGTTCTGATGCAGGGCGACGTCGTCGCGGGTGGCGAGCCTGCCCAGGTGCCCGCAGATGAAGTGGGTCCACGGGTAAGACAACGCGATGGCGGGCGCGGCGATGTAGCCTTGCACGTCCTCGGACAGGTTGAGGTTGTAGATCGGCACCCACCCGGCGTTGACCACGTCGATGAACATCAGCGTGTCGTGGTCGGGGAAGTGGATGTAAATGTTGTCGGGGGAATGGTTGGAGCCGTGCCAGGCCAGCTCGACGCGTTCCCCGCCGACCTGCAGGGTGTAGGTGTCGGTGAAGGTCACCTCGGGCAGCGGCCGGGCCGGGTCGTCGTCGCGGGCCAGCAGCCGCCGGGTCTCCTCATGCCCGACCCGGACCGCGCCGTCGAACAGGGACGCGGCGGCGCCGTGGTCGGCGTGGTGGTGGGAGTAGACCAGGTGGGTCACGGTATTGGGCACCCCGTTGTCCGCGGCGATCTGGTCCACCGCGCGGCGCAGGTTCCCGCCGATCGAGGGCGGCGCGTCGAACAGCACCACCCCGTCAGCGGTGGTCAGGAACGCCGACTGGTACACCCCGTCGGTGACCCAATACAGGTTCCGCTCCACCCGCCCCACGTAGTAGCCCTGATCATTGAGGGCCACCCCGAGCGAGGACTGGGGAACAGGCGCATACTCCGGCAGGTCATCGCCCGGCACTGGCGGCACTGGTGACGTCACGGGACACTCCTCAACAGCTCTAGGCAGGCCCCGGTCAAGAGGCCGTGCACGCGGTTCGCAACACCCCCACCCTCACCACCAGCCTGGTGAGAAGTCATCACCAGATCCTTGCGATCTCCCGCGCAGTTGACAGCAGGTGCGGTGGCAGGGTGCCGAGCGGACCCGTGTCGCCGAGAGCAGGCGCAGGCACGCCACACGTGCCCTGGCCCTGGCCGACTGGCGGGGCCTGCCGGTCGCGTTGTCGGGCTCCCAGGGCTGCGGCTGCTGGTGGCTGGCGGTACGCGTTGAGCCCGGCGGTCACCGGATCCTGGTGATGCGGGGTCACCTGGCCGCCGGTGATCATGACGGCATGGACCCGGCACCCGTCCTGTACATGATCCGGATCAAGGGGCACCTCGGTGCCACGGTCCTGTCCGCGTTCCCGGCCATGGCCTCGTACCATCACGGCGGGCACACCGTGCTCACCGGCCTGCTGGACCAGCCGGCGCTGTACGGCGTGCTGGGCGAGATCGAGGCGCTCGGCTTGGACCTGCTCGAGGTCCGCCAGTTCACCCTGGACCGCAAATCACCGGGATCAGATGACTGCTGCTCACCGTGACGGCCACTAGCGTCGGGCCCGTCGCTGCCGCTACGAGAAGGAGCCACTCCCATGACCAGCGCCCGAATCGCGGTCGTGACCGGCGGCGCGGGCGCGATCGGGACCGCCATCACCAGAGCATTGCACGGCACCGGTCACCGAACCGTCGTCCTTGACCGTGACGACGCGGACATCGCCTGCGATCTGGGGTCCGAGACGTCAACCCGGGCCGCCGCAGCCGCGGTGCTCGAGCGCTATGGGCGCTGCGACGTATTCGTCCACTGCGCCGCAGCGTTTGACCAGGTGACCCTCACCGACATAGACGCCGCGACGTGGCGCCATGTCCAGGCCGTCAACGTCGAATCGGCATTGTGGCTCGTCCAGGAGTTCATCCCCGGCATGACGGAACGGCGCTTCGGCCGCATCGTATTCGTTACCTCCGACACGTTCTGGGCCCCGCCAGCCCCGGCGCTGCTCGCCTACATCGCGAGCAAAGGCGCGCTGCTCGGGGTCATGCGGACCCTGGCCGTCGCCCTGGGCGCCGACGGAATCGCCGTCTCCGCAGTAGCACCAGGCCTGACCGACACCCCGGCTTCCCGCGTGGTGAACACCGACGAGCAGTTCGACGCAACAGTGGACCGCCAGGCGCTCAAGCGGCGGCTCACACCCGACGACACCGCGGCTGTCGTCGCCTACCTGGCCTCTGACGTGGCGGCGGCAATGACCGGCCAGGTGCTGTGCGCCGATGGCGGTCTCATCATGAGGTAGGTAGCTGGCCCAGTTCCACCTCGGTTCGGCCGAGGCATGCGAGCAGGGCAGTTTAAGGGGCCGGGCGCAGCCTCGTTAAGCGCCGTACGCGGGCGGCTACGTGCACGATGGTGTTCACCAGCACGTCAGGGGGCCCGACCTCGCCGGCGATCCGGTCGATGAGCCGCGTCGCGACGGCCGGGTCGGTGGCGTCGGCCACCGGATCCTGGTGATTCGCCACGCGGGACGGTGCAGGACGGGATGGGATCGCACCAAATCACCAGGATCAGATGACGGCTGCTCACCATGGGGGCCACTAGCGTCGGCCCGTCGCTGCCGCTACGAGAAGGAGCCATCCCATGACCAGTGCCCCCGTGCGCGACCCGCTCGCCGACCATCTCCTCACCCCGCAGAACGCAGCGCTCCTGCTGATCGACTACCAGCCGTCACAGCTGGCCGGGGTCCGCTCGATGGATCGCGACCTCCTGGTCGAGAACGCCGTCTCGACGGTCAGGACCATCAAGACCTTCGAGGTCCCGGTCGTGCACTCGACCATCAACGTCGCCACCGGCCGGGGACAGCCCACCCTGCCCGAACTTGCCGGCCTGCTGACCGACGACAAGCCGCTCGACCGGACCACGACCAACTCCTGGGAGGACATCGAATTCGTCCAGGCCGTCCACGGGACCGGGCGCCGCAAGCTCATCATCTGCGCTCTGTGGACCGAAATCTGCATGGCCTTCACCGCGCTCGACGCGCTGCGCGAAGGGTATGAGGTCTACCCCGTGGTCGACGCTATTGGCGGGACGTCGCCCGAGGCCCACCGCGCCGGCCTGGACCGCGTGATGCAAGCCGGCGGGCAGCCGATCAGCTGGGTCTCGCTCGCGGTCGAGCTTCAGCGCGACTGGGCCCGCCAGGACACGGTCGCGGCGATCATCGAGATTGTCCTTACTGACCGCCTATTGAAGGCGGAGTAGCGCCTCTGACAGCTGCGGCTCCATGCGCCGCGTCAACCGGCCAGCGACAGCTGAAAGAGAGCGCCGTATTGTCCAAATTAACGCCCATCTCCATCATCAGACCCACAACGTGATGGCGATGATCGGCGTACTGGCCGGGGGAAGGGAGCGAGCTCGGTGAGTGAGGATTCCAGCCGTGCTGTGTGGCTGACGCAGGCACGCGATTACCTGCGCCACGCCGACCCGGTGCTGACGCGGCTCATTGACGACCGGCCGGACTTCGACCCCCGGGCGTGGATGGACCAGCTGCCGCCGATGAACCTGTACGGTGCCCTGCTGTTCCAGGTCACCGGTCAGCAGCTGTCCGTCCCGGCGACCCGCAGGACCCTGGCCCGCATCCAGGCCGTGTTCGGCGGCCACCTCCCCGCGCCTGCCGAACTGCTGGCCGTAGATCCCAGCCAGCTCCGCCAGGCCGGCCTGTCCTGGCGGAAGATCAACACGCTGCGCGACCTGGCTGGGCGGCTAACGGACGGCCGACTGGACCAGGATGTGCTGAGCACCCTGCCCGACGATGAGCTCATGGCCGAGCTCACCGCGATTTCGGGCATAGGCCCGTGGACCGTGCAGGGCGCCATGCTCATCGCGCTGCAGCGTGAGGACGTCGTCCTGCCGGGGGACCTGGCGCTCCGCAAGGCCATCCAGGCCGCCTATCAGCTGGACCACCTGCCCACCCAGGAGGAGGTCCTGGCTATCGCCGAGAAATGGCGGCCCTACCGCAGCCTGGCGACCAGCTACCTGTTCTCCGCCGCCTTCGAGCCAGCCGAGGCACCACCGGTCGCCCGGCAGACGAACAGTTGAAGATCAGCGTCTAGTCAGGGGGCCAGGGCGGTCAGCAAGGTGGCCGGGTCGTAGCGGCCGCGGTAGACGACACCGTCGATGAACAGGGTCGGGGTGCCGAGCACCTGGCCTGAGGCTAGGCCGCTGTCGACGTCGCGCTGGATTCGCTCTAGCACAGCCTTGCTGGAGCGGTCACGCTCGAAGGCCGCCATATCCAGCCCGAGCTGGGCGGCGTATCCGCGCAGGTCGCCGTCTTCGAGCGCCTTCTGCCGGTGGAACAGCAACTCGTGCATGTTCCAGAACCGGCCCTGCCGGGCCGCAGCCTCGGCCGCGGCCGCTGCAGCGAGGGAGTGCGGGTGGATGTTAGTCAGTGGAAAGTGCCGGAACGCGAATCGCATGTTCCCGCCCAGCTGGCGTTCGACTTGCTGGATCGCATGGAACGCCTGACGCGAGTATGGGCACTCGTAGTCGCCATACTCGATGATCAGGTGACCTGCGGGCGAGCCGCAGATGTGATCGACTTTCTCGTCCAGCGGCGCCAGTGCCAGCTGGCGATCGTCCGGCCTCGCGTTGCGGGTCATGGGCCACCTCCAGGTGGCTGCGGGCAGATCCTGGTGGCTGCGGGCAGATCCGGCATGGCTCGGCAGTCTTAGAAGCCGACCTGCTGGCGGATGAGGACGATGTGGATGCGGCCGGGCAGTTCCTGGTGGATCTCGAGCACCTTCCCGACTGAGCTGTGCTGGCCGTAGGCGGCCTGCGCGCGGGCGTCCTCGAGTTTGAGGCTGTGCTGGTAGATCCGCTCGCGGGCCGCGTCCAGGCCGGGGACGAGTTTCTGCGCGCCGATGACGAAGATGACGTTGGCCGCGCCCCAGGCGTAGGAGGCGAGCTGGCTGCCGGACGCTGAGGCGATGACCAGGGTGCCGTCATGGGTGACCGCGTGGACGCTGCCCAGGGCGTAGTCGGGCTGCCCGCCGATCGCTTTCATCTGCTGCACCTGGGTCTCGAAGTCGAGCGCGAACATCTTGTTGCGCGCTGATTCGTAGGGGCCGCCGTCGTTGATCGCGTCGGCGATGCCGGTCTCGGTCAGCGTCACCGAGGTGTTGGTCATCACCGACGAGCCCTCCTGGATGCGGGCCAGCACTGCCTGGCGCGCGGCATCGAGATCACTGACGACCTCGACACTGAACCCGTGCTCCTCGAGCGCCACGACAGTCGCCTGCAGCGCGTCTTCATCCGGCAGCGTGGTGAAGCTGTCCGAAGTGTCAGTTGTGCTCACTGCTGGTTCTCCTTTGTGCAGATCACGCCCGGGAACCCGGGTCCCGGTAGGTAGCTGGCTGATCGAGTACGGCCGAAGCTACTGGCCATCAAGGTGAGCGGCGGCCACCTGGTTCTGGTGATATTGCGGGCTAGTGCGGCAGCGGCAGCGGGTCGGTGGTGACGTGTCGGCGGGCGCAGATGGTGCTGCTGTCCGCGCCGGGCATGGACGCAGCGGCGACCGCGGAGGTGGTCGACGACGTCAAGACACGCGGGCCCGCGGGCCCTGCTCCGCGAGGAGGGCGTCCCCAACGTAAATCACCAGAACCAGGTGACAGCTGCTAACCATGACGACCGCTAGCTTCGGCGGCACCAGGTCCTTGCTGGCGGGCGCAGTAACAACAGAGAAGAAGTGGTGAATCTCATGTCCGATGCCACCTCCGTGAGCGGCGGCCTGGACCGGCGGCGCTGGCTGATCCTGGGCGTGATCGGCTTGGCGCAGCTGATGGTGGTCCTGGACCTCACGGTGATGAACATCGCGCTGCCGTCGGCCCAGCGGGCACTGCACTTCACCACCGTGGACCGGCAGTGGGTGGTCACCGCGTACACGCTGGCGTTCGGCAGCCTGCTGCTGCCCGCCGGCCGGCTGGCCGACCTGCTGGGCCGGAAAGTAACGTTCCTGACCGGCCTGGCCGGTTTCGCCGGAGTCTCGGCCATCGGCGGCGCCTCGGTCAACTTCGCCATGCTCGTGACGGCGCGGGCCTGCCAGGGCGCGTTCGCGGCGCTGCTGGTGCCGGCGGCGCTGTCGCTGCTGACCACCACGTTCACCGAGCCAAAGGACCGTAGTAAGGCGTTCGGCATCTACGGGGCGATCGCCGGGGCCGGTGGCGCGGTGGGCCTGCTGCTCGGCGGCGCGCTGACGGAGTACCTGTCCTGGCGCTGGACGCTGTACGTGAACCTGCTCTTCGCCGGGGTGGCGTTCACCGGCGGAGCTCTGCTGCTGACGGGGCAGTCGTCCCGGGTGAAGCCCAGGCTCGACGTCCCGGGCGCACTGCTGGTCTCCAGCGGGGTGTTCTGCCTGGTCTGCGGCTTGTCCAACGCGGCCACGCACGGCTGGAGCGCGCCGTCCACCTACGGGTTCCTGGCCATTGCCGTGGTGCTGCTGGTGGCGTTCGCGCTGTGGCAGGGCCGGGCGGCCCACCCGCTGCTGCCGCCCCGGGTGGTGCTCGACCGCAACCGGGGCGGCGCCTACCTGTCGATGCTCATCGGCACGGCTGGGCTGTTCGGTATCTTCTTGTTCCTGACCTACTACCTGCAGCAGACGCT
>DASQRM010000012.1:0-12563 GCA_035642895.1 Streptosporangiaceae bacterium | reverse complement strand
CCCCATCCGAAGATCTCTTACGCTGGCGCGGCCCCGACGGGGACGGCGAGTGAAGCTGAGTACCTGGAAATTTCGCTGACGGCAGTGTGTGCCGTCTCGGAAGTCCGGGACCAGCTCAATGCGGCCCTGCCGGACGGGATTGATGTGATAGACGTGACCGAGGAAGCCAGTTCCCTAGGCGCCATGACGTTCGAGGCGTCCGGGTGGGAAGTGGCTCTCCCCGGGGTCGGGCGAGATGAGGCCGCTGCGGCAGCCGAGACGTTCCTCGCTCAGGACAGCGTGGAGGTCGAGCGCCTGACCAGCAAGGGGATGCGGCGCATGGACGCTCGCGCCGCGGTGCTCACGATGCAGGCCGACTGGCGAGCCGCGGATGAGCGGAACGCCGGGTATGCGATACTTCGAATGGTTGTTCGGCACCTGACACCTGCCGTACGACCCGACGACATCCTGAATGCACTTCGCCGTGTCGCTGGGCTGGTGCCTTCATCACCACCGCTGGTGACCCGGCTGGTCCAAGGACCGCTGGTGGCAGTAGTTGCCGAAGCCGGGCCCGCAGGGCAGCACATGCCCGCCGGGCCCACCGAGGATTGGACGTCCCCTGTGGCGGCACCCCCATCGTCTGGGGTACAGCCGCTCGGGCTCCAGTCAACCGGACAGGGCACGGCGCAAGAACACGAAGAGACAACGCGCCTGGGAGCGCGTTCGGCCTCGCTGGCCGACCGCCCCCCAGCGAACGCGTACGACCAGCTCCCGCGCGGAGCGGAGGGTTCCGAGCGAACCCACGCGCCCGGGAGCCTGACGGGAGATAGTCCGGATGCTCGAAACCGAGCCCAACAACCAGAACGAGACAGCGCGCGGAACTGAGAGTGACGGAGGTACGGCGCCGTCCAGCGTGACCGGGACGGCCAGCCCAGGTAACGCCAGCCCAGGTGATGCCAGCCCAGGCAGCGCCAGCACCGGCGATACCAGCACGGGTGCTGGCGCCGCCGCAGCCAGTGGCAGTGACCCTGACGGCGGCGGCGAGTCCACCGCCCCGCCGCGCCGGACCCGCAGGCCCCGCCGGGCCGCGACCCGGGCCGCCGGGCCGCCGTCCGAGGCGGTAGCCGAGGCTCCCATACTTCCGAACACCGCGGCGACCAGCTCTGGGCCGGCCAGCAGCGCGTCGGCTAGCAGTGGGCCGGCCAGTACTGGCCCGGGCAGCAACGGGCCGGCCAGCACCGGGCCGGCCAGCACTGGGTCGGCTAGCAGCGGGCCGCCGGTGAGCGTGCCCGCCGGGCCAGCCCCGGTCGTAACGTCATCACCTGCGGCGACCCCGGTCGTGCCGGCGGTGCCCACGGCCGCCACTGGATCCGGGACAGTGCCGCAGGCCACGTTCCAGCCGCCGCCGGTTATCTTCCAGCCGCCGGCCGCCGGGGAGTCGGCGCCGGATCGCGGCCGGGTCCGGGACGAGCCAGCCAGCGAGGACACCGGACCGGAGGAGCCGTCCGGCGACGGCGCTTCCGACGGCACGACGCGCCGGCGGCGCCGCCGGGGTGGCCGGTCGCGGGGGCACGAGGCCGACGGCGAGTTCGCCGGCGAGGACGCCGAGGACGACGATTCCGCCCCGGGCCGGAGCGGGCGCGAGCCTGCCGAGCGCGGCGGCAAGTCCGGCGAGGCTAAGCACGCCGACGGCAAGTCGGGCCCGGGCAAGGCCCAGGGCAAGGGCGCCCAGGCCAAGTCAGCATCGGGAAAGCAGGCCCAGGACAAGGCTGACGGCAAGTCCGCCGAGGGCAAGCCGGGCGGCCCCGATGACCAGGCTGACCACGAGGACATAGACGGCGACGAGGACGGTAACGGCACCAGGCGCCGCCGGCGCCGCCGCCGCCGCGGCTCAGGGTCCGATGGAGAGCCCGCCGCCGACGATCCGCCCAACACCGTCGTGCATGTGCGGGTGCCGCGCCCGCACACCGACGAGCCCGTGTCGGTCGGTGACGTCAAGGCGGTGCGCGGCTCGACCCGCCTGGAGGCCAAGCGGCAGCGGCGGCGCGAGGGCCGCGAGTCCGGACGACGGCGCCCGCCGGTCATCACCGAGGCCGAGTTCCTGGCCCGCCGGGAGTCGGTGGACCGGGTCATGGTCGTCCGGCAGCAGAACGACCGGACCCAGATCGGCGTCCTCGAAGACGGCGTGCTCGTCGAGCACTATGTGGACAAGGGCTCACATCAGTCCATGGTCGGCAACGTGTACCTGGGCAAGGTGCAGAACGTGCTGCCCTCCATGGAGGCGGCCTTCGTGGACGTGGGCAAGGGCCGCAACGCGGTGCTGTACGCGGGCGAAGTCAACTTCGACGCGAGCGGGCTGGAGGGCGACTCCAAGCGGATCGAGTCCGCGCTGAAGTCCGGCCAGTCCGTCCTGGTCCAGGTGACCAAGGATCCGGTCGGGCACAAGGGCGCGCGGCTGACCAGCCAGGTGAGCCTGCCCGGCCGCTACCTGGTCTACGTGCCGGGCGGCTCCATGATGGGCATCAGCCGCAAGCTGCCGGACAAGGAACGCACCCGGCTGAAGCAGATCCTCAAGCAGGTGATGCCGGAAGGCGCGGGCGTGATCGTGCGGACCGCCGCGGAAGGCGCCACCGAGGAAGAGCTGTCCCGGGACGTGGCCCGGCTGGCCGCGCAGTGGGAAGCCATCGAGCAGAAGTCCAAGACCGCCAACGCGCCCGAGCTGCTGTACAGCGAGCCTGACCTGACCATCCGCGTGGTCCGGGACATCTTCAACGAAGACTTCGCGTCGCTGGTGGTGGAGGGCGACGAAGGCTGGGACCTCGTCTACGAGTACGTCCGTTACGTGGCTCCGCATCTCGCGGAGCGGCTCACCCACTGGACGGACGACGAGGACGTGTTCGCCCAGTACCGGATCGACGAGCAGCTGGCCAAGGCGCTGGAGCGCAAGGTGTGGCTGCCCAGCGGCGGTTCCCTGGTTATCGACAACACCGAGGCCATGACGGTGGTCGACGTCAACACCGGGAAGTTCACCGGGCAGGGCGGGAACCTCGAGGAGACCGTTACCCGGAACAACCTGGAAGCGGCGGAGGAGATCGTCCGGCAGCTCCGGCTGCGGGACGTCGGCGGCATCATCGTCATCGACTTCATCGACATGGTCCTGGAGAGCAACCGGGAGCTGGTGCTGCGCCGGATGCTGGAATGCCTGGCCCGGGACCGCACCAAGCACCAGGTCGCTGAGGTCACCTCCCTCGGCCTGGTCCAGATGACCCGCAAGCGGGTCGGGTCCGGGCTGCTGGAGGCCTTCTCTGAGCCCTGCGACTGCTGCAACGGGCGCGGCCGGATCATCTCCCTCGATCTGACCGAGCCCGCGGGTACCGGTCAGCGGAGCCGCTCCGGCGGTGATGACGGGCGCCAGTCTGGCGGTGGCCGCCAGGACCGGAACGGCCGCGCCGACCGGAACGGTCACCAGGACCGGAACGGCCGGGGTGATGGCCGGGGTGACCGCAACGGCTCGGACAAGAACAGCTCGGATAAGAGTGGCCGGAACGGACGTCAGGACCGCAACGGCCAGCCGGACCGGCCGGCCGCGGATCACGACGCGGCCGCAGCACCGGACGCCGGCGACGCAGCCGCCAGCGAACCGGCCGCGCTGCTGGTCGCCGCGCCGGGTGAGCGCCAGGGTGGCCGCCGGCGGCGGCGCTCCGCGACTCGCCCCGCGGGGGCGCCCGACGCCGAGATTCTGGCCGCCACCGAGGCCGTAGCCAGCACGGATACGGGGTCCGCCACCGGGGCCGAAGCTGGCCCCGCGACTGTGCCCGGCACGCACGCCGCACCGGCCGGCCAGGCTAGCCGCGAGGGTGAGGCCCGGACGACCGCGGAAACGGCGTCCGCCGTCTCCTCGTGGCCTGCCAGCGATGCTCCGGCTCCGGCCGAAGCCCCGCCGGCCTATAACCCCGCGCCCGCCTGGGAACCCGCGCCCGCCTGGGACCCTGCGCCCGGAGGCGAGCCCGCGCCCGTCGGCGGCGCCACACCTAAGGCCGGAGGCGAGCCCGCGCCCATCGGGGCCGCCGCGCCTGCGGCCGACCCCGGCGCACCGGGCAGCTACCCGGCGGACGGGGACAACCGTCCGGCGGACGAGGCCAGCGGCCCCGCGGACGAGGCCAGCGGCTCCGCGGCCGAGGCCAGCGGTCCCTCGGACGAGGGTCCGGCCGCCACGGACGAGGAGCACCCGCCTTTCTGATAACCTGAGTGGTCGGTGCACATAGCGGATCCGGGGCCTCACGGCCCTGCGCCCCGTGTGCGAGGCAGGCCCCGTCCGATGGCCGCCCAGTGCAGGCGCTAGTCACGTCAGGTGCTAGCTACTGCAGCGGGTGGCGCGGTGGGCCGCGCCAGGCAAAGACCCGGACCAGGCCCCACGGCTTGGCCCGCCCTGACGAGAGAGCGGCTCAGGCCGCATGAGGCCGCGGCCCAGCCGCGAAGGCAGAGAGCGAGTTCTCGGTGTACGCGATCGTGCGCTGCGGTGGCAGGCAGGAGAAGGCGGCAGTGGACGACGTACTCACCGTCGACACGCTTGCTGGTGACGTTGGTTCCAGTGTGACCCTGCCGGCGTTGCTCGTCGTGGATGACGGCAACGTCATCAGCGACGCAGCCGAGCTTGACCGCTACAAGGTCACGGCGGAGATCCTGGGCTCGGTGGCCGGCCCCAAGATCAACATGATCCAGTACAAGAACAAGACCGGCTACCGGCGGCGCCTGGGCCACCGGCAGCACTACACCCAGCTGAAGATCACCGGCATCAGTGCAGCGAAGAGCGGTGCAGCAAAGAGCACTGCCGCGAAGAGCACGGCCGGCAAGAAGGGGAGCTGAGCTGACGTGGCACACAAGAAGGGCGCGTCGTCCAGCCGGAACGGCCGTGACTCCTCGGCGCAGCGACTCGGCGTGAAGCGTTTCGGCGGGCAGCAGGTCAACGCGGGCGAGATCATCGTGCGCCAGCGTGGTACGCACTTCCACCCCGGGCCCGGCGTGGGCCGCGGCGGTGACGACACCCTGTTCGCGCTGGTCGCCGGCAAGGTCACATTCGGCAGTGTGCGCCGGCGCCGCGCGGTGAGCGTGATCGCGGGCGAGCCGGGTGATTCCCCGGCGGCGGAATAAGGTCCGCCAGAAGCGATCTCATCGAGCGTAGGCATCAGGGGCGGACCGGTGACGGTCCGCCCCTGATGCATGTAAGCGATATAGGGCGCCCGCCGCGTGAGCGGCCGGCGCGGATCTGGAAGGAGGGGCAGTGGCGGAGTTTGCAGACCGGGCGGTCCTGCGCATCAAGGCGGGCAATGGCGGGCACGGCTGCGCCTCAGTCCACCGCGAGAAGTTCAAGCCGCTGGGCGGCCCGGATGGCGGTAACGGGGGCCGCGGCGGCGACGTGATCCTCGAGGTTCACCCCAGCGTGGCAACCCTGCTCGACTTCCATCGCCGCCCGGTCCGCAAGGCTGGCAACGGCACGCAGGGTTCCGGGTCGAACCGCAACGGCGCCGCCGGTGACGACCTGGTGGTCCGGGTCCCGAACGGGACCGTGGTCAGCACCGAGGACGGCGAGGTCCTTGCCGACCTGATGGGGACCGGGACCCGGTTCGTGGCCGCGCAGGGCGGTCACGGCGGCCTCGGCAACGCGGCCCTGGCGTCGATGAAGCGCAAGGCCCCGGGGTTCGCGCTGCGCGGCGAGCCGGGCGCGGAGTACTCTCTGGTCCTCGAGCTCAAGACGGTGGCCGACGCGGGCCTGGTGGGCTTCCCCAATGCGGGCAAATCCTCGCTGATCGGCGCGCTGTCCGCAGCCAGGCCCAAGGTCGGTGACTACCCGTTCACCACGCTGACCCCGCACCTGGGCGTGGTGGAGGCGGGCGACATCCAGTTCGTGGCGGCGGACGTGCCCGGCCTTATCCCCGGGGCCAGCCAGGGCAAGGGCCTGGGCCTGGACTTCCTCCGGCACGTGGAGCGCTGCCTGGTGCTGGTGCACGTGCTGGACTGCACGGCCCCGGAGACCAGCGGGGACCCCAGCCGGAACCCCGTCGCCGACTTCGATGTGATCGAGGCCGAACTCGACGCCTACCAGAACGTCACCGGCTCGGATCTGCGGGACCGGCCCCGGATCGTGGTGCTGAACAAGATCGATGTGCCCGCCGCGCGGGAAGTGGCCGAGCAGGTCGAGCCGGTGCTGGCCGCTCGCGGGCTGACCGTCTGCCAGGTGTCCGCGGCCACCAGGGAAGGCGTCCGCGAGCTGGCGTTCGCGCTGGCCGCGGTGGTGGCCGAGGTCCGCGCGGCGGCCCCGGCCGAGGAACCGACCCGGCGTGTGATCCGGCCGCGGCCCGCCGCCGGGCCGGAGTTCGAGATCCAGCAGGCCGGGGAGAACACGTTCCTGGTCCGTGGCGACAAGCCGTGGCGCTGGGTGCAGCAGACCGACTTCGCCAACGACGAGGCCGTCGGGTATCTCGCCGACCGGCTGGCCAAGCTCGGCGTGGAAGAGGCCCTGGCCGAGGCGGGCGCCGAGGACGGCGCCGAGGTGATGATCGGGAATGGGGACGACGCCGTGGTGTTCGACTGGGAGCCCCAGGTTCCGGCGGGCAACCGCCAGGGCCTGGGCCCCCGCGGCACCGACCGCCGGATCGCGCCCTGAGGTGCTGGGGTGGCTGCAGTGGCGCGAGACTGGTGAGGTTTTTGTGATCTGTGTGGCTGGAGGGGCGGCGTGGCGGGGCTGAGCGACCGGACTGAGGGGAGTGGCGGCCCGGTGGCGGGGGAGGAGCCGGGCGCGAGGCAGTGGCCGGGGATCGCGGACGCCAGCCCGCTCGTGGTCAAGGTGGGTTCGTCCTCGTTGACCACCGCTCGGGGCGGGATCGACGAGGACCGGATCGCGGCCCTGGCCGACGCGCTCGCCGCCCGGACCCGCGGCGGCAGCCAGGTCGTGCTGGTCTCGTCAGGGGCCATCGCGGCCGGGCTGGCCCCCCTGGGGCTGCCGCGCCGGCCCCGTGACCTGGCCACCCAGCAGGCCGCCGCGAGCGTGGGACAGGGCTTGCTGGTCGCCCGGTACACCGCCGCGTTCGCCCGGCACGGGGTCCGCACCGGCCAGGTGCTGCTGAGCGCCGATGACCTGATGCGCCGCGCGCACTACCGCAACGCCCAGCGCACCCTGAGCCGGCTGCTCGAACTCGGGATCCTGCCCATTGTCAACGAGAACGACACGGTGGCCACGGACGAGATCCGGTTCGGCGACAACGACCGGCTGGCCGCGCTGGTCGCGCACGTGGTCCGGGCCGGGGCGCTCATCCTGCTGTCCGACGTGGACGCCCTGTACGACACCGACCCGCGCCAGCCCGGGGCGCGGCGGATCACCGAGGTGCGAAGCCGGGCCGACCTGGCCGGGGTCACCCTGGGCCGGGCCGGGGCGGGCGGCACTACAGCCGCCGGCCCAGGGCGGGCCGGCTCTGGTCCAGTGGGCTCTGATCCAGTCGGTACCGGCGGGATGGTCACCAAGGTGGACGCCGCGATGATTGCGACCGAGGCGGGGATTCCCACCGTGGTGGCCAGTGCCGCCGCGGCCCGGGAGGTCCTCGAGGGGCAGCCGCGCGGGACGTACTTTGCGCCCGGGGAGCGGCGGCCGCCCCGGGCCCGGCAATTGTGGCTGGCCCACGCGGCGGCCAGTCACGGCCGGCTGCTGCTGGATGCGGGGGCGGCGAAGGCGATCGAGGGCGGCCGCGCGTCGCTGCTGCCCGCCGGGATCACCGGCGTGGAGGGCGGGTTCGACGCGGGCGACCCAGTGGACCTCTGCGCCCCGGACGGCCGGGTAATCGCCCGGGGCCTGGTCAACTACGACGCGTCCGAGATCCCCGCGATGATGGGCCGCTCCACCCACGAGCTCGCCGCCCAGCGGGGCCCCGAGTACGAGCGCGAGATCGTGCACCGCGACGACCTCGTCCTGCTCAGGACCCCCCGCTGACCTCCGGCCAGCCAGTCGGTCAGTCGGCCAGTCAGTCGTCGGTGCCGTTGCCGCTGCCGCCGCCGCGCTGACCGAAGATGTTCCCGAAGAGCCGTTCCCCGGCCCCCACCGTGGTCTCGGCGACTCCCTTGACCAGCCCAATGAACGGGTCGTTGGACCGGCTCCAGGACTCCTGGTAGGACTTGGCCGCGGCCATGAATTCGTCCTGCACGGAGGCGTCCCCGTCGTCGTCTCGGCGCGGGTAGTTGCCGGCCAGGATCGCCGAGTACTCGCCCTCGGCGACCCAGTGGTCCAGTTCCGCGAACCGCACCACCGCGAACGGGTGCGTTGTGCCCAGCATCTGGAGCATCTTGAGGAAGCCTTCCCGCACGTCCGGGACGGCGTCATACTCATGGGCCTGCTTGAGGAACTCGTCGGGGCTGAGCTCGGAGATCCGCGCGCCGCCGGCGATCTTCATCAGGGCCCGGCGCGCTGCCCCCGGGTCCTGGCTGGCCAGCACGCCGGCCCGGTCACAGGACAGCTCGGACTTGCGGTACCACTCCTCCAGCCCGGCGATGATCACCCTCAGGCCGATGTAGCCGATGGCGAACCAGGCCAGCCGGGCCGCCAGCGAGGTGAGGATGTACAGCATGGTCCGGTACACGGCGTGCCCGGACAGTACGTGGCCGAGCTCATGCCCGATCACGTAGCGGTGCTCCTCGGCGTCCAGCAGATCGACCAGGCCGGTCGTGATGACGATGAACGGCTTGTCGGAGCCCAGGGTCATCGCGTTCGGCAGCGGGTCCTGGGTGATGAAGAGCTCGGGGACCTCGGGCAGGTCCAGAATGGCGGCACCGTCCAGCAGCAGCTGGTACAGGCCCGGGTACTGCTCATTTGAGGCCCGCACCGAGCTGGCCAGGAACAGCAAGCGCAGGTTCCGGTCGCTGAACAGCCCGGCCAGACGCTTGAGCAGCGCGTCGAAGCCGGTGAGTTTACGCAGCGCTACCAGCGCCGTCCGGTCAGCGGGGTGCTCGTAGGCACGGGAGCTGATCCCGGGAAGGCGGACGCGGGCACGATCCGGCACAGAGGTCATACAGCCATGCTAGGCCCCTTGCCGAGTAGTGTCGGCCGGCCTAGGTCCACAACTCCGTGATGCCGGGCCGACGCCATCGCCACCCCCTGCGGCGCCAGCCCGGAGTTCGCCGGTTCCCAACGTAATTAAGCTGATTTATCGTCCGGCGAGGACCAGCTCTTGATCATGACCAGCTGAAACGCGCGCGGCCCGGCGGCGGGTCACCGGGGGTCCTCGCCGGGAAGCCCCGTTATGGGAAGCTGGTGGCGCCGCCGTGAGAGCGCCCTGATCGGGAGAAGGACGATGATGTTCGAGCCTGACGCCGAGTCCATGCCCGCCGAGCAGCTCGCCGGGCTCCAGGAAGAACGGCTCCGGGTCCTGGTCGACCGGCTGCTGGCCGCGGACGGGGTTCAGGCGGAGCGGCTCCGGTCGGCCGGGGTTACCTCGGGCGGCGGTGTCGCCCTGTCCGATCTGCCCCAGCTGCCGATGACCGAGAAGAAGGATTTGTGGGACGCGTATCCGTTGCGGATGCTCGGGGTGGACCGCAGCGAGGTGGTCGCGCTGCACGGCTCAAGTGGCACGGGCGGGCGCCCCACACTGGTCGGCTACACCCGCAGCGACCTGCGGCTCTGGGCCCGGATGTGCGCCCGGGCACTGGCCGCCGCGGGCGCGGGCCCGGGCAGCCTGATCCACAACGCGTACGGCTATGGGCTGTTCACCGGCGGCCTGGGCATTCACCAGGGTGCGATCGAGCTGGGCGCCACGGTGGTGCCCGTGTCGGGCGGGATGACGCCGCGGCAGGTCACCCTCATCCGGGACCTGCAGCCCGACATCCTGACCTGCGCGCCGTCATACGCCATCCGGCTGGGGGAGGCGCTGGCCGACGCCGGGTTGCGGCCGGGAGCCGGGCTGGCCCTGCGGGCCGGGGTGTTCGGGGCCGAGCCGTGGTCCAAGCAGCTGCGAGCCCGGATCGAGGAGCTGCTGGGGCTGCGGGCACTGGATATCTACGGGCTGTCCGAGGTGATCGGACCCGGGGTGGCCGCCGAGTGCGCCGAGGCCGCAGACGGCCTGCACGTCAACGAGGATCACTTCCTGGTCGAGGCGGTAGACCCGGTGACGGCCGAGCCGGTGCCGGACGGGGCGCCGGGGGAGCTGGTGTTCTCCACCCTGACCCGGGAAGCAGGGCCGCTGCTGCGCTACCGGACCGGGGACATCGCCACGCTACGCCGGGGCCCCTGCCCGTGCGGGCGCACCCTGGTGAAGATGAGCCAGGTCACCGGCCGGCGGGACGACATGCTGGTGATCCGCGGGGTGAACATCTACCCCAGCGAGGTGGAACGGGTGCTGCTCGGGCACACCTCGCTCAGCCCCGACTACCTGCTGGTGGTGGACGAGCGGGCGGCCCAGTCGCAGCTGCTGGCACTGTGCGAGTACGCCCCGGACAGTCCTGGACGGGATGGGGCTGGACCGGACGGGGCTGGATCGGACGGGGCTCACGGGCCGGCCCCGGCTGAGGCGGACCTGGAACTCCGGCTGCGTGAGGTCCTGGGGGTGCGGGTCGGGGTCAGGGTGGTGCCCAGGGGCACGCTGCCGCGCACTGATGTCGGCAAGGCGGTGCGGGTCGTCCGGTGGGCCGGGGGAGAGCCCCCGGTCCCCGGGCTCAGCTGAACCCGGCTCGGCTGATCCCGGTCTTGGCTGATCCCCGGCCTGCACTGGCCGCCGGCTTGCACAGGCCGCCGGCCCATACTGGGCGCCGCCCGGCCGATTAGAGTCGCGTCATGAGCGATGGTGAGACCGGCAGGCCCGATTCGCTAGTTTCGCAGCCGGGGCGAGTCTGGCGGCTCGGAGTGATGGGCGGCACTTTCGACCCCATCCACCACGGTCACCTGGTCGCGGCGAGTGAGGTCGGGCACGCTTTCGACCTCGACGAGGTGGTGTTCGTCCCCACTGGCGAGCCCTGGCAGAAGGATCACCGGGAGGTCTCGTCGTCCGAGGACCGCTACCTGATGACGGTGATCGCGACCGCGTCGAACCCGCGGTTCTCGGTCAGCCGGGTGGACATCGACCGGCCCGGGCCCACCTACACCATCGACACGCTGCGTGAGCTGCGGGCCCTCCGTGGCGAGCAGACGGAGTTCTTCTTCATTACCGGTGCGGACGCGCTGTCCAAGATGATGTCCTGGCAGGATGCGGCGGATTTGTTCAAGTTGGCCCATTTTGTCGGCTGCACCCGTCCTGGGCACCAGCTGAGCACCGCCGGGCTGCCGAGCGACCAGATCAGCCTCATCGAGATCCCGGCCCTTTCCATCTCGTCCACCGAGTGCCGGCAGCGGGTCGGCGCGGGCGAGCCGGTCTGGTACCTGGTCCCCGACGGGGTGGTGCAGTACATCGCCAAGCGCGGGCTCTACTGCGACGGCGACGGGACAGCGTGCGGGCCCGAAGGAGGGGTCGCCCTGGGCGGGTGATGCCCAGGTTCCCCGCGGCGGTATCTCCTGGGACTGGCCGGACTCTCAATCAGTCCCACCGACCTGGAGGGCCCGCTGGCCTGGCGGGCGGACTTTGTCGGCGGGCCGGGTTAGGCTGAATTGCCGCACTGCCCCGCGAGCCTGGGGCGTGAGAGGCTAGGGGGAAGGTCCCCGGCTGAGGAGGACGAATACCACACGTGACTGCCACCACCAGGGCCGTTGAGCTTGCGGAGATAGCCGCTGCGGCCGCGGCCGACAAGCTCGCCAGCGACATCATCGCCTACGACGTGAGTGAGCAGCTCGTCATCACCGACGTGTTCCTGCTTGCCTCGGCGGCCAACGACCGTCAGGTACGGGCGATCGTCGAGGCGATCGAGGAGAACCTGCGCAAGGCCGGAGCCCGGCCGGTGCGCCGCGAGGGTGAGCGAGAAGGCCGCTGGGTGCTGCTGGACTATCTGGACATCGTGGTCCACGTGCAGCACGCCGAGGAGCGCACGTTCTACGCTCTGGAACGGCTGTGGAAGGACTGCCCGCAGATCCAGCTGCCTGAGACGGTCTCGGTCGGTGGTACGCGGCCCGGCGGGCCATCCGCCGGGGACGCACGCTGACCTCGGGCTTAGCGGATCCAGGGCCTGCCCGGCTAGGCCGTCGGCCCGGCCGGGCGCAGGCGCGTTCACTGGCTGGTGGGGGTGGCGTGGCGCTGGTGGCGTGGGCACCGGGCCTGGCAGCCGTCGGACGGCTGGTTCCCGGAACCCCCGCCCGGCGAGGGTGCCCGCGCGCGTCAGGCGGACAGACACGCAGGAGAGGGCGGAATGAGCTCTGAGTCAGTGCCAGGCCCGGATTCCCGGGTCCGGCTGGTGTTGTGGCGGCACGGGCAGACCCCATGGAACATTCAGGGCCGCTTCCAGGGGCAGACCGACATCCAACTGGATGAGGTCGGCGAGGAGCAGGCCGAGCGGGCCGCCCGGCTGCTCGCCGCGCTGCGGCCGGACGCGATCATTGCCTCCGATCTGAGCCGGGCCCTGGCTACAGCCGCGCCGCTGGCCCGGCTGACTGGGCTGACCGTGACCACGGACAAGGATTTGCG
>DASQRM010000011.1:0-18930 GCA_035642895.1 Streptosporangiaceae bacterium | reverse complement strand
CGCGCCGTCCGGGCTGCGCCGGGCGCTGCGCGGGCGCCGCCGCGGCGCGGACCAGCCGCCTCCGGCCGCGCCGACCGAGGACCATCCCGGCTACGACCGGCCCGTCCCGTCCGCCGGGGTGAACCCGATCAGCTCGCTGGTCCGGCCGGGCCGCGCCACCGTCGAGGGCCGGGTGCGGACGGTAGAGATCCGCCCCGTAGAGCGCAATTCCGTGCTGGCCATCGACATCGCCGATTCCACCGGTGACCTTACCGCCCTGTTCTATGGCCGGTCGCATATCCCCGGCATCATGTGCGGGGTCCGGGTGCGCTTCCGCGGGCCGGTCGGGCTGCGCGAGGAGGGTCCGGTCATGATCAACCCGGCTTACGAGTTGCTGTCCCCGGGTACCGCCCGGCGCACACTGGGGGAAGACTCGTCAGGTGGGGAACCGCCCGGGCGCGACCAGGGGCGGGGCGACGAAGGACAGGACTCCTGACAGGGGGCTTCCAGCGGCGATGACGGGCGGCGGCGGACACGCGCACGACCATGCCCTGACGGCCACCGGACGGCACCGCGGCCGGCTGGCCGCGGTCCTGGGGATCACGCTGAGCATCGCCGCCGGGGAGATCGCCGGCGGGATCCTGTCCGGGTCCCTGGTCCTGGTGGCCGACGCGGCGCACATGGCCGCCGACGCGGCCGGGGTGGGCCTGTCCCTGCTCGCCGTGCACTTCGCCAGCAAGCCCGCTACCGAGCGGCGCACTTTCGGCTACGCCCGGGCGGAGATCCTGGCCGCCACAGCCAACGCGCTCCTGCTGCTGGGCATGGCCACGTTCATCGTGGTGGAGGCAGCGCAGCGGCTGAGCGCGCCGCCGCCGGTGAACACCGCGGTGATGGCGGTGTTCGGCTGCATCGCGCTGGCTGGCAACGGCGCGTCACTGATCCTGCTGCGCCAGGCGCAGGCCGAGAGCCTGAACGCCCGGGGTGCGTTCCTGGAGGTCGCGTCGGACGCCTTCGGTGCGCTGGCCGTGCTGGTCACCGCGGCCATCATCGCCGTGTCCGGGTGGACCCTGGCCGACCCCATCGCCTCGCTGGCGGTCGGCGTGCTGATCTTGCCCCGGACCTGGCGGCTGCTCCGGGACGCGGTGGACGTGCTGCTGGAGGCGAGCCCGCGGGGCATCGACCTGAGCGAGGTGCGCCAGCATATGACCGGGCTGGACGGCGTCATCGACGTGCACGACCTGCACGCCTGGACCATCACCTCCGGGCTGCCGGTGCTGTCCGCGCATGTGGTGGTGGATCCCGACACCCTGGCCAGCGGGTGTGGCCCGGGCATCCTGGATCAGCTGCAGGAATGCGTCCGCGGTCACTTCGACGTGGCCCATTCCACGTTCCAGATCGAGCCCGACGGGCATGCGGACCATGAGCCCTCCGTGCACGACTGAGGCTCCCGGGGGATTGCGCCGGCCGGCCCTACTGGGTAGTAATAAAGGGGAGGCGAGCCGCTCCCCTCACCCAGGAGGCTGCCGTGGGCACCTACGACCATTACGCCACTCCCGTCCCGCCCGGCACCTGGGATGTCCCCGCCTCCGGCGCCGCCCGGTTCAGCTGGGAATACGACGAGGGCCGGAGCAGGCTCCTGGACCTCTACCAGCGGGGCAAGGACAAGCAGTGGGACGCGGCCAAGCGGATCGACTGGGATCTGCCCGTGGATCCCACGAACGTCATGGCCACACCGGATGAGTTCGTCCCGATCCACGGCTCGCGCCAGTGGGAGGTGCTGAACCAGGCCGAGCGCGAGGAGCTGGGCCACCACCTCGGGGCCTGGCTGTTCAGCCAGTTCCTGCACGGCGAGCAGGGCGCGCTGACCGTGGCGGCCCGGATCGTGGAGTCCGTCCCGGACATGGACTCCAAGTTCTACGCCGCGACCCAGACCATGGACGAGGCCCGGCACGTGGAGCTCTATCAGCGGTTCATCCGGGACAAGATCGGGCTGTACTACCCGATCAACGACGACCTGGCCCGGCTGCTGGCCGACGCGCTCAGCGACTCCCGGTGGGACCTGCCCTACCTCGGCATGCAGGTACTGATCGAGGGGCTGGCCCTGGCCGCCTTCGGGGTGCACCGCGACGTGGCCGCCAACCCCCTGGTCAAGCAATTGCTCGCCTACGTGATGCAGGACGAGGCCCGGCACGTGGCGTTCGGCCGCCTGGCCCTGCGTGACTACTACGCCGGGCTGACGCAGGCCGAGCGAGCCGACCGCGAGGAGTTCGTGGTCGAGGGGTGCTACCTGATGCGCAACCGATTCCGGGCCCAGGAGGTCTGGGAGCGGATGGGCTACGACGTGGCGGAGTGCCTGGAGTACACCGAGCAGTCGCCCATCCAGCAGGCTTTCCGCACTCTGCTGTTCAGCCGGATCGTGCCGTGTGTGCGGGACATCGGGCTGTGGGGCCCGAAGGTCCAGCATGCCTACGCCGACCTGGGTGTCCTGGACGCGGCCGGCAGCGACCTGGACGCGCTGATGGCAGATGACGAGGAGATCGCGGAGCGGATAGACCAGGAGAAGGCCAGCTACGACGCGGAAATGGCCGCCCGCCGGGCCGAGGTGGACGTGGCCATCGGCGACGCGGAAGGGTAGTCACCAGCAGATGGCCGGGGCCTGGCGGATGTAGCCCGGCTCCGTCAGCGCGCCGATCATGAACTGGGCCACATCGGCCCGGGCGATCCTGGTCAGGCCCGGCGCCGGGTACCGGTCGCGGATCCGGAGCTCACCCCGGCCCGGCCCGTCCACCAGGCGGGTGGGCCGGACCACCGTCCAGTCGAGCGCGCTGGCCCGCACCACCCGCTCCATCTCCCGGACGTCGGCGAAGGACCGGGCGAAGATGCGGGGCAGAATTACTTTCACCAACGGATTGGCCTCAGGGTCCTCCCTGATGAACGCCCCCGCGGCCGACACACAGATCAGCCGGTGCACCCCGTGCTTCACCATGGCCTGGGTCACGGCGGACGCGGCCGTGCCCAGCAAGCCCGGGGTTTTCGCGCCCCGTGATCCCAGGGCCGACAGCACGGCGTCAGCGCTGGCCACCACGTCGGCCACGGCCGCGGGGTCGGTCGCGTCCCCCCCGGTGACGGTGACACCCGGCCGGCCCGGCACGACTTCCGGGCGGCGGGCCAGCACGTGCACCGGATAACCGGCGTCGACCGCCCAGTTCAGCAGGTGCCCGCCGATCCCGCCGGTGGCGCCGAGGATCGCCAGCCGCTCCGGCCCGTGCCCCGCGGCGGGGCCCGGCTGGTCGGCCGCGCTCATGCCCGGTCCCCCGCTCGCGCCTCCTCCTGGATGACCGGCGCCTCGTCAGAGCCGGATCCAGCTTTCCCGGACCCAGCTTCCCCGGAGGCAGCTTCCCCGGACCCGGGCCGATGCCGCCCCGCGCTCCTGGGCACCAGCAGCATCAGCAGGAAGCTCAGGCCGAAGACGCCCACCTGGAACCACAGGGTGCGCTCTACCGAAGCGGTGAAATCGTCGCGGACCGCGGCGCCGCCCGCGCGGGCCAGCACCGGATGCGCGGCGGCGGGCAGCGCCCGCTGGCCGCCGGGGGTCCGGCAGGCCGCCGGGGTGACCGTGGGGTCGGCGGCGACCAGCCGGTCGTGCAGGCACTCCCGGAACTGGGTGACGACGCGACCGCTGTCGCTGGCGGGCAGGCCGGCCGACACCAGGCCGGTGCGCAGCTGCGGGGCGACCGCGGCGGCGGCCGGCCCGGACTGGCTGCCGAGCAGGCCGAAGAAGATCACGCCGATGACCGCGATGCCGATCGAGTTACCGACCTGCAGCCCGGTGTTGAACACCCCGGACGCCGAGCCGGCATCCCGGTGCGGCACGCCGGCCAGCACGATGTCGGCGAGCGGGGCGATCACCGCGCCCAGGCCGAGGCCCGCGGCCACCAGGCCGGGCACCAGGTCCCCGGTGGTCACCGCCGTCCCGTAGTGATGCAGGGTGGCGATCAGGCCAGCCATTCCCGCGGCGATGATAAGCGCCCCGGCCATGGTGACCCCGCGGCCGAACCGGGGAGCCAGCCGCGCCGCCGCCCCGGAGGAGATCAGCACCCCGGCGGAGAAGGGCAGGAACGTCAGTCCGGCGTGCAGCGGGGTGAACCCCAGGCCGAGCTGCAGGAACAGGGTGAGCACCAGGGCGAATGAGGCGATGCCGAGGAAGAACGTGACGGCCACGCCCATGCCCGCACTGAACGCGCGGTCGGTGAACAGGCTGAGCGGCACCAGCGGCGAGCCGTCGCGGCGGCCCTTGAGCCGCTCGTACCAGACGAACGCGGCGAGAACCGGCACGCAGAGGGCCATCGACACGTACGTCCAGAGCGGCCAGCCGAGTTGGCGACCCTCTACCAGCGGGTACAGCAGCAACAGCAGGGCCGCCGAGATCAGCCCGACCCCGACCGGGTCCAGCCGGGGCGGGTTGGCCACCCTCGACTCGCGGACCAGGACCGCCGACGCGGCGAAGGCGATCACCCCGACCGGGACGTTGATGAGGAAGATGGGCCGCCAGCCCAGCCCGAACAGGTTGTGCTGGATGAGCAGCCCGCCGAGCAGCGGCCCGCTCACCGTGCCGAGCCCCGCGGTCACCCCGAAGCCCGCCAGCGCCTTGATCCGCTCCCGGGGCGGGAAGATGACCTGGATGACCGCCAGCACCTGGGGCACCATGATGGCGCCCATGGCACCCTGGGCGACGCGGCAGCCGATCAGCATGCCCGGCCCGGTGGCGGCGCCGCAGAGTGCGGACATGATCGTGAAGCCGGCCACCCCGATCAGGAAGAGCCGCTTACGGCCGAACGTGTCGCCCAGCCGGCCGCCGGTGATCAGTACCAGCGCGTAGGCCAGCGTGTATCCGGCCAGGGCCCACTGCACGTCCGCGTAGGTGGCGTGCAGGTCGCGCTGGATCGACGGGATGGCGATATTGACGATGGATACATCGAGCAGGTTCATGAACCCGGCCAGCAGCAGGATGACCAGGGTGAGCCAGCGTCGCGGGTCGGCCTGGCTGGCCGTCGCCGGTGGTGCCAGGATCTGTGCATCTGATGACATGATCAGTCTCCGCCTCGACTGGAGGTTTCCCCAACTACCGAAGCAAATTAGCATCTTGGCTGCCTATTGTCTAGGCTGCTTAGATAATAGGGGAGTTGAAGTATGTCAGACGACCAGCCGGGCCCGGCCGCGGATGCCGGGGGGCGCGAATGGAACGTGCCCTGGGCCGAGCCCTGGGCCGCCCGGGAGCCTGAGCGGGCCGAGCTGGCCGCCTCCTTCGGGGGGGCCATCCGGAAGACCGGCTCCCTGATGCAGCTGATGAATCAGGCTGCGGCCGACCGGATCGGCATCAACGCGACCGACCTGAACTGCCTGAACATCCTGAGCTTCAGCGGCCAGATGACGGCGGGGGAGCTGGCCCGGCAGACCGGCCTGACCACCGCGTCGATTACCGGGGTGGTGGACCGGCTGGAAGAAGCCGGTTTTGTCCGGCGTGAGCGCGACCCGCGTGACCGGCGCCGGGTCGTCATCCGCCTGGTGCTCGAGACCGCCCTGCGCGATGTGGCCTCGGTGTTCTTGCCGATGATGCGCGACTGGCAGCAGATGGCGGCCCGGTACAGCGATGACGAGCTGCGGCTGATCGTGGACTTCTACGACCGGATGGGCGGGATCCTGCAGGAACACCTCACCCGGCTCCGCGAGGCCGGCCGGGAGGACCCCGGCTGAACAGAGAGGACGGCGCCCGTGGTCCCCGGGGGAGGGTCCAGGGGCGCCGTGGCTTGAGCGGCCGGCCTGAGGCACGTGAGCGCAGCAAAGCCTGGCGCAGGGCAGAGTCCGCAGGGCAGGTCCGCAGCAGGGTGGCTTCCGCCTCGCAGACCCCGCAGCGCGCGGCGGCCGCGACTCTCGGGGCACCGTCCTGGCCAGGCAAAACACCTGGCCAGGACGGCTTGATGAGCCGGTCCCCCGTATCATCGTTGGGTCCCCCACAGACATGATCGCACGCCTGGTCATCGCACCTCCGCCGGGGGCACGGCGAGTCGGCCAGCGATCCGGCCTGGGGGTATCCGGCTGCGCAGTAATGTCCCCGGTCGGCCTGCTATCGGGCGGAATCAGGCGCGACAGTCCCGGTCAGCTCCTGATCGAATAGGGCCCATGGAATCCGCCGCCCCCCGGGGGCCCCTGCCGGAGACCGGGCCAGAGTCGCTGCGCCGCCAGGCCCGTTTCCTGCGCGAAGCCGACCGGCTGAAGGGGGTGGCGAGGCAGAGCAGCATCCTGGACGGCAGCAGAAAAGAGAACTCCGCCGAGCACTCCTGGCACCTCGCGCTGATGGCGCTGGTGCTGCGCGGCTACGCCCCGCCCGGTACCGACCTGAACCGGGTCACCGCCATGCTGCTCATCCATGACCTGGTCGAGATCGACGCGGGTGACCTGTTCGTGTACGCCGACGCCGCGGCGCAGGCCCGGCAGGAGGCGGCCGAGCACGCGGCCGCCGACCGCCTGTTCGCCCTGCTGCCCCCGGGCCAGGGGCCCGAGCTGCGCGCGCTGTGGGATGAGTTCGAGGAACGCCGCACCCCTGAGGCGCGGTTCGCCCGGGCGCTGGACCGGCTCCAGCCGATGCTGGCCAACTACTATCTGGGCGGCGGCACCTGGCAGGAGCACGGGATCGGGGCCGGCCAGGTGCTGGACAAGGTGGCGCTGATCGCCGACGGCTCCGCCGCCCTGGGCGACTTCGCCCGGGATCTCGTCGACTCCGCGGTCCGCCAGGGCTTCCTGAGCCCCGGTCAGTGAGAGTCAGGACCCGGCCGTGCTCTCGATGACGTCGGCGGCGCGGCGCAGGCCCTGGCGGCGCTGGATGTTGGCGGCGGTGCGGGCCAGCCCGTCTCGCAGCGCGGTGTCCCCCAGCAGCCGGGCGAGCGCGCCGTGCAACTGCGCGTCGGTGAAGCGGTAGGCGTCCAGGCGCACGCCGAGCCCGAGCTCGTCCACCCGCTGGGCGTTGTCGTGCTGGTCCCAGAACAGCGGCAAGACGATCATGGGCTTGCCGAAGTGCAGGCACTCGGTGGTGGTGTTGTTGCCGCCGTGCGTGATCACCAGGTCGGCGCGCGGGATGACCGAGGTCTGCGGCAGGAACTCCGCGCCGTACATATTGCTGGCCAGGTCGAGCTCGGCGTGCAGCGGTCCCTTGGACACGATGTAGCGGTGCGGGGTGGCCGCCAGGCTGTCGATGACCCGGCGCATCAGGGCCACGTCGGCCGACCCTAGCGAGCCAAGCGAGAAGTAGATGAGTGCCCCGCCGCCTCCGGCCAGCGGCCCGGGCAGGGTGAACGGCTCGTCGGTCTCCCGGACCGAGGAATCCAGCCGGTGCCAACCCGGGCCGAGCGGCCGGGACCGCCGGTAATCGGCGATCTCCGGGTAGACGTACAGGTTGGCCTGGCCGGAGTGGATGAATTCCAGGTCCGGCAGGGGCGGGGCGCCCTGGCTGGCGACCCAGTCACTGAACTCCGCCCACATCGCCCGGTGCACCCGGTCGTACTCGGCCCGGAACTCCGGCCACTGGGCCTGATTCTGCTGGGCCTGATTCTGCTCGGCCTGTTTCTGCTGGTCCTGATCCCCGGCCGGGTAGCCGGAGAACGCGGGCGGCAGCGCCGGGTCGGCGACCTCCAGCGGGTTGCAGGAGACGATCCTGACGAACGGAACACCGGCGGTCAGCAGGGCGGGGAAGGAGATCACGTTGTCTTCGACGATGACGTCGGGGCGGGTGCGCGCCACGATCTCGGCCAGTTGCTCCTGGCAGTACCGCGCCCCGCTGATCAGTTCCGCCCAGACCGGCTTGATCCAGGTGTCCAGTTGCTCGATGGTGGGTTTGCGGAACTCCGGCGCGGTGCTGGCGATGAACTCCTTCCAGAACGCCCCGGCGTCCTGCGGGGCCTGTTCCGGGGGAGGCGACAGGTCGACCAGGTCCTCCTCGAAGCCGAGCGGCTCGAGCCGGCCTTTCCACGAAGCCTCGGCCGCGAACACCACGCGGTGCCCACGGCGGCGCAGGACGTCGCCGATGCCGATGCAGTTGTTGGTCGGCCCGTACGCGCTTTCCGGCATGAACAGGACGGTCAGGGGCCTGCCGGGCATGTCTTCTCCCTCGGGGCGGCGGTGGGCCGGTCAGGCCAGTATGTCCGGTTCAGCGGCCCCAGCGCCGGTCTCCCGGCCCGCCGCGCCCCGGTCCGCCGTCCCCTTGTCCGGGGCCCCCTTGTCCGCCGCCGGGTGCTCCACGAGGGCGAGCACCCGGTTGGCCATGAACCGGGCGGTGCGCACCACCGTGCCGCCCCGGGTGACCTCCATGACCTCCACGACGCCGCGCCCGGTGACCACCTCGACCCGGCGGCCGGCCCGGGTGGCGGCGACCTCGTACGTCCGCGACGTGCCGCCGGCGTCGATGACGATCTCGACCCGGTCCCCCTTCACGGCATCACCCACTGGGCATTCATGCGACTTTTGTACCCTTCGCACGCGGAGCCGACTCCCCGCTCACCAGCCAATCGCTCACCAGCCAATCACCCCAACAGGCCAACCACTCCCCGCCGGCCGGCCGGAGCGGATCAGCGGATCGCCCGGGCCGCCCAGCGGGATCCGTGCCGCTCGACGATCAGCGGCAGGCCGAAGCACTTGGACAGGTTCGGCTCGGTGAGCACTTCCGGGACCGGGCCCGCGGCCAGCACCGACCCCCGGCGCAGCAGCATCGCGTGGGTGAAGTCCTCGGGCACTTCCTCGACGTGATGGGTCACCATCAGCATCGTGGGCGCCAGCGGGTCACGGGCCAGCATGGCCACCCGCTGCAGCAAATCCTCCCGGCCGCCGAGATCCAGCCCGGCGGCGGGCTCGTCCAGCAGAAGCAGCTCAGGGTCGGGCATCAGCGCCCGCGCGATCTGCACGCGCTTGCGCTCCCCCTCGGACAGGGTGGTGAACCGGCGCCTGATCAGGTGCGCGCAGCCGAGCGCGTCGAGGAGCTCGACCGCGCGGGTGACGTCGGAGGATTCGTAGTCCTCCTTCCAGCGGCCCACGATCGCGTAGGAGCCGGTGAGAACCAGGTCGATCACTTTCTCGGCCGGCGGCACCCGGTCCGCCAGCGAGGCGCTGGCCAGGCCGATCCGCGGCCGGAGCTCGAACACGTCCGTCTCGCCGAGCCGGCTGCCCAGGATCTCGGCGCTGCCCTCGGACGGGAACAGCTGGCAGGCAATGACCTGCAGCAACGTGGTCTTCCCGGCTCCGTTGGGGCCGATGATGACCCAGCGCTCGTCGTCATGGACGGTCCAGTCCACGTCGCGCAGCAGCATGGATCCGCCGCGCCGGACGCCGACCCCGCGCAGCCGCACCACCTCGTCGGACATCCAGCTCCCTCCACCGCCGCACACGTGTGAGACTGAACTTACGTCATGCCGGGCCGGCCAGCCCAACCCATGCGCACCCGCCCACCGCGGCGCGGGTAGCGTTGGGCACCGATGGATGCCGCGCAGCACACCCTCCTGGTCACCCTGACCGGCCGCGACCGGCCCGGAGTGACCTCACGCCTGTTCTCGGCGCTGGCCGCCCACCAGCTCAGCGTGCTGGATATCGAGCAGGTGGTGATCCGGGGCCGCCTGGTACTCGGCGCCCTGCTCGGCTGCCCCGCCGATCCCGACCTGACCGCGATCCATCGCGCGATCCGGGCCCTCGCCGCCGATCTCGGGCTGGACGCGGAGATCACCATGGGTTCCGGTGAGCCGGCCCGGCGCCGCGGCCAGCTGCACGTCACCGTCCTGGGCAGCCCCCTGACCCCGGGAGCGGTAGCGGCCATCTCCGGCCGGATCGCGGCCAGCGGCGCGAACATCGACCGCATCGACCGGCTCGCGCACCGCCCGGTGACCTGCATCGACTTTGACGTGTCCGGCGCCGATCCGGAATCGCTGCGGGTGGCGCTGGCCCGGGAGGCGTCCCAGCAGGGCGTGGACGTGGCGGTCCAGCGGGGCGGCCTGCACCGGCGGTCGATGCGCCTGGTCGTGATGGATGTGGACTCGACGCTCATCGCGGCCGAGGTGATCGACCTGCTCGCCGCGTACGCGGGCTGCGCCGGGCCGATGGCCAAGATCACCGAGGCCACGATGCGCGGGGAGCTGGACTTCGCCACCTCGCTCCGGGAGCGGGTGGGCATGCTCGCCGGGCTGGATGAGTCCGCGCTCGATCAGGTCCGGGGTGAGCTGAAGCTGGCCCCCGGAGCCCGGACCCTGATCCGGACCCTGCACCGGCTCGGCTATCGCTGCGGGATTGTCAGCGGTGGCTTCAGCCAGGTCACCGACCCGCTGGCCGCGGAACTCGGCATCGACTACGCGGCGGCCAATACGCTGGAGATCAGCGGCGGCAAGCTGACCGGGAAGCTCACCGGGCCGCTCATCGACCGGGCCGGGAAGGCCGACGCGCTGCGCCGCTTCGCGGCGCAGGCCGGCGTGGCGGTCAGCCAGGCGGTGGCGGTCGGGGACGGCGCCAACGACCTGGACATGATCGCGGCGGCCGGCCTCGGGGTTGCGTTCAACGCCCGCCAGGTGGTCCGGGACGCGGCAGACGCCTCCGTCAACGTCCCGTATCTCGATACCGTCCTCTACCTGCTGGGCGTTTCCCGCGACGATGTGGAGGACGCGGACGCGGGCGACGCCGCGTCAGTCCCGCAGGATCGCTGACCCACCCTTGGGCGTCCAGTATCCGGACAGTGAGCCGGAGCTGGGGACGGTCCGGTCCCAGTCCTGGCCGATGTCGATCATGGCGAGCGCCGACGTGGGGAAGCGCAGCCCGCTCTCCCCGGTCAGGATGCGGACCAGCTGCGCCGCGCCCGGGTTATGGCCGACCAGAGCCAGGATGGCCGCGTCGGCAGGCGTTTCCCGGACGATGTCCATCAGGTCGTCCAGGGCCGCGTCGTACACCCGTGGGTCGTACCGCACCACCATGGCATCCTCGTCAGGCCAGACCAGCTGATCGTTGATCAGGTCCCAGGTCTGCCGGGTGCGCGCCGCGGTGGAGCAGACCACCAGATCCGGGAGCAGGCCCTGGCCCAGCAGCCAGCCGCCGAGGGTGACCGCGTCCCGGACGCCGCGCGGGGCCAGCGGCCGGTCGATGTCCGCCACGCCGTCGGGATAGGCCGACTTGCTGTGCCGCAGCACCAGCAGTGTCCGCGCAGGGGTGCTCATCACCTGAGTATGGCAAGGACGGGCAGCCGCTCATGAATGATCCCCCGGCCACCGTCATGGCCCGGAGCGGGATCTGCTCATGAATGATCCCCCGGCCACCGTGGTGGCCGGGGGATCAGCTCAGCTGCGGGCCAGCTCAGCTGGCGGTGTTCGCGGCCGTGCCGCCCGCCGCCCCGCCGCCGTTGCCTGCGGCCGGGCGGCCGGTACCCGCGGCCGGGCCGTCCGCCGCCACTCCTTCGGCCGGCACTCCTTCGGCCGGCACTCCTTCGGCCGGCACTCCGTCCGCCGGCACTCCATCGGCTGGCACTCCGTCCGCTGGAGCCCCGAGCCCTGGCGCGCCGCCGTCCGTGCCGGACACACTGGCCGCCGCGGGCGGGCCGCCCGTGGCCACGCTGGTGGAGCGGCGCTTGGAGATCACGACCGCGGCCACCACGATCCCGATCGCGACCACGGCCACCCCGGTACGGAGTCCCGGGTTGTGGCTGTACTTGACCACGCTGGTCGCGATCAGCAGGGAGACCAGGTTCATGACCTTGATCAGCGGGTTGATGGCCGGTCCCGCGGTGTCCTTGAACGGGTCACCCACGGTGTCACCGATGATGGTGGCCTCGTGCGCCTCGGAACCCTTGCCGCCGTAGTTGCCGTCTTCCACCAGCTTCTTGGCGTTGTCCCAGGCCCCGCCGGAGTTGGCCAGGAACACGGCCATCAGTGCGCCGGCCGCGATGGCGCCGGCCAGGAAGGAGCCGAGCGGCGCGTAGCCGAACGCGAAGCCGATCGCGATCGGGGTCAGGACGGCGAGCAGGCCCGGAGTGGCCAGTTCGCGCAGCGAGTCCTTGGTGCAGATGTCCACCACGCGGCCGTACTCGGGCTTCTCGGTGTAGTCCATGATGCCGGGGTGGTCGCGGAACTGTTTCCGGACCTCATAGACGACCTGCCCGGCCGCCCGGCCCACGGCCATGATCAGCAAGCCGGAGAAGAAGAACACCACCGACGCGCCGATGATGATGCCGACCAGGACGTTCGGCCGGTCTACGGACAGGCTGAAGGTGCCGGCCGCCTTGCCGAGTGCGTCCTCCACCGTGGTGCGGAACGAGCCGAACAGCGCGGTGGCGGCGAGGACCGCGGTCGCGATCGCGATGCCCTTGGTGATGGCCTTGGTGGTGTTGCCGACCGCGTCCAGCCGGGTGAGGACCTGGGCGCCGTCGCCTTCCACGTCCCCGGACATCTCGGCGATGCCCTGGGCGTTGTCTGACACCGGCCCGAACGTGTCCATGGACACGATGACGCCGACCGTGGTGAGCAGGCCGGTCCCGGCCAGCGCCACCGCGAACAGGGCGATGGTCGCGTTGCCGGTGCCCAGCAGGAACGCCGCGTACACGGCCCCGCCGATCAGCAGCGCGGAGTAGACCGCGGACTCCAGGCCGACCGAGATGCCGGACAGGATCACGGTGGCCGCACCGGTGAGTGAACTCTCCCCGATCTCCCGGACCGGCTTGCGGTTGGTCTCGGTGAAGTACCCGGTCAGCAGCTGGATGGCGCTGGCCAGCACCAGCCCGATGACCACCGCGCCGATGGCCAGCCACTGCGGACTGCCGCCGTGGGTGAGGATCGCGTGGGCGCCTTCGCCGGTCACGCCCTTGAGCTCGCTGAACTTGGACGGCAGATAAAGGAAGGAGGCGCCCACGACCAGGACCAGCGAGATGATCGCGGAGATGAAGAAGCCGCGGTTGATGGCGGTCATCCCGCTGCGGTCCTTCTTCCGGGGCGCCACCACGAAGATGCCGGCCACCGCCGTGATCACGCCGATCATCGGCACGATCAGCGGGAACACCAGGCCGTCGTTGCCAAACGCCGCCTTGCCCAGGATCAGCGAGGCGACCAGCATGACCGCGTAGGACTCGAACAGGTCGGCGGCCATCCCGGCGCAGTCACCCACGTTGTCGCCGACGTTGTCCGCGATGGTCGCGGCGTTGCGCGGGTCGTCCTCGGGAATGCCCTTCTCGACCTTGCCGACCAGGTCGGCGCCCACGTCCGCGGCCTTGGTGAAGATACCGCCGCCGACGCGCATGAACATGGCCAGCAGGGCGGCGCCAAATCCGAAGCCCTCCAGCACGTTGGGGGCGTTCTCCTTGTAGATCAGCACCACGATCGCGGCGCCGAACAGGCCCAGGCCCACGGTGAACATGCCCGCCACGCCGCCGGTGCGGAACGCGATCCGCATGGCCGGGCGTTCACCGTCGAAGCCAGCCCGCGCCGCGGCCGCCACCCGCACGTTGCCGCGGACCGCGAGCGACATGCCGGTGAACCCGGTCAGGCCGGAGAACAACGCCCCGACGAGGAAGAAAATGCTGCGGCCCCAGCGGACCCCTGACCCGTCGGCGGGGAGCAGCAGCAGCACAAAGAAGATGACGACGACGAAGACCCCGAGGGTGCGGAACTGGCGCCGCAGGTAGGCGGCCGCCCCTTCCTGGATCGACTGCGCGATCTCCTGCATCCGCTCGGTACCCTGGCTGGCCGCGAGCACCTCGCGGACCAGCAGGGCTGCCACCGCGAGGGCAAGCAGCGCGACGACCGCAACGACGACAACCCAGGTCAGGTTGGAGCCGGTGACGCTCACCGCACCACTTCCGGCGGCAAGGTTAGAGCTGAGCATCTGTCCTCCTAGACAGTGGCACACGGCCTCCCGAGCGTGGCTACGCTGTCCCGGCTATCTGCCTAGCCGGCCATGGACGCATGGGATAGGCACGGTGCCCAAAAGCAGTGCCGGGAGTCTACGCACGTCGGCCACCGAACGCGAAGCGGGGGTCAGGTCCGGAGCGTGCTAGAGCAATTCACCCTGCACAGGTAATCACATTAATGCCACCCGTAGCAGGCACGCCGTTACTTTCGGGCGCGGCACGGACCGCGGCAGGGCCCGCGACGCGGCCGGGATGGTCAGCCGGTGGCCGTGGTCGGCCAGCTCATCTTGATGCTGAGGCCGGCCGGCGTGCGGGCGAACTGGACGTCATCAGCCAGGCCGGCGATCACGGCCAGGCCGAGACCCTCCGGGGGGAGCGAATGGTCCGCCGGACTGGTCCCGTTGGGCGCGGCGGTACCGGGCACAGGCCAGCCCGCGGGCTGGGCGGACGGGCTGGTCCCGTCGTCCTGCCCGGCCTCGGCCGCGTCCGTGACCACCACCTCGAAGCGCCCGTTGGCCCCGGTCAGCTCGACGCGGACCGGTTCATCCGGGCATTGCGCCTGGTGCGCCTCGACCGCCCGGGAGCAGGCCTCACCCACCGCGAGACGGACTTCGTCGAGGAGTGCTTCCTCAACGCCGCTCCGCCTCGCGACCGCGGTAGCGACCAGCCGCGCCGTGCGGACGTGCACCGGCAGCGGCGTGAAGCTCATTTCGACAGTAGCCATGGCCGGACCCGGGTCGCGATCAGCCGCTACTTCTCCGACTTCCGGGCGGTGATGGCCTCGTCCACGGTGTCGTGGATGCCGAAGACCTTGGTCAGGCCGGTGATCCGGAAGATCTTGAGAATGCGCTCCTGCGTGCACACCAGGTCCAGCGACCCGTCGTGCGCACGCACTCGCTTGAGCCCGCCGACCAGGACCCCGAGGCCCGTCGAGTCGAGGAACTCAACCTTCTCCATGTTCACCACGAGCTGGTAGTGCCCGTTGTTGACCAGTTCGATGAGCAGCTCACGCAGCCGTGGCGCGGTGTAGACGTCGATCTCACCTTCGACATCGACGACCTCGATCCCATCCCTGGTGTGGTGGTCAAGCTTCAGGTCCACAAATCCTCCAGCGCCATACAGCCTTCGTCTGTCCGGGCGATCCGAGCGGCAGCGCAGCGCCCTCCGGGGAGGGCTGCTGGTCCCGTCGCGCATTCAACCACGCTCTGAGGTCATGTCTACACGAGTTCACGCTTCGAGGCACCTCGCGTACAGATGTCACACTGGGAGCCAATGACTGCGCTCACTCCGCTCGTCCCCGACGAGCCTCCGGTCCGGCCCGGTCCCGCGGGGCCCGGTTACACCGAACCGTCCCCGCAACCACCAGGCCCGGATGCCTCGTGCCCCGCCGGGCGAAGCCGACCCGCCCAGCTCGCGGCGGCCTCCTCCGCAGACCTTGTGCTACGCCACGGTGCCCGATCGGGACGGCTGATCCACGTAGAGTACATCCCCGCTCGCGAAGGGCAACGGGCAGCCTGGCCCGGATGGGCGCCCGCCGCGGTTACCGACGCGTTCTCCCGGCGCGGCGTGCCGGCACCCTGGGCTCATCAGGCCGCGATGGCCAGCCATGCGCGGGACGGCCGGCACGTCATCATCGCCACCCCGGCGGCGTCGGGGAAGTCGCTGGGATATCTGCTGCCCGCGCTCACCGGGGTCCTGGAGGGCGGCACCGCGCTCTACCTCGCGCCGACCCGGGCCCTGGCCGCGGACCAGCTGCGGGTGGCCAGCGAGCTCGCCGTGCCCGGGGTCCGCCCGGCCGTCGTGGACGGGGACACGCCGATGGCCGCGCGGGACTGGGCCCGCTCGCACGCCAATTACCTGCTGACCACCCCGGACATGCTGCATCAGACGCTGCTGCCCCGCCATGCCCGGTGGAACGGGTTCTTCCGCCGGCTGCGCTACATCATCGTGGACGAGTGCCACACCTACCGCGGAGTGTTCGGCTCGCACGTGGCCCAGGTGCTGCGCAGGCTGCACCGGATCGCCGCCTACCACGGCGACCCGGAATCGGCCGGCCCCGGACCAGCAGGCCCCGGATCAGCAGGCACCGGACCGATCTTCCTGCTCGCCTCGGCCACGGTCAGCGAGCCCGCCAGCTGCGCGTTCCTGCTGACCGGGCAGCGGGCCGAGGAGGTGACGCAGAACGCGGCGCCGTGCGGGCCGGTCACCTTCGGCCTGTGGGAGCCGCCGCTCACCAGCACCCGTGGTGAGGCCGGCGCGCCGGTGCGGCGCAGCGCCACCAGTGAGGCCGCCGGCCTGCTGGCCGACCTGGTGGCCGAGGCGGTCCCGGTCCTCGCGTTCACCCGTTCCCGGCGCGGCGCCGAGGCCGTCGCCCTGGGCGCGCGCCGGGCGCTGCGCGAGTCGGGAGCGGCCGGGCACAGCGAGCGGGTGGCGGCCTACCGGTCCGGGTACCTGCGCGAGGACCGGCGGGCCCTCGAGGAGGCGCTGCGCAACGGGGACATCACCGGCCTGGCCACCACCACGGCCCTGGAGCTGGGGGTGGACATCAGTGGCCTGGACGCGGTGCTCATCGCGGGCTGGCCCGGGACCCGGGCGGCGCTCTGGCAGCAGGCGGGGCGGGCCGGGCGGGCCGGGCGCAGCGCGGTGGTCGTGCTGATCGCCCGGGATGACCCGCTCGACACTTATCTGGTCCATCATCCGGAGGCCCTGCTGCACCGCCCGGTCGAGGCGACGGTCCTGGATCCGGGGAACCCGTACGTGCTGGCGCCCCACCTGTGCGCGGCCGCGGCGGAACTGCCCCTGACCGGCGCCGACCTGGCCTCATTCCCCCCGGGCGCCAGCGACGTCGCGGAGGCGCTGATCCGGCGGGGGATGCTCCGCCGCCGGAGCGGCGGCCTGTACTGGACGCGGCGTGGCAGGCCACCCCGCGCCGGGCTGCGCGGCGCGGGCCGCCACCCGGTCAAGATCGTGGAAGTGCCGACCGGGCGGCTGGTCGGGACCGTGGACGAGCCCTCCTCGCACCTGCTGGTGCACACCGGGGCCGTCTATCCGCATCAGGGCGAGATGTACCTGGTGGATGAGCTCGACCTGGCCGAAGGGGTGGCCCTGGTGCGCCCCGTTGATCCCGGGTACTCCACCGCGGCGCGCCAGGTCACCGCGATCGAGGTGACCAGGGAGCTGCGCCAGGCCAGCTGGGGGTGCGCCGAGGTGCACTTCGGGGACGTCCAGGTGCGCCGCGAGGTCGTGGGGTTCATCCGGCGCCATCCGGAAACCGGGCGCCCCCTGGGCGAGTTCCCGCTCAGCCTGCCGCCGCAGACCCTGCGGACCAGGGCGGTGTGGTGGACCATCTCGGCCAGCCAGCGCAGCCGGCTGCTGGACCTGGGGGTGGACCTGCCCGGCGCGGCGCATGCCGCCGAGCATGCGTCGATCGGATTGCTGCCCCTGTTCGCCGCGTGCGATCGCTGGGACGTCGGCGGTGTTTCCGCCGATCTGCACCCGGCCACCGGGCAGCTGACGGTTTTCGTCTACGACGGGCACGATGGCGGGGCCGGGTTCGCCGAACGTGGTTACCACGCGGCGCGCGAGTGGCTCGGCGCGACCGCCGACGCCATCCGGGGGTGTGAGTGCCAGGCGGGATGCCCCTCGTGCATCCAGTCGCCCAAATGCGGGAATGGCAACGAGCCCCTTTCCAAGCCGGGCGCGGTCACCCTGCTGGAGTGCCTGCTGGACAGCGGCGACGCCACGCTCGCGGGCCCCAGGGCCGGCGCGCGGCGGGCGGCCACATCCGTAAAATAAGCCCGGACCAGGAAGAATACGCGGGCAGTGCGCAGAAAGGCGGCGACCCCCGCCGGGGGGGAGAGCGGGGGTCGCCAAACGGTCCGGCTCCGGGGGGGCAGAGCCGGGCCCGCACCGCTAAAGCCTACGTGTATCGGGGCCAAGTTACCAATCGGTCACGTGATGCTGACACAACGAAAACATGCTTTCAGCCATAGGCTCGCTAGCTGTGTCTAGTTCCGCCGAGGTCAGACGCCAGCCGGCCGCCGCCTTCTTTGACCTCGATAAAACGATCATCGCCAAGTCGAGCACTCTCGCTTACGGACCTTCGTTTTACCGGAATGGCCTGATCAGCCGGGGTGATGCCGTCCGCGGCGCGGTCGCGCAGCTCCTTTTCGCCCGGCATGGGGCCAGTCACGACCGGATGGAACAGATCCGGGCGCACGTCAGTGAGCTGTGCCGCGGCTGGCCCGCCGACCGGGTGCGCGAGATCGTCGCGCGCCACCTGGATGAGCTGATCGTCCCCTATGTGTACGACGAGGCACGGGCCCTGGTCGACGCGCATCGCGCGGCCGGCGAGGACGTCATCATCGTGAGCACCTCGGGGGTCGAGATGGTCGGCCCGATCGGGGCCCTGCTGGGTGCCGTCCTGGTCATCGCCACCCAGATGGAAATCGCCGACGGCCGTTACACGGGCCAGATCGACTTCTACGCGTACGGGCCGGCCAAGGCCGAGCGGGTCAGGGAACTGGCCGGCGAACGCGGTTACCGGCTGGCCGACTGCTCCGCTTACAGCGATTCGATCACCGACCTGCCGATGCTCGAGGCGGTAGGCCATCCGCACGCGGTGAATCCGGACCGCGCGCTGCGCCGGCTGGCCCAGCTCCGCGGCTGGCCCGTCCTCGCCTTCAGCGCGCTTCCCCCCGGCCGGCCTGCGGTGCGGCCGGGAGGTAGCGTCCGCCCGTGAGGTGCCGCCCAGGAATGGGACACGGGGGAACGATCGAGATGAGGAATCGGTCCGGCCCAGGGCTTCCCCTGCCGCCGCATCCGCCGTAGAAAGGTGCCAAGGACAAACGTCCTGGCACGGCAGCCGGGTACCCACGCGACCGGGGCCCGAAGAAGGCGGCCGAGGCGGCGACGCGGCCGGAGCCCCGCATCTTGCCCAGACGCGGGGGCCCGTCACCGCCCGGCATCACGAGGCGCAGCTTGGTAGCCCGGTATGCCGTGCCAGGTCCCCCGGCTCCCCGCCGCGAACCCGCCGGCGG
>DASQRM010000010.1:0-2131 GCA_035642895.1 Streptosporangiaceae bacterium | reverse complement strand
CCGGTGCAGATGCTCAGCACCCGGGTGCCCTGGTCCACTGCGCGGCGCAGCGCCTCCAGCAGTTCCGCGGGGAAGGGCTGGGGCGCATCCGGCCACTCGATCGGCTTGCCTGCGTAGATACTGAGCCGGTCGTCGTCGACCGCGGGCAGCGCGATCAGGTCCGCCCCTTCCAGCCGCTCTAGCCCGCAGGAGGGGGCGATGGTGAAGTCGTTGTGCGCGCGCACCGGCGGCGGCTCGCCGGCCACCACGGAGAGCTCATAGGACGGCAGCCGGTCGTCCGCCCGGTCGACGCCGAAGACCTCGCAGATGGTGCCGAACTCGAACGGGAGGAAGCCGTTGACGACCACCACGGCGACGTTGCGCAGCACGATTTGAGTATGCCAAACGGACTGGCAGGATGTCATCTAACTGTGGCATTACTGCCACTGGCGGGCGATCGCCCGGCCGGCCATGCTGAATATATGGACGCTTACAGCACCTCCGCAGCAGGCCAGCGGACGTCCTGGATCGTTAGGTTCGCTCGCCAGGCCAACTACGTGTTCAGCGAGATCAACTGGGCCAATAAGCGCATGACAGCGCTGAGGCTCTCCTACGGCGTCGCCGAGTCCGACCGAGCGCCGGACACCTACGCCGAATTCCTGCTCCGGTCGAGGATCTCGGTCCTGCACGAACCGCCGGCCCGCCGCCGGGGCGCGGGTCACCAGATCAGGTAATAACGCCAGGTTAGCTGGTACTGCCCGGCTCGACGGGCCAGCTCACGCCCGCGATGGCTAGCACCTGCTGCTGCAGCGGCGGGCCGGACTGCGGGTACTCACTGAGCCCGGGCATGTCCCGGCCGCCGATGCGGACGGACACGACCCCGCAGCCGCCGTACTGAGCGGTCAGCCGGGCCACCACTGGGCCGCCCGGGCGGGTGAAGAAGGTGAGCCGCATCTGCCCGCCGGACTCGGCCGGGCAGCTGAATGTGCCGTCAGGGAACCTGGTCAGGCCGTTGACGACCGCCGCGATCCTGGCCACCGTGGCCGGGTCGGTGACCGTGAAGGCGCGGTCGAGGCGCTTGGCGCGGGGGTTGGGGTTGAAGCCGAAGACCGGGGTCACGGTCAGCACTCCGGCGGCCGGCGGGATGCGTTCGGTTACCGAACGGGCAGGCAGCCAGACGACCTGGGCATCAACCCGGATCGCGGTCTGGCTCCCGGATCGGACGGCCAGCACCACTAGCTCGCGCTGGGTCAGCACGCCCGGCACGGCGGGCAGGGCGAACACGCTGGTCCAAGACCTGAACCCGTTGCCGGTACTCGTGCCGGCGCCGGCCGAGGTGAAGCCGGGCGGCAGGTGGACGCGGATCCAGGCCAGCACCTCCTGCGGCCGGCCGGATGCCCGCCACCACCGTGTCACGATGGCCAGATCCGGGGTGGCCGGCCGCGCCCCGGACTGGGGCAGGGACGCCATCGGGCTGGTGCGCACCGCCCCCGGCGGCCGTGGAAACGACGCCATGATGCGCGCCGCGTCGGCGACGGCGCGCTGCCGGGGGCTGGCCGGCCCGGTAGTCCGCGGGCTGGCGGTCCCGGTGCCGGTACGTGCGCCGCCCGGCTGCGGGCCGGACGGCTGCGGGCCGGACGGCTGGCTCCCGCAGCCGGACAGGACGACCACGGCGCACGCGACGGCGGACAGCAGGCCCGGCAGCCGCAGCGGCAGCCGCGGCCGGAGCGGTCGCGGAAGCTGGAGCGGCCCGCGGCGGAACGGCCCGCGGGAGAGCGGCCCGCGGCGTATGGTCATGCCCCTTCGACGCAGCCTGCCGCCGACTGGTTGCAAACCGCGGATGAACGTGGGTTGATTCGGGCTTTCGGGTGGATTAGGGGTCTATGGTGCACAAAACTCACCCCGAAGCCGAATCCACCCCGTTCTTGGCGCACTTCATCGCACCAGGAGCCGCTCATGCATCACGGTGCGCACTGACGTTGCGAGCCAGCCCAAGCCGAGCGAATTAACGTGGAGGATCCGGCCTCAACGGAGGATTTGGTACCTCATGGAGTACTGGATCCTCCGCGTAAGCCATTTTCTCCACACTATTTTCGAAGGCTGTTGCATAAAGGCACCAGCGTGCTCGGATAACGCGACCCGGTCCGGCACG
>DASQRM010000009.1:0-2032 GCA_035642895.1 Streptosporangiaceae bacterium | reverse complement strand
CCGCCGCTTCCTGCTCGAGCGCGGCGGCGGCACGGTCGAATGCGGACTGCGCCGCGGCCCGGACGGGTCCTGGCGTCTCGGCCTGGCGTCCTACCGGCCCGAGGAACTGTGGTGGTTCGGCGCCCTGGGGCTGACCATGCGACCTGACGTGGTGTTCTCGCGGCGGGACCTGACCGTGGTGTCCCGCCGCCCGCCCACCGAGGCCGAAGCGGCCAGCCTGGGTCCCGGCATGATCGTGGTGGAGTGCCGGCTCGGCGAGGACAGCGGCCAGTTCGGCCCGGCTCCCGGTCAGCGGAGCCCATCTGGCGCGGGCGGCGCGGCTGGCCCAGCCGCCGCGGGCGGCCCGGCCGTCCCCGGCGGTGCGGGAGGCGTCGGCGGTGCGGCTGGCCCCGGGGGCGCGGCTGGCCCCGGAGGCGCGGCTAGCGCAGCGGGCCCGGGCGGCGCCGGAGGCCCGGGCGGGACCGTCGAGCTCGCCCTGGGCGAGGAGGCGCTCACCGGCCTGCTCGCCTGGCTCGAGGCCGCGCCGCCAGGCTCCCACCTCGGCGTGGCCCTCTGACCCGTGGAACGCACCTCAGTCACTCTGACACCACCCGCACCAAATTCGTACGACCTGGATGCCGGATTCATGCTGCTGGGACGCAATGTCGGTTAGCTAGTGGCCCGCAGCCCGGCGACGCCTTCCCGAATTCGGACTCTGGTCACGCCGACACCATCAGCTCCACGATCCCGGTTCCCCGGGCCTGCTGTAACGCAATGAAACCCCGGATCCAGTGCGTTCTAACGCACTGGATGTCCGGTTTCAGTGCGTCCAGCCACGCGCCGATCCAGCGGAACCCCAGCGTTGCGACAAGTCGGTCAGCCGCGTTCGCCGCCCGGCTTCCACAGCACGTCGTCGTGGCCCGCGTTGGCCTGGCGGGCCAGGATGAACAGCAGGTCAGACAGCCGGTTCAGGTACTTGGCGGGCAGCGGGCTCACCGAGTCGCCGTGCTCGCCGACCGCGGCCCACGCGCTGCGCTCCGCCCGCCGGGTGACGGTCCGCGCCATGTGCAGCAGCGTCGTGCCGGGGCTGCCCCCCGGCAGCAGGAAGCTCCGCAGCGTCGGCAGTTCGGCGTTGTACGAGTCGCACTCGCTCTCCAGCCGGGTGATGTAGGCCTCGTCGATCCGCAGCGGCGGATAGGGCGGCGGCGTGTCGGTCACCGGGTTAGCCAGGTCGGCGCCGACGTCGAAGAGCTCGTTCTGCACCCGGGAGAGCAACTGGACGATGTCCGCGGCGAGGCTACCGAACGTGATCGCCATGCCGATCGCGCAGTTTGCTTCCTCGACATCCGCGTAGGCGGCGAGGCGCGTGTCGGTCTTGGGGGTGCGGCTGCCGTCGGCGAGCGCGGTGCTGCCGTCGTCGCCGGTGCGGGTGTAGATGCGGGACAGCACGACAGGGTTTTCGTTGCGGTTACGCGCCATGAATCCACCCTAAGGGGAACCGGGGAAGGGACCCTGCCGGACTCGGCGCCGAACGCCCGCGATCAAACCGAGACCATGGGATTGACCAGGGCTGTTCCTATTCAAAGCACGGTGTGGCATTGTATGACTACAATGAGTGATCACTTAGGTGATCAACAGTGGATGGAATGCGCAGGGCTTACCGTTACTGTCACCGTACGTAACCGACGCGAAGAACGTCCGGGTCACGGTGAGCATCGCAGACGTCCGGGCCGGCGGTTCTCGGGGCCCGCCGGACCCGGACTCCAGTCACAGCAGCCAGTCACAGCAGCCAGTCACACCAGCCAGTCACACCAGCCAGTCACAGCAGCCGGTCACACCGGTCACACCGGTCCCCAGAGCCCCAATACCGCACCGAGCCGGGGCCCGAACCCCCGCAGGCTCCCGGACACCGCGGCGCGTATTGTTCCCCTTATCCCTTAGGAGACCGCCGTGTATGACTACATCATCGTTGGTGCCGGCAGCGCCGGCTGCGTCCTGGCGGCGCGCCTGTCCGCCGATTCGGGCGTCAGCGTGCTGCTGCTGGAGGCCGGCC
>DASQRM010000008.1:0-16732 GCA_035642895.1 Streptosporangiaceae bacterium | reverse complement strand
GCGCTCTTGCTCAGCCCGAAGTCCGACAGGTAGACGTGCTCAGGCCGTCCAGGCCGGCGGTCCAGCAGGATGTTCGCGGGCTTGACGTCCCGGTGCACCAGGCCGACGGCGTGCGCGGCGTCCAGCGCGGACGCTACCGGGGAGACGATCGACGCGACCCGCTCCGGGGGCAGTGGCCCCTCACGGCGCAGCAGCGACCGGACGTCCCCGCCCTGGACGAAGCGCATCGCGATGAACAGCACCTGCCCGACCTCGCCGGCCTCGTACACCGGGATGATGTGCGGGTCGTCCACGGCTGCCGCCGCCCGCGATTCCCGGATGAAGCGCTGCCGGAACATGTCGTCGGAGCCCATGGCGGGGGTCATGATCTTCAGCGCCACGAGCCGATTCAGCCGCTCGTCGCGCGCGCGGAAGACAACGGCCATCCCGCCCGCGCCGACCTGCTCCTCGAGCCGGTATCCCCCCAGGAGTGAGCCTACGGCGAAGCCGGCCGCCAGATCGGCGCGATGCCCTGGCGACTCCTCGTTCACCTACGCCTCCATGCGTTCCTGTGCCCTGGGCATCCTATGCTTTCCCCGATCCCCGTGTCAGAGCGTCAGAAACTGATATTTAGGCGCATAGGAGATAACGTTCCGCCGGCTTACCGCCACCTGTCCCCCGTACGGGGGACAAGGTGATTGCGGTGAGTCGCGATGTGGTGGCGGGATGGGGCCCCACCGGTGTCTGGCCAGGTTGCGGGGGGTCGCGGCCGCAGGGTGCGCCGCGCGCCGGGCGGCCGCAGCCCCCAGGCGCGCCGCGAGGCGGACGGCCGCAACCCCAGGGCGCGTCGCGAGGCGGGCGGCGCTGGTATTAAGGAACCCAGAACGGCTAACCACACCTTCTGCCCTATTTACTAATCCCGGCGTTTGCGATCACCTCCGTGCGGCGACAAAGAGTCTGAACGGGGGGCAGGAAATTGATCACCAAACGTGTGGCCCGGGCTGCTGGAGAAACCAGGAAAACCGGGCTATCAGTTGCGAAAACGGCGACCACGGCGCAGGCCAGGCCCCGGATCGGGAAACGCGCACGGCTGGGCCGGTGGGCGGGTGTCATTCTGACTGTGGGAGCCACCGGCGGATGCGGCCTGCTGCATCAGGCCACCGCGCCCGCCGGGATGGAAAAGCAGATCCACGAGGGCGAGCAAGTCAGCGCGGCGACGCAGGCGCACTCGTCGCCTGCAGCCAATTCCGCGGGCACCGGCACCAGCGCGGCCGGCCGCAGCACCGGCGGCCGCGGAACCGTCGGCGTCGGGCCTGCGGCCGCAGTCGTGCCCACACCGTCAGCGACCCCCGGCAAGGTGACGGGCAAGCAGGTCACCGCCATCGGCGACTCGGTCATGGCGGCCAGCGCCATGACCATGGCGTCGGTCATGCCCGGCATCTACATCGACGCCAAGCCCGACCGGCAGATGCCGGCGGGCCTGGCCATCCTGCGCCGGCTCGCAGCGACCGGGCGGCTGCGCCCGGTTGTGGTGATCGGTCTCGGCACCAATTACATCGTCACCACCAAACAGCTCAATGAGCTGATGAAAGTGCTCGGCCCCAACCGTAAGCTGGTACTTATCAACACTTATGTTCCTGATGCGTGGAGCAGGCAAGTCAACGCGACCGAGGCGGCCTTTATCCGGCAGCATCCCAGTGTGACCCCCGCGGACTGGTTTGACACCATCAGGAACCGGATGAACCTGCTCTGGCCGGACCATATTCATCCCGAGATCCCGGGGACCTACGTGTACGCGCGCATGGTGCGACGGGCGGTCCAGGCCACCCGCGACGTCGCTGCTCAATGAGCCGCGCCCGGTCCGGCGGGGGGCGACCGCCGCGCCGGGTGCGCATCGGTGACGGCGCGGCCCGGCTGGGTGGTGATGGTGATGTCGCCGCTGTTGTTGCTGGCCGTGATCACATTGCCGGCGGTCGGTGACTGCGGGACGGACACGGTCGTGACGCCGAACGGGTTCCGCGTCGCGACGCGGTAGGTCGCGGGCCCCGGCGGCAGCACCAGGGTGATGTCGCCAAAGCTGTCGGTGACGGTCACCTGCCTCGGGACCTTGGTGAACGTCAGCGAGATGTCGCCGGAATTATTGCGGGCCACCACGTCGGCCGCGGCCAGCCCGGTCACCGCGATGGTCCCGAAGCTGTCCTGGAGCCGGGTGTCGCCCGTGATACCGGCCGCCCGGATGTCGCCGGAGTTGTTGTCCAGCCAGAGGTTCCCGGCCAGGCCGGAGGCGGTGATGGTGCCGAAGGTGCCGGCTAGGTGGACGTTCCCGGTCAGCCCGGACCCGGTCAGGTCCCCGCTGTTGTCCGAGAGCGCCACCGTGCCCTGCAGCCCGCTCGCGTCCAGGTCGCCGAACGAGTCGCTGACGCTGACCGGGAGTCCGGCCGGGACCGTGATGCCGAGGTTGAGCGAGCAGGCCCCGGCGGGCACCCGGCACTGCGGATCAAGCGCCAGCCCGGCCGCGGTGGACCGGTATCTGAAGGCCGGCCGGGCGAAGCTGCCGCTGATGCGCCCGCGGACCACGATCCGGCGGCCGGGCTGGGCGTGCTGAACACCGTGGTCCTCAACACCCGCGATCGGGTGCACGACCTGGGCGTGTTCAAGGCCATCGGGATGACGCCCCAGCAGATCATCGCCATGGTGGTCTGCTGGGTCGCCGGAACCGGGCTGGTGGCCGGCCTGATCGCGCTGCCGGCCGGGATCGCGTTGCACCATGTGGTGCTGCCGGTGATGGCCTCGTCCGCGAACCTGGGCCTGCCCGCCAGTTACCTGTCCGTGTACCGGGGGCCGGAACTGGTGGTGCTGGCCCTGGCCGGGGCGGTGATCGCCATCGTCGGGGCACTGCTCCCGGCGGGCTGGGCGGCCCGGATCCGCACCGCCTCCGCCCTCCGCGCCGAGTAGCGCGGGAACCAGGCTCGGCCGGCCGGACAGGGGCGGACCGGCCGGGCCCGGCTTCCGACGCGAGGCCCGGGTTCCGGCGCTAGTTCTGCGGAGTGATGACGATGCGCTGGGCTGGGCCGGCGGCGTCGGCCCAGGCCTGCTCGACATCGGTGAGTGACATGGCCCGCGCGTCGATCTCGAAGCGTCCCGCGGTGATCTCCTGGGCCAGGGCGGGCAGTTCGGCGAGGATCTCCCGGGTGCTGACGGAGCCTTGCCCGCTGCCGATGATCTGGAGCCGGGCCGCGCGCAGCGCCGCGGAGGGGACCGACGCAGTGGACCCGGCGACCGACCCGACCTGGATCCAGGCCAGGGGCTGGCCGGGGTCGGCGCGCCCGGTGACGAGGGCGACCATCGCGGCGGCGGCGGGTTCGCCCCAGAGGTAATCGATCACGACGTCAACGTCGGCGGCCACCTGGCCGAGCCGGCCGGCGACGCGGTCAGCGTCGCCATCGAGCACCACGGTGGCGGTGGCGCCGAGGGCGGGCAGGCCAGCCAGCCGGCCGGGGTTGCGCCCGGCCGCGATGACCTGGTTCGCGCCGAGACGCTTCGCGATCTGCACGGCCATCTGGCCCGCGTTCCCGGTGGCCCCGAGGACGAGGACGTTCTGCCCGGCCCGGAACAGCACCCGCTGGCGCAGCGCGACCCAGGAGGACATGGCCGGGTTCATGGCCGCGGCGACCGCGATCGGGTCGGCGTCCTCGGGCAGGACGATGCTGCGGCGGGTGCCGATGACGGTCTGCTCAGCCATCGCGCCTACTCGGGTGTCCGGGAGGACGAAGTAGCGCAGCAGCCCGTCGCCGCCGCGCCCCACACCGTCGATGCCCGGCACGAGTGGCAGTTCGCCGGTGCTGGTGTAGTGCGACCCGTCGGCCTGCGACCGGACGCGTGGGTGCAGCCCCGCCGCGATCACGTCGATGACCATGTCGTCGCCCCCAGCCGAGATGGGGACGGGGAATTCCTCGTAGCGGGGGGCGGTGTCGAACGAGGAAACGACTGCGGCCTTCATGATGATCTCCGTAATGTAGTTGGTAATACGAACTAAAAGTAGTTGGTATTACGAACCGAGTCAAGTAGGCTCCGGAGGTGGCCACGCCAGAAGAACCGCCCCGCGCCATCGCTCAGGATGGCCTGGTCGACGCGCTCGTCCAGGTCTCCTTCGTGACCATGGCCGTGCTGAGCAAGGTGGGCGCCGAACACGACCTGTCCCTCACCCAACTGCGGGTGCTCGGGATCCTGCGGGACCGGCGGGTCAGGATGACCACGCTGGCCGACTACCTGGGGCTGGAGAAATCCACGATGACCGGGCTGGTCGACCGCGCCGCGAAGCGGGGACTTCTCGAACGGGGCCCCAGCGCCCACGACGGCCGCGCCGTGGACGTGTTCCTCAGCCCCGCCGGGGCGGCCCTGGCCGAACGTCTTCACGCCCAGGTCCGGCGGTCACTGTCCCCGCTGACCAGCGACCTCGGTCCGGCCGAGCAACGCCAGGTGCAAACGCTGCTGGAACGGATGCTCGATCCTCACGAGTCCGGCTAACCGGGCGCCAGGTCCTTGACCATGGTGTCGGAGTGCGCGTCGCTGGAGTCCACGACCTGGTAGCCCTCGGAGAAGTACAGCTTCTGGGCGAAGTTCTTCCGTTCGACGCTGAGGCTGATCTGCCGGATGCCCACCGAGCGGGCCTGGCCGGCCAGGGCCCGAAGCAGAGCCCGGCCCACGCCCCGGCCGCGCCAGTCCCCGGCCACGCCGATCGTCAGTTCGGGCACGCCGGGAGCCACGAACCCGTATCCCTGGTCAGCCGCGGGAAGGAAGCGGAGCCAGGCCGCGCCAACCGGCGCCCCGTCCGCCTCGGCGATCACGCCCAGATCGGAATCACGTGGCCAGCCGGCGATGTAATGCGCCGTCGCGGGCGCCGAGAGCACCCGACGGCGGCTCTTCTTCTTCCAGTCAGCTGACCAGTTGGCCGCTTCCACCAGCATGTCCGCCATGAACGGGCCGTCCTCGGCCGCCGCCCGGCGAACCACCCAGCGGTTCTCGCTCACCCCGCGAATCTACCGCCCCCTGGGCGGGTGGCGACCCTCCATGATCACGGTCAAAAAGGGGTCCCCAGGGTCAGAAATTGACCGTGATCATGGAGGGCGGTCTATACCCGGAGGGGCCGACAGATGGGGCGGGGTTATGCACAGGGGGAGCGGATCGGCTGGGCTGTCCCCAGGCGGCAGGGTCTGGTCGCCCGGGGACTGGCTTCCCGCCCATGCTGGGGTCATGACGGGCCAGCGTTTTCCGCTCGCTAGCGAGTTACTCGACCTCCAGTACGGGGTGATATCCCGTGGGCAAGCCCTGGAGTGCGGAATAAGCCAGGACGCGATCCGGGTCCGGCTGCGCAATGGCCGGTGGCAGCGACTCGCCGCCGGGGTCTACGCGACCTTCAGCGGAGAGCCGTCCCGCCTGGCCCTTTTCTGGGCGGCCCTACTCACGGCGGGGCCGGGTGCGGCGATCAGCCATCAGACCGCGGCCGAGCTTTACCAGCTAGGCCGGCGACCGGCCCAGGCCATCCATGTGACCATCCCCGGGGAACGCCAGGTGCGCCGCGGGGCCGGTGTGGGCCCGCGGGCCCGGGACACCACGCGTACGGGGCGGCCCTTCACAGACCAGGACGTGCCCCGCCTGATCGTGCATCGTTCGGCCTGGCTCGCCCGTGCGCGTCATCCGGTTCTGCTGCCCGCGCGGACGCGGATCGAGGAGACCGTCGCCGACCTGACCCAGTGCGCGGCCACGTTCGATGAGGCATTCGGGTGGATCAGCCAGGCGTGCGGCAGCCGGCTCTGCACCCCCAGCCAGATCCGGGTTGCGCTGGAGCGGCGTAAGAAGCTGCGCCACCGGGCTGAGTTGCTCGGGGCGCTCAGTGATGTGCGGGAAGGTGTGCTGTCCCCGCTCGAGTACCGCTACGTGCACGGGGTCGAGCGCCCGCACGGCCTGCCGGCCGCCAGGCGCCAGGTGATGGTGACACTGGACGGACGGCGGCGCTACCTGGACAACCTCTACCAGGACTATCTCCTGGTGGTGGAACTGGACGGGGCCGCCGCGCATCCGGTGGCCGAGCGGTGGCGCGACATTCACCGGGACAACTCCCTGCAGGTCCTGGAGTTGCGGACCTTGCGCTATGGCTGGTCTGACGTGACCGGCCGGCGCTGCGACACGGCCGCTCAGGTCGCCGTCATCCTGACCCAGCGGGGCTGGCCCGGCCCGGTCCGCCGCTGTTCCCGCGGCTGCCCGGTCCTGCCTCCTTGATCACGGTCAAAATGTGGTCCCCAGGGTCAGAAATTGACCGTGATCACTCAGACCGTGGGTGCTCGCGGCGGGAACCGGGGGCGGGGGCGGCTCGTGTCTCCTGGTGAGGGGTCGCGTTGGTTAGGGTGAGCGGACAGGGCAGAGGAGAAGATCACGTGTCCAGAGGGACCGGGGGGAAGGGACGCTCGGGCCGGGACGGCTCAGGCGGGCGCGGCTCCGGTGGCAGCGGTTCCGGTGCCGGCGGCTCGGCCAGCGGCGAGGGCAAGCCCGGCGGGGGCAAGCCCGGCGGGGCCAAGCCCGGCGGGACCGGCGGGGCCCAGGTAGGCGGAGCCATGAGCGGCGGCAAGCCTGGCAGGACCGGCGGGGCCCAGGGGGGCGGGGCGAAGTCCGGCGGAGGAAGGACCGGGGCGTCGCAGGCCAGCAGGGGCAAAGCTGGGGCGTCCCAGGCCGGCGGGGGTAAGACCGGGGCGTCCCAGGCGGGCGGGGGGAGGACCGGCGGGACCAAGGCCCGCGAAACCAAGGCGCGGGGCGCCGCGGCCCGGGCCCGGGTCGCCGAGATGCGGGCCCGCGAAGCCGCCCGCAAGCGGCGCCGCAACTGGCTAGCCGGGATCGGCGCGGCCGTGGTCGTGATCATCGCCGCCGTGGCCATCACCCTGGCCGTCACCAGCAACAGCGGCAGCCCGGCCAGCGCCGCCGGCGGTACGCCGAAACTCAAGCTGGCCTCGCTCAGCACGCTGGGCACGCTGAAGCCGCTGCCCTCGCCCGGTCCCAACGGCCCGGAACAGGTGCCGGTCCCGCCAGCGCCCGCGCTGGCCAGCACGGCCACCAAGGCCACCGGGAAGACCGTGGACGGGATCGGCTGCGACACCACCGAGCAGTTGGTGTATCACATCCACGCGCACCTGACGGTGTTCGTGAACGGCGCCGCGCGGCAGATCCCGGCGGCCATCGGCATCCCCGGCGCCCAGGCCGAGAACACGCCGACCGGCCCGTTCATCGCGAGCGGCACTTGCTTCTACTGGCTGCACACGCACGCCGCCGACGGCATCATCCACATCGAGTCCCCGGTGCACCGCACCTACACGCTGGGGGACTTCTTCGACATCTGGGGCCAGCCGCTGGGCCCGGACCAGGTCGGCCCGGCCCACGGCCCGGTGACCGCGATCTACAACCGCCAGGTCTACCGGGGCAACCCCCGCAACATCCCGCTGGAGAAGCACGCCCAGATCCAGCTGGAGGTCGGGAAGCCACTCATCTCCCCGGCCTCCATCACCTTCCCCAACGGCCTCTGACCACCACCCCGGCCGGGACGTTCACCCCGGCCGGGGCCATCACCCCGGCTGGGGATCCCAGCGGAACCGGCGGATCGCGATAAGCCCGCCGGCCACGCCCCACGCCAGCAGGACGCCGAGAGCGGCCCAGTCGAACCCGGTGTGCCGCGCGAACGGGCCCATCAGGGCGTCATTGAACGGCCGCACCGGCAGGATCCCGGTGATGCGCTGGATCACCTGTGAGTGGATCGGGAGATAGGTGCCCGAGATGAACACCAGCGGGAACAAGACCAGCTGCACGACGGCCGGGGCGGCCTCCGCGTTGCGGATCAGGGAGGCCACCGCGACGCCCAGTGCGCAGAAACAGGCCGCACCGAGCACGAGAGCGACCGCGATCGCGGCCCAGTGGGTGGGCAGCGGCACGCCGAACAGCCGGCCGACGCCCACGATGAGCACGATGTCCACCACGCTGACCACGATGCAGTGGGCCAGCAGGCCGAGGAAGTAGGTCCAGGCCGGCAGCGGCGTGGCCCGGATCCGCTTGAGGATCCCGTTCTCCCGCCGGGTGGAGAGCACGATGGCGAGCTGGCTGTAGCAGGCGCCCAGCACCGAGACCGCGGCGATCGTGGGCACGTAGTACTGCAGGGCCGACAGCCCGTAGAAGTAGGAGCTCCGCCCCACGCCGTGGAACAACGCGCCGAACAGGGCGATGATCACGACGGGGAACACGAACGTGAAGAACGCGCTCTGCGGATTGCGCCAGAACGACAGCTGCTCGTAGCGGACCTGGTGCCAGAGCAGGGCGAGGTCATGCCGCCGCGCCCGGCCGGTCGGCGGCGTCATGTCGTGGTCCTTTCTCCGGCTCGTTTGCGGTTGGCCCGTTTGCCGCCGGCTCGTCTGCGGCCGGCCCGTAGGTCGTCGGCCCCTTCCTCGCCGGCCCGGGCCGCTGAGCCCGGACCCGTCAGTCTCAGGTAGACGTCTTCGAGGCTGGGCGGTTCGACCGTGAGCTGGTCCAGAACCAGGCCGCGGTCCAGCGCCCAGCTGGTCAGCTCGTGCAGGGCGCGGGTCGGCTCACTGACCGCCACGGTGATCGGGCCATCTGATTCCGGGTCCACGGCCGGCCGGGCCCAGGCCGGGAGGTCCGCGGCCCGGCATCCGCCCGGGAGCGCGAAACTGATCTGGGTCTGGGCGGTGGCCCGCCCGCCCAGGTCCGCCAGCGTCCCCTGGGCGACCACCTGGCCGTCGGACAGCACCGCCACCCGGTCGGCCAGCGCCTGGGCCTCCTCCATGTAGTGCGTGGTGAGCAGGATCGTGGTTCCCGAGTCGCGCAGGCTGCGTACCAGCTGCCAGGCGTCCCGCCGGGCGGCCGGGTCGAACCCGGTGGTCGGCTCGTCCAGGAACAGCAGTTCCGGATCACCGATCAGCCCCAGTCCCAGGTCCAGGCGGCGTTTGCGGCCCCCGGACAGGTTCCGCACCTTGGTCCGCTCCTGCCCGGCCAGGCCGACCAGGGCGATCACCTCATCGACGCCTCGCGGGGCCGGGTAGTAGCCCGCGTTGCGGGCGATGGTCTCCCGGACCGTCAGGTAGGGCTCGACCGCGATGTCCTGCAGGACCAGCCCGATCCGTTCCCGCAATTCCCGGCCCGTCGCCCGGTCACCGGGATCGAGGCCCACCACCTCGGCCCGCCCGGCGTCCCGGGCCCGGAACCCCTCCAGGATCTCCAGCGTCGTGGTCTTCCCGGCGCCGTTCGGCCCCAGCAGCGCGAAGATCTCGCCCGCGCCGACGGTGAAGCTGATCCCGCGCAGCGCGGGCACGCTGCCGTAGCTCTTGGCCAGCCCGTCCACTACGACCGCGCCACGCACCGGGCCTCCAATGACACGTCGAGGTAGCGCGCGGCCAGCCCGGGGGACGCGGTCACGCCGAACTCGGTCCGGTCCAGGCGCACGGAGCCCCGGGCCGTGAACGCGCCAGCCGACACGTCCGATACCTCCACCGGCAGGCGGACCAGGCGGGCCACCGCGCCCACCGTCAGCGTGCCCAGCAGATCCTGACCGTCCATTTTTTCCGCAACGAAGACCATCACGGGGTACCGGCTCGCATCCAGGAACCGGGCCGACCGGACGGTGGCGTCCCGCGCCGGGTTCCGGGAATTCAGGCTCGCGGTGTCGATCTCCACGGAGACCTTCGTTTCGCTGGCCGGCTCGGTCACGTCGACCGTCCCGGCCCGGATCTGGAAGCGGCCGCGCACCGGGGCGAGCCCGAATAGGTGCCGGGTCCTGAACCGGACGGCCGAGGCGGCCGGGTCGATGTCGTAACGGCCGAGCCGGGGGTTCGTTGCAGCCTGGGCTGGTGTGGTTTCCATGCCCCCATTCCAGGGCCGCCGGACCACCTGGCGTCAGGGTAGCCGGTCGGGTTCTGGCCCGACGAACGGCTACTCCCCGGCGGCCGGATACGACTTTCGTAGGTTTCTGCCCCCGCCGGCCGTTGGCTCTGGCGGCCGGACCCGCGACGCCGGCCCGCAGATGACGTAGCGTTTTCGGCATGACAGAAGGGCCGTGGTACCGGCGGCGCCGGTTCGCCGTGGACGTGGTGATCGGCAGGTGGTACCGGCGGCACCGGCTCGCCATGGACGTGGCGATCGCCGTGTTCTTCGTGCTGCTCGACACCGGGGCGACACTCGCAGGCGCCACCTGGTGGCCCGCTCATCCCAGTCCGCTCGCCTGGGCCATGCTGGCCGTGCAGGCCGCCGTGTGCGCCTCGCTGGTCGTCCGCCGCCGCGCGCCGTACCTGGTCATCGCCCTCCTGGGCGGGTTCACGCTGGTCATCACCTTGCTGATCTCACCCGTCGGAGCGCTGGTTCCCGAGCACACGGCGAACGTGTGGGCGCCGTACTCGGTCGCGCTGGCCGCCTACGGGCCGTTCTTTTACCGGCAGGACCGTCGAACAGCAGTCATTGCGGTCGTCGCGCTCAGCCTCATCGTCGCGCGGCCGTGGGAGCCGTCCGCGACGGTCATCACCTTCGGGCTGCTCCGCACCGCGGTCGGGCCCTTCCTGGCCCTGTACTTCGGGGCCCGCCGGTGCATGGTGCAGTCGCTGAAGGAGCGGGCCGAACGGGCCGAGCGGGAACGCTATCTGCTGGCTGAGCAGGCCCGGACCGAGGAACGCGCCCGGCTGGCCGGGGAGATGCACGACGTCGTGACCCACCGGGTCAGCCTGATGGTGCTCCAGGCGGGCGCACTGCGGATGACCGCGCCGGACGAGGCCACCCGGCAGGCCGCGGAGGAATTGCGGGCGGCCGGCTGCCAGGCCCTGGGCGAGCTGCGTGACCTGGTCGGGATCCTGCGCACCGCGCCGGATGGCGGCGAGGTACCGTCCACGCCTGGGCTCGCTGCGCTGGTCGCGGAGTCGGTCAAGGTGGGCACGCCGGCCGAGCTGATCGAGGACGGCGATCCCGAGCTCGCCTCGCCGGTGGTCGGGCGGACCGTGTACCGGATTGTCCGGGAATCCCTGACCAACGTGCGCAAGCACGCGCCCGGCACCCGGGTGACCGTGCGGGTCAGCTACGGCCCCTCGCAGCTGCGGCTGACCGTCCGCAACACCCCGCCCGGCCACGCCGTGGACGGCTCAGGCCCGGCAACAGACGCCTCTCGCCTGGCCGGGACCGGCTCTGGCCTGGGCATCGTCCAGCTCCGGCAGCGGGTGGAACTGGTGCACGGGACGCTGCGGGCCGGCCCCGCCCAGGACGGGGGGTTCTGCGTGCAAGCCACCCTGCCTGCCTACGTGCCGACCGCGGAATCGGTGGCGTCAGCGTGATCCGGGTCGTGGTGGTGGACGACGAGCCGATGGTCTGCGCCCATCTGCGGACGATCCTGACCTCCGGCGGCACCATCGAGGTCGTGGCGGACGCCCAGGATGGGGCGGCGGGCGTCGAGGCCGTGGTCCGCACCCGCCCCGACGTGGTGCTCATGGACCTGCGCATGCCGGGCGTGGACGGGCTCACCGCGATCGAGCGGATCCGCGAGCTGGCCGATCCCCCGGCCGTGGTCGTGCTGACCACGTTCGACGCCGACGAGTACGTGCTCCGCGCGCTGCGGGCCGGCGCGGCCGGATTCCTGGTCAAGTCCACGCCGCCGGAGGACCTCATCGGGCTGGTTCAGGTGGCCGCGGAAGGGCACACGGTGCTGGCCCCGGCGGCCGCCCGGCGGCTGATCGCCGCCTCGACCGACAGCCAGCCTGCCCGCGACCGGGCCCGTGAGCTGGCCGGGTCGCTCACCGAGCGGGAGGCCGAGGTGCTGGCCTGCCTGGGGGAGGGCCTGTCCAACGCGCAGATCGCGGCGCGGCTGTACCTGTCCGAAGCCACGATCAAGGGCTACGTCTCACGCACGCTGGACAAGCTGGGCTGTGCGAACCGCACCCAGGCCGGGCTGCTCGCCCACGACGCCGGGCTCGTGAGCCCTTAACTGGCCCGCTGCGGGGTAGGTGCTTTGCATCACGGCGAGCGGGGGCCCCATGGGACGTGACATCCAGGCCATCAAGATCAGTGGCGAAGACCGGCGGAAGTACCGGGAGAAGGTGCAGCGTTCGCTGGACGTCTTCGCCCGGATGCTCCGCGAGCGCCGATTCGAGGCCAGCCCGTCGCGGGTGGGCGTGGAAATCGAGCTGAACCTGGTCGACTCCCGCGGGATGCCGTCCATGCGCAACGCGGCCGTGCTCGACGCCATCGCCGACCCCGCCTGGGCGACCGAGCTCGGGCAGTTCAACCTGGAGATCAACGTGCCGCCCCGGCGGCTGGAAAAGAGCGCCCTCGCGGACCTGGAGCAGGAGATCCGCGCCAGCCTCAACGGCGCGGATGCCAAAGCCCGCGGCACCGGGAGTGGCCTGGTCATGATCGGCATCCTGCCCACGCTGGCCGAGGAGTATATGCATGAGGAGACCCTGTCGGCCAATGCGCGCTACCGGGTGCTGAACGAGCAGATCTTCGCGGCCCGCGGCGAGGACATGCGCATCGCCATCGACGGTGCCGAGCACCTGCTCACCCACGCGGGCAGCATCACCCCCGAGGCGGCGTGCACGAGCGTGCAGCTGCACGTCCAGGTCAGCCCCGACGCGTTCGCGAGTTACTGGAACGCGGCCCAGGCCATCGCCGGGGTGCAGGTTGCCCTGGCCGCCAACTCCCCGTTCCTGTTCGGCCGGCAGCTCTGGGACGAAACCCGGATCACCCTGTTCGAGCAGGCCACCGACACCCGGCCGGACGAGCTCAAGCAGCAGGGGGTGCGCCCCCGGGTGTGGTTCGGTGAACGCTGGATCACGTCCGTGTTCGACCTGTTCGAGGAGAACATCCGGTACTTCCCGGCCCTGCTGCCGCTGTGCGAGGACGAGGACCCGCTGGCCATGCTGGACGGCGGGGCGACCCCGCAGCTGGCCGAGCTGAGCCTGCACAACGGGACCATCTACCGCTGGAACCGTCCGGTCTACGCCGTCGTCGACGGCCAGCCGCATCTGCGGGTGGAGAACCGGGTCCTCCCGGCCGGGCCCACGGTCGCCGACGTCATGGCCAACGCGGCGTTCTATTACGGGCTGATCCGGGCCCTGGCTGATGAGCAGCGGCCGGTCTGGACCCAGATGACCTTCGCGACCGCGGCCGAGAACCTGCACGAGGCCGCGCGGCACGGCCTGGACGCCCGGCTCTACTGGCCTGGGCTGGGCGAGGCGCCGGTGGCCGAACTGGTGCTGCGCCGCCTGCTGCCGCTGGCCCGGGAGGGCCTGCGCCGCTGGGGTGTCGATCCTGGCTCCGCCGACCGCCTGCTGGGCATCATTGAGCAGCGCTGCCTCACCGGGCGGAACGGCGCAGTCTGGCAGGTCGCTACGACCCGGGCCATCAGCGAGCAGACCGGAGTGGACCGCGCGGAGGCACTGCGCCAGATGACCCAGCGCTATATCCAGCTCATGCACGGCAACGAGCCGGTGCACACCTGGCCCCGGGCCGGCTGACCCGGCGCACCACCGGTCCGGGACGACCGCGAAATTGTCACTATGTGAGACCTGGGATCGCTGGCCAGCGTGCCAGTATCGGCAGGCAGAGCTTTGTGTGCCGGCCATCTGGAACGAGGAGACATGAGCGACACGAATCCCGCATCGTCGCAGCCACCGATGCTGACCGTCGCTCTCGACCTGCCGTCCGCGCAGGTCCTCGCCGACCAGGCGTCGATTGTCTCGGATCTCCAATTCGTCGTCGAATGCTGCAAGGGACTGCTCGGCGAACTGGACAAGCCCGAGGAAGAGCGGGACTCCGTGGTGCCGCAGGCGCTGTGGTCGGCCGCCCTGGCCTCCTACTCCCGCTGTTTCAGCAAGGGCAAGCGGTTCGGCCTGGGCGCCGACGACATCACCAGCCTGCCCCTCGAGGGGGAGGTCATGACCTTCCACAAATGGGCCATCGGGCAGCGCACCATGCTCACTACCCACCCCACCGATCCGTTCGACGCGGCCAAGGTGGGGGCGGGGCTGGCCCGGCCGGGGCAGGGGAAACGCCGGGTGACGGGCATCGCGATCCTGACCACCAGCCGCGTGCTCGTCGACGACACCGGGGTGCGGCAGCTGGGCGCGCTCGCGTCGGCGCTGGCCAAGCAGACCGCGGAGCGGGCGCAGAAGCAGCAGGACACGGTGCTGGAAGAGGCGCAGCAGCTTGACCTGGACCGCCTCTACCGCCAGCCCCCGCTCAGCAGCGCCAGCCCGCTGCCCACCCTGCCTACCCTGCCGCAGCCGTCCGCCTGACCCACTTGTTCCTCGGTCAAGCCCGCCCGCCCCACCGGCCGGCCGCTCCTCCATGGCTGACTCTGACCACTGGGCTGATCGGGTAGAACGGGGGAATGCCCGAGCTTCCCGAGGTCGAGACCGCCCGTCGCCTGATCGCCGATGAGGCGCTGAACCGGCGAATCGTGGCGGTGGACGACGCGGACACCTACGTGACCCGGCCGCACATCCCTGGGCAGTTGCGTGACGCACTGGTCGGACGTTCACTAACGGCCGCCCGCCGGCGGGGCAAGACCATCTGGATCGAGACCTCCGGACTGGACGGGGCGGCCACACCGGGCCCGGATCTCGGTGTCCACCTGGGCATGAGCGGCAGCATCGTGGTCATCGCGCCTGATGGGGAGACTGCCCAGGCCGGCGAGCCGCAGCCCGCCTGGAGAGGTAGCGTCGGCTCGCAGCCGGGCAAGCTCGAGTGGGACCGCTTCACGCTCGAGTTCGCTGACGGAGGCCGGCTGGCCCTGTTCGACAAGCGGCGCCTGGGCCGGGTCCGGCTGAACCCGGACATCAGCGTGCTCGGGCCGGACGCGGAGGAAATCACCCCGGAGCAGTTCCGCCGGGTGTTCAGCTCGGGGACGATCGCGGTCAAGGCCCGGCTGCTGGATCAGTCCAAGATCGCCGGAATCGGGAACCTGCTGGCTGACGAGGCGCTCTGGCAGGCCCGGATCTTCCCCGCCGCTCCGGTCAGCAGTCTCCGGCCCGAGGACGTCGACCACCTCTACCGGGCGGTGCAGGCGGCGCTGAAGTCCGCCGCCATCCACGGCGGGGCGCACACCGGCGAAATCTTCCCGTTCCGGCACGAGGGCGCCCGGTGCCCGCGCGACGGCGCGGAGATGAAGCACGGCACGGTGGGCGGCCGGTCGACCTGGTGGTGCTCGCGGGAACAGGCACCTACGCGTGGGGCCAGGCCTCGCCGGGCCCGGACCCGCAGGGCCGGGCCGCAACCATAGGGCGGCAGCCCTCAGCGGTAGAGCCGGGACAGCGTGATGGCGAAGCGGGTGCGCCCGGGCTGGCTGTCCACCGTGATGGTGCCGCCATGCGCGGTGGTGACCGCGTCCACGATGGCCAGGCCCAGCCCGGTGCTCCCGGCTGCGCGGGAGCGGGACGAGTCCCCGCGGACGAACCGCTCGAACAGCGCGGGCTTCAGCTCCGGCGCGATGCCCGGGCCGTCGTCGGTCACGCTCAGCTCGACGGTGCCCGGCTGCGCGCCGTCGGCCAGCGCGACCGTGACCGTGGTGTCCTTCGGGGTGTGCCTGGTCGCGTTGCTCATCAAGTTGACCAGCACCTGGTGCAGCCGGTGCTCATCCCCGCAGACCAGCACGGCCTCCTGGGGGAGCTCGAGTATCCAGCGATGGTCCGCCGAGGCCGCCCGCGCGTCGTCGGTCGCGTCGATGGCCAGCCGGGACAGGTCCACCGGTTCACGGGCCAGCGGGCGCCCCGCGTCCAGCTGGGCGAGCAGCAGCAGCTCGTCGACCAGCACACTCATCCGGGCCGACTCCGACTCCACCCGGCGCAGCGCGTGCGCGATGTCGGCGGGATCCGCGTCCGGATTGCGCAGCGCGAGCTCCGCGTAGCCGCGGATGGCGGCCAGCGGGGTGCGCAGCTCATGGCTGGCGTCGGCGGCGAATCGGCGCAGTCGCGCCTCGCTGGCCGCCCGGCGGGCCAGCGCCCCCTCGACGTGGCCGAGCATCCGGTTGAACGCCTCGGCGACCTGGCCTACCTCGGTCCGCGGGCTGGTGTCCGGGACCCGCTCGCCCAGCGTGACCTCGCCACTGGCCAGGGGCAGCTGGGTGACCCGGGTCGCGGTGGCCGCGACCCGGCGCAGCGGCCGCAGGGACAGCCGGACGAATCCCGTGCCGATGATGCCCGCCAGGACCAGCGCGGCCGAGAACGCCACCAGCTCGGCGATCTCCACCTTGTGCAGGGTGGATTCCATGCCGGACAGCGGGAGCCCGGTGATGAGCACGTCACCGTCCCGTCCCCTGATCGCGGTGAGCCGGTAGTTGCCGTGCAGGGAGTCCAGGTCCTTGGTGTAGTACCGGCCATCGGGGGGCAGCCGGATGAGGGCGGCCTGGTCCGCGGCGGATAGGTGACTCTGGCCGTCGATAATCCCCTGGTCGGTCAGCACGCCGTCCTTCACCCGGGCGCCGAACGTCCCGGCGCTCAGCCCAGGGGTCTTATTACAGTTCGTGACCGCGCCGCCCTGGGGCGGCGGCGGCCCCTCGTGGTGCTCGGCCTCGATGCAGGAGACGTACCGCCCGCCCGCGGACTGGAGCTGGTAATCCAGCTGGTTCAGCAGCGTGTGACTGAGCACCAGGTACGTGACCAGGCCTACGCCTGCGCAGGCCAGTGCGAGCAAGGCCACCAGGCCGGTGATGAGCTGTCCGCGCAGCGAG
>DASQRM010000007.1:0-3175 GCA_035642895.1 Streptosporangiaceae bacterium | reverse complement strand
GGTGGAGGACCTGAACTTCCTGCGCGCGCACACCAGCCGGAGCCCGGTAGCCGTCAAGATCACCGTGCCGGGGCCGTTCACCATGTCGCAGCAGGCCCAGGACGACTACTACGGCAACCCCGAGTCCGTGGCCCTGGGGTATGCCGAGGCGGTCGGCGAGGAGGTCAGGGACCTGTTCGCGGCGGGCGCCGACATCGTGCAGCTGGACGAGCCCTATCTGCAGGCACGCCCCGAGCCGGCCAGGCAGTTCGGGGTGAAGGTCATCAACCGGGCGCTGGAGGAGGCGGCCGGCACCACCGCCGTGCACCTGTGCTTCGGTTACGCCGCCATCATCCACGAGCGCCCCGCGGGCTACTCGTTCCTGCCCGAGCTGGCCGCCTGCCGGGCCGACCAGATCTCCATCGAGACCGCGCAGTCCGGCCTGGACTGCTCGGTGCTGGCCACGCTGGACGGCAAGACCATCATCCTGGGCGTGCTCGACCTGAACGACATGACCGTCGAGTCCCCCGAGACGGTGCGGGCCAGGGTCGAGCGGGCGCTGCCCCACGTACCGGCCGAGCGGATCGTGCTCGCCCCGGACTGCGGGATGAAGTACCTGCCGCGCGACGTCGCGTTCGGCAAGCTCACGGCGATGACAGAGGCGGCCGGCCGACTGCGGGCCGAGGCGGGTTCCTAGGCGAAGATCTACCCCTGGGGCACGCCGGGAGAGCACAATGTTGCCGTGACTTATGGGCAGGCAGGTGCGGTATGCCCGCAGTGCGGCAGCGCCGCCGCGGTGCACTCAGTGCACGAGCTCGCGGCGATGGCCCGCGCCCGGCTCGGGCAGTTCGGGCTGGGGTACCAGGGACCGCCTCAGGGATACCAGCAGCCACCGGGGTACCAGGCGCCACCGCAGGGATATCAGCCGCCGCCGGGGTCAGGCCCGCCGGGGTCTGGCCCGCCGCCACCGCCGTCGTCCGGCTTTCCCTCGCCGTCGTCGTCGGGGTTCCCTTCGGCCCCGCTGTCGCCCGACTTTCCGGCGCCTCCTCCCCCGCCCCCACCGCCGCCGGACTATTCGGACACGGCGCCGCCGCCGGGATACAGCGGCCAGCGGCGTCCTAGCCGGTGGTCCCGCGGCAGTTCGACGAGTAGCTCGAACAGCTCGAGCAGCAGCAGTAGCGGCGATGACTCGATCGAGGATGCCGTAGCGGGCCTGGTCATGGACGCGGCCACGAAGTTCATCGGCGGGGCGATCGGCCGCCGGGTCAAGCGCGCCCACGAGGAGCGGGTGGTTCCGGCCGTGGCCGCCAAGCAGGAGGCCGCGATGCGCGAGCAGATCGCGATCGCCGAACGGTACCCGGACCTGCGCGCCTGCCTGACCGACAACGTCGTCTTCCTGGCCGGCGGCAACCGCGTGGTGCCGATGTCCAGCCTCCGGGGGTTCACCCTGGAGCAGGCCGACGCCGTGGTGGCCCAGCTACGGAACGGCTGATTCGCGCGCCCAGACCCGTAGCGACCCCAGGACCGTGAACCCGGCCTGCCGGGCTGCGGCTAGGTCCGCGCCACGTTCGTAGCCGACAATCGGCAGGCCGGGCCGGATCCGGGCTACGGCCCGAACGGCACCAGCCCACAGCGGCCCGTCGGCGATTGGCGATTTGAACACGTTCGAAATTCCGGTTACCCCGCCTGCCGTATAGGCGATGGCCCCGCCGACCTGGGCGCCGTCCCGGCGGCAGGCCAGGACGACGCAATCCGGGTCATCCAGCAGCGCGGGCTGGAAGAGCCCGATTACTTCCTCGTCACCGGCCCAGGCGGTCTCCCACCGGGCCAGGTCGCCCCGGCTGGTGACAACATCCCAGCTCGGATCGTCCCCGCCCGCCGGGGCCGGCACCGCGAACCACGTGGCGTCGAAGAGCGACGTCAGCCCGTGGGGCGCCAGGTCGAGCCGGGCGAAGCTGTCCTTGATCGAGAACGGCCGGGACAGGTCCTGGCCAGTCGTCACCTCGGCCGCGGTGACGTCCGGGCTCAGGGTGATCGCGTTCGGGTAGAACGGCAGGGTGTGGCCGGCGCTGCTCCACAGCCGGCCGGTGAACTCGCCGGGGTAGCCGTGGCAGCGGCAGACGGCGTCGCACCAGCGGGCGTTGTTGATGACGGCGGCGTGCAGTAGCGCGTCAGCTCCCATCCCGGCCCGTTCGGGAAAAATGTGTCTGCGGACGGTCCAGTGGCTCGCCGTCGATGTAGGTGTCGACCATCTCGTTGTAGAAGGCGACCAGGCCGGCGATCGGCAGCAGCTGGCGGGTCGGGAAGTCGTAAGCCCAGGCCAGGTCCTTGTGCACGGTGCCGCCGACGCGGACCGACCAGTAGCCGCTGGTCATCCCCTTGTAGGGGCAGGACGTCACGGTGTCGCTTGGGACCAGGTGCTCGAAGCGGACATCGGTCCGGTTGACGTAGTACCGCACCGGCAGGCCGGTCTCGAACACCATCACCGGGGAGGCCGAATCGGCTAGCACCACCCCGTCGAGGTCGACGCGCACCCGGCGGTTCGAGCGCAGCGCGTCGACCCGCGAGTAGGGGTCACGCGGATGCACGAACACCTGCTCGTCCTCCTCGAACCAGGCGTCGAGCGCGGCCCACTCGAAGCGGACGGTGCCCTTCAGGCCCTCGATCGCCGAATCGGTGATCACCCGGGCCGCTCGCGGCCGGTGCGTCTCGCCAGCCCGCAGCTCGTGCAGTTCGGCCAGCCCGCGCCCGGTTTGCTGGGTGTGTCCCTCGGAGAGGAGCACGTCGCGGCGGACGTCGTCCAGCGGAATGTAGTACTGCGGGTAGTGCGGCCACTCCCAGACGTACAGGGCCCGGGTGGTGTCGAGCACCTTCTCGGCGCCGAGGTAGGCCCGGATGCGACGCGGCACCGGCGCGACATGGTTCACCGGGACGATCGAGGGGGGATAGTCCATGCTGCCACCCTACGGGGCCTCGGTAATTTGAACGCGTTCAACTTTCCGGGCTGCCGCCTATACCGGATACCGGGTCGGCCCGGTCGTGTGCTGCCGGCCGGTCGGGGTGGTCCAGCGGAAGGTCCCGTCGGGAAGCTGATCGACTTTCCAGCGCGGGTCCTGCTTGAGCCGGTGATCACGCCGACACTTCGGACCGCCATTACAGAGGCACGTCCGCCCGCCCCCTTCGTAGGGGGTGTTGT
>DASQRM010000006.1:0-8583 GCA_035642895.1 Streptosporangiaceae bacterium | reverse complement strand
CTCGTTCGGGCGGAGCCGGGAGTACGCCACGACGAGATCGGCCTGGGCCGCGAGCGGGTACGCCCTTGTTCCACCGAATTCCTGGTCGAGGAGGCGGAACCACGTCTCGAAGCTCGGCACCTGGACCTGGGTGCCGCGGGGCAAGGTGTAGACGGCGAGGTCCGTCGGGGTGTTGTAGCTTTCCAGCCCTGGGAACCCGGCATACGACAGCATTCCGATGCCGGCCTTCGGAGAATTGCCATAGATCCTGCGCAAGACCAGGTAACGCTCGAGATTGGTGTTGGACACCCCCCAGGCGTACCAGAAGCCAGTGGGATAAGGCGTTGTGCTGCCGTGCACGTGTGTCGTGCCGAAAAGAAAGGGCGAGACGCACCGAATCTGCCGGTTGTTCCATGCTGTCAGGTACTCGTCCGGTGTGGAGATGCAGCCGACCCGGTTCGTGGCCGTCGCTCGCGACGAGTTCGATGGCGCCGTCCAGGCCCAGGTCACGGCGAGCGCGAGGACGCAGGCCGTGACAGCGAGAGACGACTTCCGGGCGGTGAACGGATGCTTGAGGTTCATGAATGCCCCATGAGGCTCGATCGGGCGATTCCGGTCTGATCGGAACGGGTCGAGCTACGGTGACCAAAGTCAAGAACAGGAGCGATGCCGAGCCGGTGACGTGGCTGTTAATTGCCGTACCCGGACAGAACTGAGGGCAAGACCGTACCTGGAGAAAAGTTGAAGTCCGCGCTAGCGGGGCGTGTCCGGGCCGGGGCGGAAGGCGGGGCCGTGCCCCGGCACGATCACCGTGGCCACCGCCTGGATCCGGGCCCGGCTCTGGTGCAGCGCCGCCTGGTCCGTGCCGAGCGGGTCGTCGGCCGGCCCGTCCGGGCCCCACCAGGCGTGGGTGCAGGCATACACGTCGTCCGGGGTGGCCGCGAGCGTCGTGATGTCCTCGGCGGTGTGCCCTGGCGTGGCGATGAGCCGGACCGACGGGGTGAGCGTGAAGTCCCCGGGCTCGCGGCTGATCCACCGGTCGCCGTCGTAGCTCGCCCAGTGGTCGTGCACGACGGCATCCGGGAACAACGCCGCGTTGAGGGTGTGGTCGGGGTGGTGGTGGCTGAACACCACGTCGGTCACCCCGGCCGGGCTGTTCACATAGGCGGCCAGCGCGCCGAGCAGCGCGTCACGGCCGGACACCATGCCCGGATCGACGACGATCACCAGGCCGCCGTCCACGATCAGCGTGACCGTGCTGCCCACCCGGTTCGCGTCGCCTTCTTCCCGGACGTACCCCTCGTGCAGCACGAACACCTGCGCGGTCCCGGCCAGCGCCTCGCCTGATTGGGGCACGGGGTCACCTGGCCGCTTTGGCGGCGGCTTTGCGCTGCAGCTTGTAGGCGCGGACCTCGGCCAGGGACTCGCGGTCGGTGATGTCGGCGACCGAGATCCGGGAACCTTCCTGGCCGAACGGGCCGGTGGCCTCCTGCCAGCCAGGCGGCCGGACCCCTAGTTGCTTGCCCAGCAGGGCCGCGAAGATCTGCGCCTTGGTCGCACCGAAACCGGGCAGCTCCCCGATCCTGCGGACCAGCTCCTCGCCGGTGGCCGCGCTGGTCCAGATCTGGGCCGGGTCCCCGGCGTAGCGGTCCACGATCAGCCGGGCCAGGTCCTGGGTCCGGGCCGCCATGGCCCTCGGGTAGCGGTGCAGGGCCGGCTTGTCGCTGAACACCGCGGCCAGCGCGTCCGGATCAAAGTCCGCGAGTTCCTGCACGGTCGGCTCATGGCCGAGCCGGCGCACCAGGTCCCGGGGCCCGCTGAACGCCTTCTCCAGGGGCACCTGCTGGTCCAGCAGCATGCCAATCAGCAGCGCGAGCGGGTCACGCGAAAGCAGCTCGTTGGCGTCGGGATCGACGGGCAGCGATATGGTCATGAAAGCCTCCTGGTCACTGCGGCCATCCTGGCCGGCCCGGGCCGTACCTGCGAACCCGGGTCCGGGAACGCAGGCCGGCCACGCCCAGGGGGCCGGAAAGCTGGGCACAGCCTGGAAACATGCGCGGAACCGGCGGACGCGGAACTACGTGGCGGCCAGCCGGCGTTTCACTTAGCAGGCGCGGATGTGGCGGTCCGGCCGGGCACGGGTCGGCCGTGTCCGGGCCGGCCGGGAACCGTATCCACGCCGCCTGAGGAGGCAGAAGTTGTCCGGTCGAATGAAGTTCGCTATTGCTGGGATCATTATCGGTCTCATCTTGTTCATAGTGAGCCCGTGGCTCGCCATCGGCGTGATCATCCTGGCGATCGGCATCCCGACTGGGATGTACCTGATGCTCGATCCGTCGCAGCGGCGGCGGCTGAAGGACATCCGGCGCCGCCGGCAGATCGGCGGCTGACGCTCTGTTCCCGCGCTGAGCGCTACGGCGCTCAGCTCAGTCTCCCCGCTGAGCGCTACGGCGCCCAGCCCCGAGGGCTATGGCGCGCAGTTGCGGTCAGATGAGGCCGGGGAACAGCAGCGCGAGCTGGTGCGGGTAGCTCCCGATGAGGCGGAGCTCGTCGTCGGTCAGCGGCTTGCCGCTGGCCGACGCGCATAGCTGCACCACCGAGAACGCCAGATCCTCATCGCCATCAGCGATCTGGATGCCCAGCCCGTCCATCACGTGGCGGAAGCCGGCCTTCCCCCCGTATTCGCCGGTCAGCACCACCCGGCCCGCCCTGGCGAACCAGTCGTCCGGGAACGGCCCCAGCGTGTCGTCGTCGTACAGCTCGTAGTTCTGACGGTCCTTGAGCGCGCCGTCGGCGTGGATGCCGGACTCGTGAGCGAACGCGTTACGGCCCACCCCGGGCTGGTTCTGCGGGAGCGGCTGGCCGAACGCATAGCTCGCCCACCAGCCGAACCGGCGGGCCCAGGACAGGTCGAGCGGATCACCGATCCGGACCTGGCCCGCCACCCCGAAGCCGTGCCGGAACGCGAGAATGCACGACAGCAGGTCGGCGTTGCCGGCCCGCTCGCCGATGCCGTTGACGCAGGTGTTCACCCACGCGTCCTGGCCGGCGTCCAGATCCCCGAGGGCTCCCGAGACTGAGTTGGCTACCGCCATGCCCAGGTCGTTATGGCAATGGGTCTCGACCGGGATCCGCACGGCCGCAGCCAGCTTGGCGAAGCGCTCGCGGATCCGGTCCGGGGTCTCCCCGCCGATCGTGTCGCAGTAGCGCACCCGGTCCGCCCCGGCGTCCCGGGCCGCCGTGGCGAACTCGAGCAGGAACCCCTCGTCGGTGCGCGAGCCGTCCTCGGCGTTCACGCCGATGGTCTCCGCCCCGCCGTCGCGCGCGGCCCGCACCGCCGCCACCATCTCCGAGATGACCGACTCCCGGTCCAGCTTGCCGCGGAACTTGTGCACGATCATCTGGTCGGAGGTGGAGATGGACAGGTTGTAGTGCCGCAGCCCGAGCGGGACCGCGGCGGCCACGTCACCTGGCACGGCGCGGCACCAGCCGGATAGCCGCAGCCCGCCGAACGCGCCCGCCTCGGCCAGCGCCACGCTGGCCCGGATGTAGGGCACCTCGTGGAACAGGAACGGGAAGCCCAGCTCGGACTGGGCCACGCCGAGCTGGCCCAGGTAGAAGTTGACCATGATCTTGCCGAACTTGGACAGGCCGGTGCGGGCGGTCTGCACGCCGTCGCGGTTGGTCACGTCAAGAAAGTGGATCGCGGGCATCGGCATCCTCCGGGAGCTGCGCGGTGCGTTCGGGTCGGGTGACCCGCGGTGCCTTTGGGTCGGGTGACCCGCGGCGCCGTCGGGTCGGCGGACCCGCGGCGCGGGCCCCGAGTCGACACACTGGCATTTCTGTCGAGTGTCATCAACGTTGATTAAAATCAACTAACGTGAGGATGCAGGGCCGGGGCAGCGCGGCGCTTACGCCGTTCCGGCGGAGGAGCAGGCGCTCAACAGTTGGGATTACCCCCAGTTTTCGGGAGGTGATCCGAACAGATAACGAACGCGGTCCTGGTTGTGGGCGACCGGGAACCGTTCAGGGTGGCCGGGTGGCCGCCGGATGGCCGGGAGCGGGTGGAGGGGCGGGATGGCGGAGACGGACTGGATCAGCGCCGCGGAGGCGGCCCGCCGCCTCGGGATCAAGCAGGCCACCCTGTACTCCTACGTCAGCCGGGGGGTGCTGACCCGGCGCCGGGCCAGCGGCGGTCGCGGCGGTGGCGCCAGCGCCCGCGCTGATGGCAGTGCCGGCGCCCGCGCTGATGGCGGTGCCGGCGCCCATGCTGATGACCGTGCTGACGGCGTGGCCGGCGGGAAGGGCAGCCTGTTCGACCCGGGGGAGGTCGAGGAACTGGCCCGCCGTGGCCGCCCGCGCCGGCCGCCCGGCCTGGCCAGGCTGGTGATCGAGTCAGGCGTGACCGAGATCGCCGATAACCGGCTCTGGTTCCGCGGACTGGACGCGCTCGACCTGGCCCGGGACTGGGACTTCGAGGACGTGTGCGAGCTGTTGTGGGACGTGCGGCCGGGTCCGGGTCCCGCCGGTCCGGGCTCCGCCCGGCCGCAATCTCCTGGCCCGGGTTACGCCGGTCCACAGCCCCCTGGTCCCGACCCGGGGGAGTGGCAGGCGACCCCCGCGGCGCTCGCGGCGGGCGCGGCGGCGCAAGCGGCGCTCCCGTCCGGCACCTTCCCGCTGGAACGGCTCCAGGTGATTGTCCCGGCGCTGGCCGCGGCGGATCCGCTGCGGCTGCAGTACGACCCGCCGGCCGTGGCCGCGGCGGGCCGGGCCATCATCGCAGGCCTGGTGGACTGCCTGCCGCCGGCCGGGGCCGGGAATCAGCAGGCCTCGGCCGGGGCGGGGAATCAGCAGACCGGGGCCGGGATCCCGGCCCGTCTCTGGCCCAGGCTCTGCCCGGACGACCCCCCGCCCGGCCTGCTGGACGCGCTGCGGACTGCGCTGGTCCTGCTGGCCGACCACGAGCTGGCCGCGTCCACGCTGGCCGCCCGGGTCGCCGCGTCGGTCCGGGCCGATCCGTACGCCGTGGTGGCCACCGGGCTCGGCGCGGTCGGTGGCGCCCTGCACGGCGGCGCCTCGCTGGGCGCGGAGACCATGCTGGCCGCGGCGCAGGACGCGGCGGGCGTGCCCCGCGTGGTGGGGGAGCTGCTCCGGCGCGGTGAGCGGGTGCCGGGTTTCGGCCACTTCGTGTACCGCGGCGGCGACCCGCGGGCCCAGCTGCTGCTGGCCATGGTCCGCAGCGCGGTCCCGGCGTCACCCCGGCTGGCCGTCGTGGACTCCGTGCTGGCCGAGATGCACCGGCGGGCCCTGCCGGAGCCGAATATCGACTTCGCGCTGGCCGTCCTGGCCAGTTGCGCCGGGATGATCCGGGGCGCGGGTGAGGTCATCTTCGCGGTGGCCAGGACCGCGGGCTGGCTGGCGCATGCGCTGGAGGAGTACACCGCCCGGACGCCCCTGCGGCCACGGGCTGTTTACACTGGCCCTGCCCATCGGCGGGCCGACCCCGGCCGCCGTGAATGACCCGGGAGCCTCCATGACTGAAGACCTGTGGCACACGCCGCTCGTGCACGTCCGCGGCCGCGACGTACGCGGTGACACCGGCCAGACCAGCGGGATGACCCGCCTGGAAGCCATCTCCGGCAAATCGGCCGGCTCGTCCAAGCTCTGGATGGGCCAGACCCATGTGGCCCCGGTGACCAAGTCCGGTGACCATCATCACGGCCACGCGGAGACCGCGATCTACGTGGTGTCCGGCCACCCGGCGTTCGTGTTCGCGGACGGGGACCACGAGATCAGGCTGGAGACGGAGCCGGGGGACTACATCTTCGTGCCGCCGTACGTGCCGCACCGGGAAGAAAACCCGGGCGACGACGAAGCGGTCGTGGTCATCGCCCGGAGCAGCCAGGAGGGCATCGTGGTCAACCTGGAAAGCCTGTGGTCGCCAGTGGACCGGAGCGGGGACGCCGCCCCAGACGCGGGGTAATCCCGGCCAGGAACCGGGACGGGCTGCGTCGCTGGCTAATTCCTATAAAAACGATAGGAGTTATTGACATAGCGATAGCCGGTGTGTTTGCATCCGAGGCATGCCCCCTCGCTCCGTTGCGGCCCTCCCGGGCTGCCCCGCCGCGCCCCGGGAGGGACGATGACCATCGAATTCATCGGCATCGCCGCCACCGCCCCGCACAGCGAAACCGACATCGCCGTCCCCCAGTCCGACCCGGTCCAGCCCGGTTACCTGGAGGAACTGGCCCGGGCGCATGAGGATGCGGGCTTCGACCGGGTCCTGGTCGCGCACTCGTCCGCGTCGCCGGACGGCTTCACCGTGGCCGACCAGGTGCTGTCGCGCACCCAGCGGCTCGGAGTGCTGCTGGCGCACCGGCCCGGGTTCGTCGCCCCGACCTACGCGGCGCGGAAGTTCGCCACGCTGGACGCCTTCCACCCGGGCCGGGTCGCGCTGCACGTCATCACCGGCGGCGATGACGCGGACCAGGCCCGGGACGGGGACCTGACCGACAAGGTGACCCGGTACCGGCGGACCGACGAGTTCCTCGACGTGCTCGGCCTGGAGTGGACGTCCGCCACCCCGTTCGATTACGCCGGGGAGTTCTACCACGTCGAGGGCGGCCTGTCGGGGGTGCGGCCGCCGCTTGGCCGGATCCCGGTCTACTTCGGCGGCGCGTCGGCGGACGCGATCCGGGTCGGCGGCAAGCACGCCGACGTGTACGCGTTCTGGGGCGAGCCGCTGGCCGGCATCCAGGAGCGGATCGACCAGGTGCGGGCCGCGGCCCGCCCGTACGGGCGCGACCCCCGGTTCAGCGTGAGCCTGCGGCCGATCCCGGCCGCGACCGAAACCCAGGCCTGGGAGCGGGCCGCGGAGATCCTGGAACTCACCAAGCAACGGGCCCGCGGTGCCCGCAAGTTCTTCAACCTCGATCACTCCCAGCAGCACGGCTCGCAGCGGCTGCTGGAATTCGCGGCCCGGGGTGACGTGCACGACGAGCGGCTGTGGACCCCGATCGCGAAGGTGACCGGGGCGGCCGGCAACTCCACCGCCCTGGTCGGCAGCTACGAGCAGGTAGCCCAGGCGCTGCTGCGCTACGTCGATCTGGGCGTGAGCACCCTGCTGATCCGCGGCTTCACCCCGCTCGCCGATGCGCGGGACTACGGCACCCTCGTCCGCCTGGTCCGCGAGCAGGCCGACCCGGCCGCGCTCGTGAGCGCTCGCTGAAAGGAACCGACCTTGACCACGGAAATCATCGGCATGGTAGGCACGAAGGAAGTCTCCGAGTCCCGGGGATCCTTCGACGGGCCGCCCGTCGATCCCGGCTACCTGGCCCGCTTCGCCCAGGCCCATGAGGCCGCCGGCTTCGACCGGGTCCTGATCGGCTACCACGCCACCGGGCCCGACGGGTTCGCGGTCGCGGCCCACGTGCTGAACGCCACCACGCGGCTCAAGGTGCTGATCGCCCACCGGCCGGGCTTCGTGGCCCCGACCCTGGTGGCCCGGAAGCTGGCCACCCTGGATCAGCTGACCGGCGGCGGCCGGGTGGCCATCCATCACATCACCGGTGGCGACGAACTGGACCAGAAGCGGGACGGCGACTTCGCCGACCACGACCGCCGCTACGCCCGCACGGCCGAGTTCATGGGGCTGCTGCGCCGTGAGCTCACCGCCACCGAGCCGTTCGACCACGACGGCGAGTTCTACCGGGTCCGCGGGGCGTACAGCTACGTCAAGCCGGCTACCGCGGGCGCGATCCCGCTGTACTTCGGCGGCGCCTCCCCGGCGGCCATCAGCGTCGGCGCCCAGCACGCGGACGTGTACATGCTCTGGGGCGAGCCGGTCGCCCAGATCGCCGCGCGGGTCGCCGGCATCCGCGCGGAAGCGGCCCGGCACGGCCGCACTGTCCGGTTCAGCCTGTCAGTCCGGCCGATCGTGGGCCAGACCGAGGAAGCGGCGTGGCAGCGGGCCGAGGAGATCCGGGCGGCCACCGAGACGCGGGTCGCCGGAACCCGCGGCCCCCAGATCCAGGGAACCCACGTCCAGGGAACCCACGTCCAAGGAACCCAGGCCCAAGGAACACCAGCCCAGGGCATCCAGGTTCCGGACACCCGGGGCCCGCCCGCCGCCTGTTCGGCTTCGCGAATCCTCCTCGGTCGGCTCGGAGCGGCTCCAGCAGCAGGCGGCCGAGCGGGAGGTGCACGACGAGCGGCTCTGGTACGGAGTGACCCGGCTGACCGGGCCCGGCGGCAACTTCACCGCTCTGGTCGGCACCGCGGCGCAGGTCGCGGACGCCCTGATGGCCTACCGCCGGGTGGGCGTGGACACTGTGCTCATCCGCGGCTTCGACCCGCTGGACGACGTGGTCGAGTGGGGCCGGGAACTGGTGCCGTTGCTGCGCGAGGAGGCCGCCCGGACCCCGGTGGGCGCGCCCGGCGCGGCTGAGGGCGCCCTGACCGCATGAACACCGGCTCGCAGCGGCTGCTGGCGGCCGCGGCCCAGGGCGACCTGCACGACCGGGCACTGTGGACGGCCACAGCCCGGGCCAGCGGGGCCGGCGGCAACTCCACCGCCCTGGTCGGGACGCCGGACACGGTCGCCCA
>DASQRM010000005.1:0-3522 GCA_035642895.1 Streptosporangiaceae bacterium | reverse complement strand
GCCGCGGTGGTCTTAGCCGCGCTGGTCTTGGCCGCGCTGGTCTTAGCCGCGCTGGTCTTGGCCGCGCTGGTCCTGGCCGGGGTGCTCTTAGCCGCGCTGGTCCTGGCCGGGGTGCTCTTAGCCGCGCTGGTCTTGGCCGCGGTGGTCTTGGCCGCGGTGGTCCTCGTGCCGCTCGCGCTGGCGCCGCTGGCTCCCGCTGCCTTGGTGGTCGCCTGGCTCCCGGCCGCCCGGGTGCCGGTGGACTTGGCGGCCGCTGCTTTACTCCCTGACGTCCTGCTCGGTGGCTGTGCCATGAGCTCTTGTCCCTTCCTTGACCGTGAACCCGGGTGGGCCCGGTGCTGTGAACGCGTGTCATGACTGCGCGAGGCGGACGCCGCCCTTATCCGACCCACCCTGACTGCCTGCTGTCTTAGTTGCATCACCCCCCGGGGATGACGACGATGCCCGGCCGGCCAGCGAATCTGCGTACTGAGACGTACCCCGCCCGGGCAGCGAAACGCCATCCAGAGGGCCGCCTGCTCGGTGAACGCGGCCCCTGGTCATCGGAGGCCGCATGTCCCGACCGATCGAGGATTACGCCCTGGTCGGCGACCTGCAGTCGGCGGCGCTGGTGAGCCGGGACGGTTCCATCGACTGGCTGTGCCTGCCGCGATTCGACTCCGAGGCCTGCTTCGCCGCGCTGCTGGGTGACGAGAGGTACGGGTACTGGCAGATCGCCCCGGCCCGCGAGATCACCCGGGTCCAGCGCAGATACCGGCCCGGCACCCTGGTCCTGGAGACCGAGTTCACCACCGCCTCCGGTGTGGTCCGCCTCATCGACTGCATGCCGCCGCGGGGCGCCGACCCCGTGCTGATCCGGCTGGTCGAAGGGGTGGCCGGGCGGGTTGAGATGCGGATGACGCTCGCCGCGCGCTTCGAGTACGGGCTGACGCTGCCCCGCATCCGGCAGCAAGATGCGGCCCGGCGGATCGTGGCTGGTGGTCAGTCGCTCTGGATATTCAGCCCGCTCGAGGTGCGCGCGTCCGAGGCCGACCTGACCGCTTTCTTCTCGGTCAGCCAGGGCGACCGGGTTCCAGTGGCTGCGGTCTGGCGCCCGTCGCACCTGCCGGCGCCCGACCCGCCGCCAGCCAGCGCCCTGGTCGAGCAGACCACGGGCTGGTGGGAGGACTGGGTCGCCGGCCTGCGCGGCGTCGACCAGGGCGCAGCCGAGTGGCAGGAGGCGGTGATCCGCTCACTGATCACGCTCAGGGCGCTCTGCTACGCACCGACCGGTGGCCTGGTCGCCGCGCCGACCACCTCACTCCCGCAGCAGGCCAGCGGGCTGCGCAACTGGGATTACCGCTACTGCTGGACGCACGACGCCGCCGATGCCGTGGAGGCCTTCCTGGCGGTCGGCGCCGACGCGGAAGCGGGCAGTCTGCTGAACTGGCTCGCCCATGCCGTGAGTGGTCCGCCGGCCCAGGTCCAGGCGGTGTACCGGGCCACCGGGGAACGCCGGATGCCGGAGATCGAGGCCGGGTGGCTGCCCGGCTACGAGAACGCCCAGCCGGTCCGCATCGGTAACGCCGCCGCAACGCTGCCCCAGCTCGGCATGTTCGGCGATGTGCTGCGGGCCCGGCTGACCGTCCGGGCCGCAGGTCTCCCGCGGGCCGAGGCTGGCCCCGATGAGACCGGCCTGGCTGACACCGACGCCATCCTCTCGTTCCTGGAGGAGCGCTGGCCTGAACCGGACGCCGGCCTCTGGGAAATGCGCGGGCCGCCCCGGCAGTTCACCCACACCAAGGCGATGATCTGGGCCGCCGCCGATTCCGCCGTCACAATGATCGAGTCGTTCGGGGATCGCGGGCCGGTCAAGCGCTGGCGGCGGCTGCGTTCCGCGGTCCGCGCCGACGTGCTGGCCCGCGGGTACGACCCGGACCGGAACACGTTCACCCAGCACTACGGCTCGGCCGCGGTGGACGCCAGCCTGCTTCGCCTCCCGCCGCTGGGATTCCTGCCGGCCGCCGACCCCCGGATGGCCGGCACCGTGGAGGCCATCACCCGGGAACTGGACGACAGTGGCGTGCTGCTGCGCTACCTGACCCACCCGCCAGCCGACACCGACGGCCTGCCCTCTGGTGAGGCCGGCTACCTGCCCGCCTCGTTCTGGCTGGCTCAGCTGCTCGCCGCCGCGGGCCGGACCGAGCAGGCGCGCCGGCTCTTCACGGCCCTGCTCGCCCTGCGCAACGACGTGGGGCTGCTGGCCGAGGGGTATGACCCGCTGCGCAGGCGGTTCACCGGCAACTATCCACTGGCCGGCTCGCACATCGGCCTGACCATGACCGCGCGGGCACTTACCCAGATCGGCCAGTTCGCCCCGTCTGGGTGATGTGCCGCGAGCCGGCCACCAGGCACCGTAGATCCCGGCCACCCCGAGCCGGCCCCGGGCTCGTACGGGTCGGCGGCCCGCTGAAGCGCACAACGGTCGGGGAGGCCTGACATACATGAGCCGTCCGCTCTTCATGCCGCTTCTCGCCCCGGAAGCACCCGGACGCCGTCTGGGCCGGCCGGCGGGGAAGTCCAGGTCCCGGGCGGCGGGATGGCTGCGCAGCCGGGCGGGGGCCCGGCAGGCCCGGGCCAGGGCCCCGATTCCGTACCTGGGCATGACCACCTCCCTGGATCACTGCCGGGGCAGTGGCCTGGCGGACGCGGTCCTGCACCGGGTACTGCGCACAGGCGCCCCGGTCGGGACCGTGGTCCTGGATCTCGGAGCAGCCGCCACGCTGGACCCAGAGACCTGCGCGGCGATCCTGCTGGTGCATCAGCGGCTGACCGCGATCGGCACCCGGCTGCGGCTGGCGGCCAGCGCGCGCGGACTGATCGACTGCCTGGCCGGCGCCGGGGTGGTCCAGCAACTCGGCCGCGACACCATTCATGCGAGCTTCCGCGGCGCGGTGCTCGCGGTGTACGCGGCCCAGCCCGGGCCGGGGCTGGCCGTGGGCCGGATCCGGACCGAGCTGGAGATGCAGGCCGAAACCATCGAGCTGTTAGACCCGGTCCGCTCGACCCCCGTCCGCGGCGCTCCCGGTCCAGGCCGCACCCGGCGGTAGTGCCGCAGAGCGCGATTGCTCCTGCTTCACCCGCTGCGGGTGGAGCCGTCCCGCCACGTAGGGCGGTGAACTAGGTCAGCCATCACCAACCTGTAAGGGGAAAGGACATCATGTCTGACCTGATCGCCATCGGTTACCCAGACGAGCAGACTGCGGAACTGGCCGCAGAAGAGGCTCGTCGACTGGCCAAGGACCTGATCATCGAGCCCGATGCCATCGCGAGCATCGTCCGCGACAAAGAGGGCAAGTTCCACGTGCACACCAGCCATCACCCGGTCGGGGCCGGGGCAAGCTGGGGAATGTTCTGGGGGCTCCTGTTCGGCCTGCTGTTCTTCATCCCGTTCTTCGGCCTGGCCATCGGCGCCGGGATGGGCGCCCTGATGGGGAAGGTCACCAAGTCGGGCATCGACCGCGAGTTCCAGGACCAGGTCCG
>DASQRM010000004.1:0-11144 GCA_035642895.1 Streptosporangiaceae bacterium | reverse complement strand
CTTCGACGACCAGACGAACGCCTGGGGTGCCACTATCCAGCTCAGCGCCACGGGCCAGCGGTACATCGCGGGCCCGACGCTGGCTGAGCTGGCGGCCAAACTCAACGTCGAGGGAAAGGTGTCCGGCTAGCGGTGGGTGATCCCGGACTGGGCGAACGGTGCCGGGGGGGGTTCGGTGACCGGCACGTCCCCCAGGGCTTTGTCGATCGCCGCGAGGGTGTCCGGCGTGAGGTGAATGCCTGACGCCTTCCCGTTAGCGTGCACTTGCTCGGGTCGCGTGGCGCCGACGATCGCTGAGGCCAGTTCGGGACGGCGGAGCACCCAGGCGAGCGCGAGCTCGGCCATCGACAGTCCCGCGTCCGCGGCGATCGGGCGCAGCCGGTCGACGGCCTGCAGGGTCGCGTCGTTCATGACCAGGCTCATGGCGACGTTCATCTCGCTGCTGGCCGCGCGCGAGCCGGGCGGCGGGGCCTGGCCGGCCTGGTACTTGCCGGTGAGCAGCCCCTGGCCGAGCGGTGACCAGACGATCTGCGAGATGCCGTGGGCCGCGCAGAGCGGGAAGATCTCGGCCTCGGGTGCCTGCCAGAGCATCGAGTACTGCGGCTGTGAGGAGACGAACAGGTGGGGTCCGCCGATGTCGATGGCGGCCTGGATCTGCTCGGGCGTCCACTCGCTGAAGCCCAGGTAGCGTGCCTTGCCGTCGGTGACGACCTTCTGCAGCGCCTCGATGGTCTCCTCGATGGGGACGTCCGGATCGAAGCGGTGGGCCTGGTAGAGGTCGACGTAATCGGTCCGCAGGCGCGCGAGCGAGGCGTCGATCTGCTTGGCGATCTGCGCCGCCGACAAGCCGCGATCGGCCGGGTCATCCGACATCTGGCCCCAGACCTTGGTCGCCAGCACGTAGGAGTCGCGCGGCCGGCCGGACAGGATCTCGCCCCACGCGGTCTCGGCCGCGCCCCGGCCGTAGACGTTCGCCGTGTCGAAGAAGTTGATGCCGGCGTCGAAGGCCGCGTTGGTGCAGGCCCGGGTGTGCTCCAGCGCCACGCCACCGGAGAAGGTCAGCCACGAGCCGAGGGAGATCTCCGAGACCTCGAGGTCAGAGGTGCCGAGCTTGCGGTACTTCATGGGTCGCTCCTCAGTGGTGTCCATGGGATGGCGTCCAGCGGTGTCGTGCGGTGGTGTCCTTCAGCGGCGGCGGGCCGCGGCCTCGGCCGGACTAACTCAGCCATTGTCGGCGGGGTTGATGGTGACCCCGGGCGGGATGATCTTGTCGATGCGGTCGCCCAGGCTGGGCAGTTAGCGGCCGGCTCGCTGCTGCTGCTTGCCGCGGCTGTCCTCGTGCGCCCTCCGCGGGCGGGGTACCTGGAGCTGGGTGATTCTGCCCTTGGAGACGCCCAGGAGGATCGCGGTGTCGCTGACTGGCAACTGCCCGGCGAGTTGCCCGGCTAGTTCGCGGGTCTCGCTGGCGACCTCCGCGGCGTGCCGCTCCATTTCCTTCCGCCTGGCCCGCAGCTCGCTCGAGCGGGCGTCAAGGCCAGGGTCACCGGTGCGGTACTCGATGTCAAGGTCAAGACTGGGTTCAGCGCTGCGCGGGAGGTCTTCAACCATGCCGATGACCTGGCGGACATTACGGTCCAATGCGCGCAAGGTCTTGGCCCAGGTGTGCGTGCCCTGCAGGTCGGGTACGTCGGCCATCCAGCCATCGCCGTCCCTGGTCACTACCACGTGGTAGCTCATTTTTTCCTCAACCATCCCGGCCCGAAGACCAGTTCCAGGTCCCGCTCGATCGCCCGCAGGGTCCCGGGCCGGATGTCTCCCGGGTGCTGGGCGATCGTGGTCCGGGCAACTAACTCGGTGCCATCTGTGTTCGTCAGCCTGACCTCGTACTGACGGTGAGAGCCCCGCTGGCGTAACAGGACCGCACCGTTGCGTTCGATGATCCGGGTGACATCCCTGGGTGTCATCATTCTAGACTACCAGCTAAACACTTCAAGTGTTTAGCCGCTATACATCCAGGCCGCCATCGGCGTTCATCATTAGCTGGGCCTTCAGGAAGCGGGCCACATCATTGGGCGGGCCGGGGGGGTTGTGATGTTGCCGATCACCGGGCGAAAATGCAATCCATTGCAGGGCAATGCGATAATCTCAGTCGGCACAGCAACGTGACGGGCCGGATACGGGACTCATCGCCCGAGGCTCACCTGGCGAGAGGGCTCAACGCATGGCTTTAATCTCACCGAAGGTAATCGCGCAGGTCAGCTGCAGGTCGGTCAGCGAACTCGCGACGATGTCCTGGGAGTGGGTGCTGCGCGCCGACGGGCAGGTGCTCTACCGTCTGACCAAGGTCGACGGCCGCCGGGAACGCAATCCGTGGACGCTGGTCACGCAGCTGAACCCGGCTCATCTGCAATCGTTCCGGGAGGACCGGGACCGGGCCGCGGCCATGCTGGATAACTTCGCCCGCCGTCACGGGCACAAAGCCGGCTGAGCGCAGGCACAAGGCCAGCTGAGCGCAGGCACAAGGCCGGCTGAGCACGGGGAGCCCGCGGCCGGGCGAGCGCGGATCAGGGCAGGCCGGGTTCGGAGTGGACGACCACCCAGATGGCATGGACGCGCTCGCTGGTCCGGTTCCAGTACTCGTGCGGGGTAGCGGAGTCGAAGGCGACGGAGTCACCCGGACCAAGTTCGTACAGCTCGAAACCCACGTTGGCCTGCAGGATCCCGCTGATGATTACGCCGTACTCGTAGCCGTCGTGCCGTACCGCGCGCCGTGAGTCCGTCGAGTGCCCATCAGGTTCGTAGATCACTTCCAGGAAATCCACCCGGTTATCGGTGCAGGGAGTCAGCCGCTCCCAGCGGACGCCGCTGGCCAGGTCGATGGCCCGGCGGCCAGAGATGCGCTGCACGATGCCGTGCCCCCCCGGGAGCGCATCGTGCGCGGCGGGAAGGGGAGGCTCCTGCCCGCCAGGCCGGCCGTCGCGGCCGGGCGGCGGCATCTGCGCGGCCCCCGGAGGCGGCTCGTCCCCGGGTCCCTGGGCCGGCATGGCGTCGAACAGATAGTCCAAGGACGCCTGCAGTTCGGTGGCCAATGCGTAGAGCATGCCGGCCGACGGGGAGCTGATGCCCCGCTCGACCTGCGAGATCAGGCTCGCGGAGCAGCCTATCCGGCGGGCGAGCTCGCGGACGGCGAGGCCGCGTTCCTCGCGGACTTCGCGCAGCCGGGGCCCGAGGGCTGACGCCGGGTCGAAGGGGCGCATGCATCACCTCTGCCTGGCCGCGGGCCTCTGCGTGGCTCTGGGCGTACGTCTCGCACCTGTCAGTTCAGAGTGAACGATACGGCCCTAAGTCATGGAACAGTAATAGATATTGACAACCTCAGTTTACATGCGTTCTATGTAGATTTACAGAGCACTCACCCGCGACCCACCCGCGCGATTCCTTGCGACCGTCCCGCAGAGTGAAGGCGAGCCAGGCATGAGCTACCTGATCATGAGAGCCGCTGACCGGCAGTGGGCCGAGTCCGCCACCACCCCCGGGCTCCGGGAGACCGTGCTGGTGGGCGGGGCGGACGGGGCGAGCCACCTGGAGATCCGGCTGTGCGAACTGCGGGCCGGCGCGGCGGTCCCCGCGCACCGGCACCCGTTCGAGGAGTCCTGGTACATCTTCTCCGGGCAGGGGCAGCGCACCGTGGCGGGGCTGCGGTACGACGTGGCCGCCGGTGACTACGGCGTCTCCCCGGTCGGGGCCGGCCATGCGGTCGAGGCCACCGGCGAGGACCTGTCCTGGCTCTGCGTGCGGGCCCCGAAGCCGCCCACCTTCAACGGCGCCGCCGCCACCCTGCCGGCGGCGGAGATCGGCGGCGAGCACCTCGGGCGGCCCTCGGAGACCGATCCCCGTCACCGGTACGCGGGTCATTTCGAGGATTCCGATATCGCCCCTCCCGCCCAGCTGTCCATGCCGGGGTACCACGGCCCGAAAATCTCCAATATCTCCATCCGCATGATGGTGGACCGCTTGCTGGGGGCCCAGCACCATACGCTTTTCGTTGCGGAAATTGCGGCCAGGGCAGGCCACGGGCACGCGGCGAGCGAGCATTACCACCCGTTCGAGGAGATCTATTTCTTCCTGTCCGGCGGGATGCGCGGAACGCTGGAGGGCGAGGACGTTCAGGTCGGGGCGGGGGACCTGGCCTGGCTCAGCGTGGACGGCACGCACGGGTTCGTGAACGAGCGGGACGAGCCCGCCCGCTGGCTCGAAGTCCAGTCACCGGTGCCGCCGGACTCCGACGCGTTCTTTTTTCCCGCTGACTGGCGGGCGCTGCCGCACTGATGAGCCGCACTGACCCTCCGCACTGGCCCGCCGCACTGATCTGCCGGGACGGAAGCCGACCCGGACGGAAGAAGGTTTCATGACTGAGACGGTGCATCTCTCCTCTCCGGGAACCCGCTGGGCCGTGCCCGACCCCCGCGAACTGGCCCTGAGAATCCGGCTCCGGGCCGTCCGGATGGTCGCCCCGCACGGGTTCGGTTATCTCGGCCAGGCGCTGTCATCCGCCGAGCAGGTCGCGGCGGTGTTCGCCAGCGCCCGTCCCGGCGTGGACCGGCTCGTCTGCTCACCGGGGCACTACGTCATCGGCCCGTTCGCCGCCGCAGCCGAACTGGGGCTGCTGGACGAGGAGGCGGTGGCGGGCTACGGGCAGGACGGCTCGCCGGTCGAGGCCATCGGCACTGAGCGCTCGCCGGTCATGGACTACACCTGTGGGTCGCTCGGCCAGGGACTGTCCGCGGCGCTGGGTTTCGCCCTCGCCGACCGCTTCCGCGGCTCTGACGCGCGGATCTTCACCATGGTCAGCGACGGGGAACTGGAGGAGGGGCAGGTCTGGGAGGCCGCCCTGTTCGCCGCCCACCATCACCTCGACCGGCTGATAGTGCTGCTCGACGCCAACAACTCCCAGGTGGACGGGCCGGTCGACAGCATCACCACCATCGAGCCGATCGCCGCGAAGTGGTCGGCGTTCGGCTGGCACACGCAGGACCTCGACGGTCACGACGTGGACGCAGTGCGCGCGGCGCTCGCCCAGGCCGCCGCGCACGCGGGGCAGCCGAGCGTGCTGGTCTGCCGGACCTCGACCGGGCACGGCCTGGACTGCCTGCCGCCCGACGCGGACGGGCACTTCATCAAGCTGCCGCCCGCGCTGGCCGCGGCCGCGGTCGCGGAACTCACCGGCAAGCTGGAGGCCCTCCGTGCCTGAACCCTCCGGGCCTGGACCCTCCGTGCCTGAACGCCCTGTGCCTAACCCCTCTGTGCCTAACCCCCCGGTGCGTGAACCGCCCTACCCCACCGAGCTCAAGCCCTACGGCCGGGCGTTGGTCGACCTGGCCCGGCGGCGCGACGAGGTGCTGTGCCTCAGCGGCGACCTGACCCGGCAGTGCGAAGTCGACCTGTTCCAGTCCGAACTCCCGGAGCGGTTCATTCACGGCGGCATGGCCGAGGCCAACATGATGAGCATGGCCGGCGCGCTCGCGCGCTGCGGCCACATCCCGTTCGTGCACACCTTCGGAGTGTTCGCGACCCGGCGACCGTTCGATCAGATCGCTAACGCCATCGCGTACCCAGCCCTGCCCGTGCGCATCGTCGGATTCATGCCCGGGATATCGACGCCGGGCGGCCCCAGTCACCAGGCCACCGATGATGTCGCGCTGATGCGGGCCCTGCCCGGCATGACCGTGGTCGATGTCGCCGACGCGGTCGAGGTCCGCCAGGTCGTCGGGGCCGTGGCCGACGTCCCGGGGCCGGTGTACATCCGGCTTAAGCGCGGCGAGATCCCGGTGATCTTCGGCGAGGGCCACGTGCTGAGGCTCGGCCAGGCCGAGGTCGTAGTGCCCGGGCACGACGTGGCCCTGTTCGCCAGCGGCATGATGCTCGCCGCCGCGCTGGCCGCGGCGCGGGCGCTTGGTGAGCACGCGGTGTCCGTCTCGGTCATCAACGTGCCCACGATCAAACCCCTGGACACGGCCACCGTCCTGGGCGCGGCCACCGGGGCGCAGATCGTGGTCACCGCGGAGAACCACTCCGTCATCGGTGGTCTCGGGTCGGCCGTCGCCGAGACGATCGCCGAGGCCGGGCTGGGCCGCCGGCTGCGCCGGGTCGGGCTGCGCGACACCTTCGCCGAGGGGGCGTCCACCGCCCCGTACCTTTTCGGCCAGTACGGTCTGTCGACCCAGGCCCTCATTGAGACCATCTGGTCGACCCTCGGCCGGCCTGGGCCGGCCCCCGGGGCGCCGCCCGCCACCGCCGAGCCTGGCGAGTACGCCCCCGTCTGATCAATGGTGGAGGAGCAACGGATGAGCACGAAACCCCGCAGCATCGGCTGGCTGGGCACCGGCCGCATGGGCGCGGCCATGGCGGCCCGCCTGATCGACGCCGGTGAGGACGTCACGGTATGGAACCGCACGCCGTCCAAGACCGGGCCACTGGTGGCCCGGGGGGCGCGGGCCGTCGAGCGGATCACCGGCCTGGGCGGCTGCGACGTCGTGTTCGTCATGGTGTCCACCCCGGGCGACCTGGAGGAGGTGGTCTGCGGGGAGCAGGGCCTGCTCACCGCTGGCCGGGCCGGGGCGGAACTGGCTGGGGCGGACCGCAGGCCGGTCACGATCGTGGATTGCTCGACCGTGTCCGAGGAGGCCTCGGCCCGGGTGCGGGCGGCCGTGAACGCGGCGGGCGCCGACTTCCTCGCCGCCCCGGTCAGCGGCAACCCGCACGTGGTCGCTGAGGGCGGGTGCTGCATCGTCGCGTCCGGCCCCGCCGAGGTCTTCCAGCGGGTCAGGCCGTACCTGGAGGAGATCGCGAAGGTCGCCGTGCACGCGGGGGAGGAGGAGCAGAGCCGGCTGGTGAAGCTGTGCCACAACCTGTATCTCGGGATGATGGTCCAGGCGCTGGCCGAGGTGACCAGCCTGGCCGAGAAGGGCGGGACCGACCGGGCCGCCTTCCTGGAGTTCCTGGGCGGCACCGTGGTCGCGTCCGACTGGGTGCGCAAGCGAACTGATGCCCTGGTCCGGCGGGACTGGACCCCGACGTTCACCACCGAGTTGCTGCGCAAGGACTTCGACCTGGGCCTGGACGCGGCGCGGTCGCTGGAGGTGCCGATGCCGGTGGGCGCCCTGGTGTACCAGCTGATCCAGTCCGCCATCGGCACCGGGCTGCGGCACGAGGACTTCCTCTCGCTCTACGAGCTGCAGGCTGCCGGCGCGGCGCTTCCCGCTAACCAGACACCGCCCGCTAACCAGACGCTGCCGGAGGAATGATCATGTCCCTGCAGGAATTCGTCCCCACGCCCCGCTTCGAGGAGTACTCGGAGGCGTTCGGTGACTTCTACCGCATGGAGCGCCGCGAGGACGGCGTCCTGCTCGTCCGCGCGCACACCCAGGGCGGTCCCATCCAGCTCAGCGTGCAGAACCATCGCTCACTCGGCCAGATGCTGCGGACGGTCGCTGCCGACCCGGAGAACGAGGTGCTGATCCTCACCGGGTCGGGTCAGGAGTTCATGATGGACTCCGATCCCGAGGGGTTCGCCCTCGAGGAGGCCGACCTGGAGTACTGGGCGTACGAATACGCCTACAAGGACGGCCGGAACAACGTCAGTGCCCTGGTCAACGACCTGGAGATCCCCACCATCGGCCTGCTCAACGGGTCCGGCTTCCACTCCGAGATCGTGCTGATGTGCGACATCACCCTGGCTGCCGACGACGCCACCCTCTTCGACCTGCACTATGACATCGGCTCGGTGCCCGCCGACGGCATCCACAACGCCTTCCAGGAACTGCTCGGGGTCAAGCGGGCGGCCTATGCGCTGCTCACCGGCGAGGCCATCACCGCGCAGCAGGCCCTGGACTGGGGGATGGTCAACGAGATCATGCCCCGCGACGACCTGATCGCGCGCGCCTACCAGATCGCCGACCACATCATGACCCAGCCCAGGACCACCCGGCGGCTCACCACCCAGATCGTCCGGCGCCCCTGGAAGCAGCGGATCGTCAGCGACCTCGATGGGGGGTTCGGCATCCAGATGTTCGGCCACCTGGCCAAGAAGCGGGCCGTCCACGGTGAGCAGCACATCAGGTCCACGGTCGACTACGTGCGCGAGGGACGCAAGAACAACTTCGACTGACCCCCAGACGCGCGAACCATCGGAATCCCTGGTGCCGTTCCCTGTGAGAAGTGGGGCGTTACGGATAAAATAGCCAGGTGATGGAGTCGTTTCACCCGGCTGTTCGAAGCTGGTTCGCCCGCAGGTTCCCGGACGGGCCGACGGTCCCGCAGGCGGGCGGCTGGCGGGAGATCGCGGCCGGGAAGCACACGCTGATCGCGGCGCCCACCGGGTCCGGGAAGACGCTGGCGGCGTTCCTGGTCTGCATCGACTTGATCTACCGGGCGCACGAGGCTTGCGCGGCTGAGCCCGGTGCGGCTGAATCCGGTGCTGGTGAGATCGGCGGCGATGGGTCCGATGCTGCGGCCGAGGACGGCCCGCAGGTGATCTACGTGTCCCCGCTGAAGGCTCTGGCCACCGACATCTGGCAGAACCTCGAGACCCCGCTGGCGGAGATCGCGGCCGAGGCCGCGAGACTCGGGCTGCCCGCCCCGGACATCAGGGTGGCGGTCCGGACCGGTGACACCCCGCCCGCCGAACGGGCCGCGATGCTCAGGCGGCCGCCCAATTTCCTGATTACGACCCCGGAGTCGCTGTACCTGCTCGTAACCGCGGAACGGACCCGGGCGATGCTGGCTCCGGCCCGTACGGTCATCGTCGATGAGATCCACGCGGTCGCGGGCAACAAGAGAGGCTCCCACCTGGCCCTGACCCTGGAACGGCTCGAGCACCTGGCCGCGCAGCCGGTGCAGCGGATCGGCCTGTCAGCCACCCAGCGCCCGATCGAGACCGTCGCCCGGCTGCTGGTCGGCGCGGGTCCCGGCCGGTCGGCACCGGACGGCTCGCCGCAGTGCGCGATCGTGGACGCCGGTCACCGCCGCCAGCTCGACCTCGCCCTGGAACTGCCCGGCGATGAGCTTGGCGCGGTGGCGTCGGCTGAGCAGATGGCCGAGATCCTGGACCTGATCGCCGGGCACGTGGTGGACCACCGGACCACCCTGGTCTTCGTGAACACCCGGCGGATGGCCGAGCGGGTCGCCCACCAGCTGGGCGAGGCGCTGGGGGAGGGCCAGGTCGCCGCGCACCACGGCAGCCTGTCGAAAGACCGGCGGCAGCGGGTGGAGTCGCGGCTGCGCAGTGGCGACCTGCGGGCCCTGGTCGCGACCGCGTCCCTGGAACTGGGCATTGATATCGGGCCGGTCGAGCTGGTCTGCCAGATCGGGTCGCCCCGCAGCTTCGCCACGTTCCTGCAGCGGGTGGGCCGGTCCAATCACACCCGCGGCGGCATCCCGGCCGGGCGGCTGTACCCGACGTCCCGGGACGAGCTGGTGGAATGCGCCGCGCTGCTGCGCGGGGCGCGGGCCGGGCGGCTCGACGCCCTGCAGGTTCCGGACTGCCCGCTGGACATCCTGGCCCAGCAGGTGGTGGCCGAGTGCGCGGCTGAAGACTGGGCCGAGGACGACCTGCTGGCCCTGGCCCGCCGGGCCGCCCCGTTCGCCGACCTGTCCGCCGAGGACTTCGGGGACGTCGCCGACCTGGTCTCCGACGGGATCCGGACCGGCCGCGGGCGCCGGGCGGCCTACCTGCACCGGGACCGGGTGGCCGGACGGCTGACCGGCCGCCGGGGCGCCCGCATCGCGGCGCTCACCTCAGGCGGGGCGATCCCGGAGCTGGGTGACTTCCGGGTGCTGGCCGAGCCGGACGAGACCCTGGTCGGGACGGTGAACGAGGACTGGGCGATCGAGTCCATGGCCGGCGACGTGTTCCTGCTCGGCACGACCTCGTGGCGGATCCGCCGGGTCGAGCCGGGCGTGGTGCGGGTGGTCGACGCCCAGGGCGCGCCGCCGTCGGTCCCGTTCTGGCTCGGCGAGGCCCCGGGCCGCACGATCGAGCTGTCGGAGGAGGTCTGCGCCATCCGGAAGGCGGTGGCGCAGCGGCTGGCATCCGGTCAGCCAGCCGGGACCGGGGCGGCCGACGCGGCCGCCTGGCTGCGGGCCGAATGCGGGATCGGCGAGGACGCCGCGGACACGATCACGGCATACCTGGGCGCCGGGCTGGCCCAGCTCGGGGTGCTCCCCGACATGGACACCATCGTGCTGGAACGGTTCTTCGACGACAGCGGCGGGATGCAGCTGGTCGGGCACGCACCGTTCGGGGCCCGGCTCAACCGGGCTCTCGGGCTGGCGCTGCGCAAGCGGTTCTGCGTCACCTTCGACTTCGAGCTGCAGGCCGCGGCCAGCGACGACGCGATCTTGCTGTCCCTCGGGCCGCAGCACAGTTTCCCGCTGGACCAGGTACCGAGGTTCCTGGCCTCCAAGACGGTGGAAGGCGTGGTCCGGCAGGCGGTGCTCACCTCCCCGATGTTCGCGTCGCGGTGGCGCTGGAACCTGAACCGGTCCCTGGCGGTGCTGCGGATGCGCGGCGGGAAGAAGAACCCGCCGGCCATCCAGCGGATGGAATCCGACGACCTGATGGCCGCGGTCTTCCCGACCCTGGCCGCCTGCCAGGAGAACGTGGCCCCCGGGCCACTGGAGATTCCCGATCATGTCCTGGTCCGCCAGACGCTCGAGGACTGCCTGCGTGAGGCCATGGACATCGACGGCCTGACCCAGCTGGTCGGGGCGATCGAGTCGGGCCGGGTCACCGTCATCGTACGGGACACCACCGAGCCCTCCGTGCTCGCGCACGAGATCCTCAACGGCCGGCCGTTCACCTTCCTCGATGACGCGGCGCTGGAAGATCGCCGCAGCCGCGCGGTGCCGCTGCGCCGCGGCCTGCCGGTCGAACCGCACGAGCTGGGCAAGCTCGATCCCGCCGCCATCGACCGGGTGGCCGGGCAGGTCCGCCCGGATCCCCGCGGCCCGGACGAGCTGCATGACCTGCTGATGACCCTGACCGCCGTGCGTCCCGCCGATGAGTGGCGGCCCTGGTTCGCCGAGCTGACCCGGGACCGCCGGGCCGTCAGCCTGCACGGCCCGGCCGGGGAGCTGTGGTGCGC
>DASQRM010000003.1:0-25923 GCA_035642895.1 Streptosporangiaceae bacterium | reverse complement strand
GTCGGGGTTGCTGTAGCGGTACAAGTCGTAGCGCCGCATCAGGCTGATGAGATTTGCCCCGTAATTAGGGTCGGTGGCGTAGACGCCGGTCAGCGCGGCCGCGAACTTGTCCGGATGCTGGCGTTCCGCCATGGCCTGCTGGTAGTAGCCGCTGTGGGCGAGCAGCCTGCCGTGGTCTTCGATGCTCTCGGCGGCGTCGTGGTACACCCGGAAGGACGCGGAGGTACTGACCGGCTGCCCGTTCACGTACTCCTGGGTGGGCATCGGCACGCTGCCTGCGGGGCCGGTGCCCTTGATACCGAACAGGTTGTGCTCCCGGGCGGCCAGCTGGCTTTGCCCCCACCCGGACTCGTCGATGGCCTGGGCGATCGTGACCGCAGCGGGAACCCCGTAGCGGTGCTGGGCGGCTATCGCGCCGGGCGCGACCTGGCTGATGAACGCCTGCTGGGCCCGCGTCTCGGACACCGGCTTCCGCGCCGGTGACGGATGGTGCCTGCGGTAGGCGGGACCCTGGTGCCCGGACGTCACGTCCGCGGCCACGTCCAGGCCTGGGATGGCGGCAGCACCCCGAGCGGTCTGTGCTGCCGGTAGCGCGGACTTGTGCTCCCCGGCCTTCCTGCCTTCTGCCTTCCCGCCCGCTGCTGTCCCGCCTGGGGTGTTGTCGGTCGCTGTCCTTTCGGTCGCCGCCTTGTCGGTCGCCGCGCCGGACCTCGGCGCGGGCACGGCGAGGCCCGGGATGGCCGCGTCACCGGGCGCCCGGTGGGCAGACTTCGGGCTCCCCGCTTCCCGGTTCGCCGCCTCGCGGCTCCCCGGCGACCGGCTCCCCGCCCCGCCGCTCCCCGGCGGCCGGCTCCCGGGCTCCCGGTTCCCTGCCTGGCCGTTCTCGGCCTGCTGGGTCCTCGCCTGCAGGGTCCCCGCCTGCCGAGTCTTCGCCTGCGGGGTCCCCGCATACTGCGCCGGCGCCGCCTGGGTCCCGGGGATCGCGGCGAGTCCGCTCGCGGTCCCGCTGGCCGCGGCCGCCGCGGGCCCGTCACCCCCGGAAGACCCGCTGCCCCGACTTCTGGAAGACGACCCGCCCTGGCCTCCTGAAGACGGCGCGGCCTGGCTGCCCGACGACGATGCGTCCTGCCGCCCGCCCCCCTCAGCCGCCGGCAGCGAACCGTTGTTGACGAACCCAACCACGCCCGCCCCCGATAGCGGCGCGCGATATTCGTGGGCGTTGACTGAGTAATTCGGCAGCGAGTCACCGCCCACGGTGCGCAGGATCCCCCCGCTGTCCTCGGTGATCACTTCGACGTGACCGTCGAACAGCACCCAGTCGCCCGGGAGCGGCCGGTAGCCGTCCCCGAGCTGATGCCAGCGGTGGTGGGCCTCCGCATCCTGCTGGATCGAGATGATGCCCAGTGAGGCCGGGTTGGGTTCGACCCGCACATCCGCCCAGGAATGCAGGGGCCACGGGTAGGAACTTCCGCCCGAAACCCAGCTCTGCTGACCGACCACCTGGGCGGCCAGTTCGAGCGTCAGGCTGGCGAAGGCCGCGCACGATTGGCCATGGTCAGCCCCGTCGATGCTGTCGTGCTGCCAGATGATCGCCTCCATCTCGGCCGGGGTCTTGCTCTCGGCCATCCGCAGGTAGTAATCGGCAACATTGACAATCGCCTTGCGGAGCATCGCGTCGCTCCCGGGCGACGTCCGGGCCCAGTGGGCCGACTGCTGGAGGGCGACCAGGTTCAGCGGCATGCTGGTCGGTGAGCTGATATCGGCGGCCGCCTTCGGCACAAAGGAGAACCCCGTGATGGCCCCGCCCGCGCTGAGACTCACCAGCGCCGTCATCTGCTGCCACCGAGGTCGGCCGGCCGAAGGCAACGATTTCACCTCTTTCCTGCGAATAGAACGTCCGCGCGGCTTGCGCGGGTGGTGTGCCTGGAGCGGCCCCTAATCCGGCGGCAGTTAACGCGGACCGTGTCATAAGGGATGCAGTCATGTCAGGCGGCCAGCGTTTCGTGGCCCAGCTGCCGCAGAATGGCCTGCACCTGGGGATCACCGGGATTTCCGGCATTGGTGAACAGCACCGCAGCGTCATGCGCGGCCCCGGTAGATGCGCCCACGATCCATTTCTGGTAAACGTCGGCCACCAGGGCGGCCTGGCCCTCGGTGCTGGTTATCCGGTGAGAGCACAGATCCGGGAAGCCCTGACGGGACGTAACCAGGCCGGAGCCGGTATAGCGCAGGCAGTTGCGGGAATTACCCTCCAGTCCCGACTGGACCACCGGATTGCCGTCAGTTCCGGTCAGGGTCGCCCCGCCGATGATGTCGTTGATGGCGCGGGCGGCCACCGCGATGCTGTCGATGGGGTTGGCCGGGTCGTAGGGATGGTGCAGGTTCAGCGAGGCGGCGACCTGCCCACCCTGGGCAGGTGTGATGGGCTCCAGGCCTTGCCGGCCCGTCTTGGTGTCCTCGAATCGGGGATTGTTGTCGCTAGTCAGCAGGGCGAAGACCCAGAGGACCTGTCGCGTGGCCTTCGCGCAGGCGAAGTTGACCTGCCCGGGATCCGAGACCACATCGGGGTTCTGGCAGGCCTTGGTGATCTGCGACTGGACAGTAGCCACACTGGCCGGCCATGACGCGCCGCCGCTGCTGATAATGACGGCCAGCACCGTGGCCAGGACGACCGCGGCCCCGGTTACCGCGATCACGCTACGCCGGGACAGGCCGCGCCGGTAGGCACTCTGCCGCCCGTGATTGACGATTCCTACCGTCGGATCCGGTACATCAGCGCGTTCCGCGTGAGTGCCGGTCTCATAACGCGGTCCTTCCCCCACGAACGGCGGCTCATCTGCCGAGTAGTACACTTGGCCATCTGCCGGGTAATGCCCTGGGATGGTGCCGGCGCTGGGTCCGGTAAGCAATTCTTCAGAAGGTCCCCCGTATAGGTCAGGAAGCTGCTCCTGCATGAGATCGTGGCCATGAGGGGACCGACTGTGCTGACGTTCCAGTGACACCCGTGCTTCGGAAAGTTCCCTTTGCAGATCCTCAGTGGTTTTCCTCAGGTCGGCGAGCCGCTGGCTGTTCTGGCGGATTATGTCTTCGAAGTGTGTCGTCACTGTTTCACCTCTAGCGTGCGGCCGTACCGGGCCAATCCCGGGTGCTCTTGACCGGCCCGGATCCGCCCATCAGGTCAGTGATCGTCGGGTAGCTGAGAGCGACGGCACGGCCGCGGCTGCTGGCAGCGGGCGCGACTGCGCCGGACTCTCAGCTGCCCCTGTGGCAGCCCTAGCCCGGTCTGGCTGAGGCCTGGCGGCTATTAGAACACATGTGCGATGCTGATGTGAAGTCGCATTCAATTCGAACATGCGTTCGGTCAGGAGGTGGGCCCAGCATGCCCGGGGTGACTCAGGAATCCGGCATCCGCCGGATGGCGGGCTGGCTACGCGCCCGGTACCGAGGTGCTCTGCGCCGACATCCACAACTGGTAGGTGATCGGCCACGGGGCCGCCGGCGGCTGGGTCAGGTCGTGCGCGTCCTGCGTGGTGACCAGGTAGACCGCCCGACGCGGGGTGGACCCATACACGGTGAGCTCGGACACTCGCGTGGCGAGCAGGACAGGCTCTCGGCCCGCGCCGACGATGCCCCGGATCACCCCCTGGACCTCCGCTTCCGGTGCCCCGGCCATTACCCCGACGGGTACGCCGCACATCCCCCGGATCACCTGGGCGAACTCGCCCGCAGCCACCTGGTCCAGGATCACCACCGACATCCGCGCGCTCATCGAGCCGCACAGTTCCTGGACGGCGGCCGTCTGACCCGCGCCGGTCCGGGTCACGCCCAGCCCAGTGGCCGCTGGCCCGGAATGCCCTGAGCCGCTCTGGCTGAGCGTGATACCGAATGTGGTCACGGCGGTCGGCACCACCATGGCCAGGATGAAGCCCGCTGCCGCGAGGGACACCGCCGTCAGCCCGGCGCCGCGCTCCCTCGCCCGGCGATCCAGCCATGCCGCGACCCAGACCGCGCACAGAATGAACGCAGGCAGCACCAGCGGCACCAGGACCCGGCTGGCCCACGGCTGGTCCGGGGTGGTCTGCGGATCCCACAGGACGATCACAGTGGTCCAGGCGAAGATCAAGAGCGGCAGCCCCCAGGCCCGGGCGGCACCGTCCGTATCGGCCCATTGAAGGAGAGCGCGCACGCAGCGGCGGACGAGCAGGGCCATCCCGAAACCGGCCAGCAGCAGCGCGGGGATGCCGATGTACCAGATGACCCAGTACAGGCTGTCCTCCGCGTATGAGCGCGTGGGCTGGATCGGGAGGCCGAGCAATTTCTGCAGCGCGCCGACGTATCCGGTGGTGCCCGCGCCCGGGTGCCAGTGCGCGGTTTGCACTGACGGCCGGATCAGGAAGGCGATCAATGCCGCCACCGCCAGCCCCGCGGCCACCTCCGGCAGGCGCCAGCGCAGCAAGCCGGGGATCAGCCGGCCCGCCCGGGCCCGGGCGGGCGGCCAGGCCGCGACGGCCACGGCAGCCACGGTCGCCACGGCGACCGCCGCCGCGATCAGGCTGGCCTGCCGGACCGGGAAGCCAGGGGCGGTGAGGGCGGCTGGCGCCGTGAGCCAGGTGGCCGCGATGGCGTACCCCGCCCCGGCAAGCACGCCGAGGCCCAGCGGAAGGGCCTGGGGACGCCGGACCGCGGCCAGTAGGCCGACGAACGGGATGACGGGAATCAGGTCGGGAAGCACGCTCAGGGAGGCCAGTGCGGCCAGCCCCAGGGCCAGCCCCCCGAGCGCGGCCGCAGCCGTGCTCGGCGCCAGCCATGATGGCCAGCGCAGCCACCCCGGGTTGCTGGAGAGCCAGGCCCGGCCGGAGCGGATTGTGAGTGAGTCGGCCACCAGGCACAGCCCGCCGAGCAGCAGCAGTTGCGCCAGGGGCTCGGCGAACGCCGACCGGCTCGTGTACTGCTGCGGCAGCGTGACGGCCAGCACCGCGGCCGCGGGCGGGGCCCACTGCGGGCCAGCGAGCCGTCCCGCGAGGCCACCGAAGGTGAGCACCGCGAGGGCTCCGAGCACCGGGCTGACCAGCGCGGCAGTGGTCATGCCGTGGATCCACCAGCCCCCGGCTGTGACGATCGCCAGCCCGGGCGCGAACTGGGGGGCCAGGCCGCCGTGAGTCGCGGCCAGGCCGGTGCTGGCGAAGGTGAGCCCCGGGTGCGCCCCGCCGAAATCATGCAGCGATTCCGGGATGGGCAGCGAGCCGTGCCCGGCGATCCAGTACCCCACCTGGAAGAGCGCGCCGGGCTGGCGCGTCACGATGACCTGAGGCGAATTGAGCCAGATCTGCCAGGCCCCGAAGCCGGCTGCCGCCACTATCGTGCCCGCCAGGCCCCACCAGCCGGTCCAGGCCGCGGCCGCGCGGCGGGGCTGGCCCGCGCCGGGCGCCGTGATCAGCCGCTGCCCGGGCACCCGCCGCCCGACGGCGGCGATCAGGATGACGGTCAGCGGCGCCGAGATCAGCACCAGCGGTGCGGGCCGCAGGCTGCCCGCCATCAGCAAGGCCGTGCCAGGGACCAGCCAGGCCATGGCCAGTAGCACCGGGAGCACCGTGACCTGGTTGAACCACCACCAGGCCCAGGGCACCCGGCGTCCCAGCCTCACCGTGGCGGCAGGCTTGCGGCTCTCGGCCGCTGGGCCAACCTGACGGGCTCCCGGATGCACGAGTTCCACTCTAGGCGGGGACACCGACATTGCGGAGGAAGCCACGGTGACCGATTCATCCCATTGACGCCACATGCGGTAGCTGTTCGGTGAACAATGGACGGCATACCCCGCACCCCGCGCAAGCCGCGGCCCCACGCCACGAGGAGCGATGACCCGCTACGACGACATGGACCAGTCCGGGGGCGGTATCTCTGTGTCCGGGTATACGCCTGGACCGCCGCGGCCGGACGGAATGGACTCCCGCGGGGACACGGACTGGCAGCTGGCCCTGTACGGCCCTGAGCCAGAAGAGGTCCCGGATCCGCGGGCGGGACGCGGCGGCGGCGTGCCGCCACGCGGAGCGCCACGCGGGCGGCGGCCCAGCAGGCGCGCGCTGTTCGGCGCGGCGTCCATCATCGCGATGTTCGCGGTGGTGGCCACGTCACTGGCGGCCTACGCGAAATACCGCGGGGTCGTGGCCAGCATCCACCGGGAGAACGTCACGGCGGCGATGCTGGGCAAGCGGCCTCCGTTCACCGCGGGCCTGAACATCCTGGTCATCGGCTCCGACTCGCGCCAGGGTCTGGGCCGCAAGTTCGGATCCGATGTCCTGGGAGCCCGCTCCGACACCTCGATGCTGCTGCACATCGCCCCCGGGCACACCCGCGCGGACATCATCAGCTTCCCGCGCGATTCGATGGTCCCCGTTCTGGCCTGCGCCAACGACCAGCAGGGCCATCCTGGCCAGAGCGCGCAGCCCGGGGAGCTTGAGCGGCTCAACGCCACCTTCTCCGCAGGCGGTGCCCCGTGCCTGTGGAAGACCCTCGAGCAGGAAACCGGCATCCGCATCCAGCACTTCGTGGAAGTAAATTTCGCGGGCTTCCAGTCGATCGTCAACGACGTCGGCGGCGTGCCGGTCTGCCTGCCGTTCGCCATCAACAACCCCCAGGCCCGGCTGCACCTGGCGGCCGGCAAGCGGGTGGTCAACGGCGCGCAGGCGCTGGCGTTCGTCCGGCTCCGGGAGAACGTCGGCGAAGGCTCGGATACCCAGCGCATCCAGCGCCAGCAGTATTTCCTGGCCGCAGTCATGCAGAAGCTGAAGTCGACCAACTTGCTCAGCCAGCCCAGCCGGATCTTCAACGTTGTCCGCGACGTGGCGAAGTCCCTGACTACCGACAGCGGCCTGGACCTGTCCACCATGCTGCGCATCGCGGACAGCATGAAGAGCCTGAGCTCGGGTTCCGTGCAGCTGGTCACCGTGCCCGTAGTGCCCTATGTCGGGGATCCCACTGCCGAACTGTCCTGGGAGCAGCCGCAGTCAGACCTGATGTTCCGGGCTATCGAGGCCGACCGCGACCTGCCCACGTCGGCCAAGGCCAACGGCAACGGCAAGGCCAAGACGGCGATGACCGCCACAGCGGAGCCCACGGTCAGCCCGGCTAAGGTCAGCGTTCAGGTGCTGAACGGATCTGGCGTGAATGGGGTGGCGGGCGCGGCGGCCACCGCCCTGACCGCCAAGGGCTTTACCGTGACCGGCACCGGCCCGGCGGCCAGCTACAGCTACACAAGCACCACAATCCAGTACTCCTCCGCAGCCCAGCTTCCCGAGGTCAACACGCTCAAGGCCGCGCTGGGCTCCGCCGTCGCGCAGAAGGACACCGCGCTGGGCGCCGGGTCCATCAACCTCATCCTCGGAGCGAACTACCACGGCCTGAGCACAGGCAAGAGCGCGGGCAAGGCATCAGCCAAGACGCTCAGCAACCTGGCCAGGAGCTACGGCGGTATCACCGCGAACGCCAACATCTGCAAGGACTCGGCGGCGTTCGCCGGCCCGGACAACCCGCTTCGGGGCGGATGAGCCCGGGGCAGGGCCGAAACGGAAGCCTGAGGCGCAGGCCCGAACGAGAGCACTGACGGACTGACCCGTGACAGGAGTCGCCCGCAGCCGTGACCGGAGCCCAGTCGCGACGCGAGCCGCAGCCGGCGCGGGACCCGTCCCAGAGCAGCGCTAAGCGGCGCTGGGCTGGGCTACGCCGCCGGACGGGGGTCGGCCCCCTGGGACTTCCTCATCCGGACGGCCCGAGGGCTGCAGGTGCCGAGCGCCCATCTGGGACACGATCAGCCACGCCCACAGGCCCATCGGGTACATGAAATAACCGAACCTGGTCGCTGGCGCCAGTACAAACATAAGCACCAGGCCGATGATGAGCCGCCAGGTCGCGGACGGGACGTTCCGCGGCGGGCGGACCACCAGCGAAACCAGCACCCCCAGGCCAGCCAGGCAGAGCAGGACCACGGCGATCGTGTGGCCGAGCTGGCCGGTGTCCGCCAGCACGTGCCCGGGCAACGGGCTGACCGCCTGGGACTTGACCTTGGCCAGCCCGAGCGGGAAAAGAATCGTGTTCTCCACCAGCGAGTGGGGCCAGACCGCCGCGACCGGCGTGATGATGACGGCCGCGGCGGCGATCGCGGCCAGCATGAACCGGACCGCCGCGCGCCTGCCGTCCCGCACCGTGAGCATGGTCCCGGCGACGATCAGCGCGGGCCACGCGGTCGCCTTCGTGGCCGCGGCGACGCCCAGCACCAGCCCGGCCAGCACGGGCTGCGGGCGGCGCCACAGCAGCGCCAGGCCGAGGCAGAGCAGCGCCAGCACCGGGACATCGGTCCCGCCCACAGCCAGCGAGAACGCGATCACCGGGGTCGCGGTGACCAGGACGGTCCAGCGCAGCACGTCCCGGGCTCCAGCCGCCGCGAGCGCGGCCGCGAACACCGCCACGAAGCCCAATGTGAACCAGATCCGCGGGTCGGTGACGATTCCCGGGCCCAACAGCGCCCGCGGCAGGCCGAAGATCGCCATCACGGGCAGGTACGGGTTATAGATGTTGGGATCGTGCGAAGCAGTGATCACGGCCGGGCTCTCGTAGGGAGAGCCGTGCTGGAGCAGCAGCCGGGCCCCCCGGGCGATCACAGCTACCTCGGGCTGCCACCGGCCCTCCTGCGCCAGCAGGGTGAGCGGTGCGATCAGCGCGCCGCCGATCCCCAGGAACAGGGCCAGATCCACCGACCGCGACGATTTCCAGGCCAGGACGACCCCGGCGGCCAGCACATAAGCAACGGCCGCGAACAGCCCCCACAACCGGTGCAGGGAATCCGTGCTGAATACGCCCATGCCCGCAGCAAACAGCGCGCTAGCAGCGAAAATCGCGGCCAGCCACGGGCGAGGGATGGTTACCGGTGACCGCCATCCCTGGCTTGGCCCGCCGCTGAGCAGCGGCGCTTGTCTGAGCAGGAGCATCGAGATGTACCCTCCACGGGGTGATCCTAGCCTTCCGCACCTTCGACAATGCGGCGGCACCCCGGGGCACTGCTGCCCAGGCCAGCCCGCCGGGCACCTAGCCGGCGGGCCCGCGCCGCAAGCCAGCTGGCCAGGCTGCCCGAGGACAGGAGCCAGATCAGGTACACGGCCAGGGCCAGGTAGCAGAAGGTAGCGACGCCGAGCATGGCGCCCACCCCGGCCACCAGCATCCGGCCTTCCCAGCCGATCCCGCCGCGCGGATCACCTGCGGGCATCGGATACCGGGCCCGGTAGGCGACGTCCAGCTGGCGGAGGGCGACGAGCGCGGTGAGCGCGAAGATCAACGGGCCGGGAACGCCTTTGGCGAAACCCAGCGCGGCCAGGTAGACATACTGGCCTGCCTGGATGACCAGGGGGGTGAGCCAGTCGAGCGGGCCGTTGTGCGGATGCCCAGAGCCCGGTGCGGCGAGCAGCATCGCGGCCACCGGGGTCAGCAGGACCAGGCCGGCCAGGTCACGCAGGCCCAGCGTGGCGAGCAGGACGGTCGCCGTCAACCCGGCCAGCGCCGGGGGCAGGGGGACCAGCTGGCCGCGCACGACCGCGCCCGCGAACCGGGCCAGCGGACCGTCGTCGCGCGCGGCGGCGATGTCGGTCCGGCGGACCGGGCCCGGGGCGCGGCGCGGCGCGGTTCCGGGCTCCGGGGCGGTCCCGGCCTGCGCAGCGGCTCCTGGCTGCCCAGCGGTTCCTGGCTCCGTGGCGGCCCCCGGTCGCGGGCCTGCGACCGCCCAGGCCAGCGCCACCGCCCCCCAGCAGGTGAGGACGAGCAGGGACATGCGGGTGCCGTAGAGGGCCGCAGTCACCGTAATCACCGCCGCCCGCTCCCCCGCGGGCAGCCCCACCAGGCGGCCGGCCACGACGGCCACGGCGCGGACCGGGCCGTGGGCCGCCAGCGTCTCGAGGTCCAGCGACGCCGGTGGCTCACCCGGAGAGCGGTCCGGACGGCACAGCCGGGCCACCTTCCGCATCCCGAGCAGTAGCGCAGCCGCAGTGGCCAGAGCCCAGACCCGGGCCGGCCCAGGTGCCGCGCCCGCGGCCAGCCCGGCGTATACCGCCAGCTCGCCCGCTAGGGCACAGGCGCCGGCCAGCCAGCCGTCGAACGCCCCCACGGTGAGCTGGCCGCCGACCCGCCGGGCCAGGTAGCCGCCGCCCAGTGCCGCGCCTCCGGCCAGGGCGCTGAGCGGGGTGCCGGCGCTGAACCAGACGGCCGCGCACAGGGCGCAGGCGAGCTCGATTCCGGTCAGGGAGTTGCGGGCCAGGGCCCGGCGGTTAGCCCAGACGGCCACGCGCCGGGGCAGTACCACCACGGCCGTGGTTACCGTCATGTCCCTCTCCCGTGCGCGCGTCTCAGGAGTAGCTGGCCAGCCAGCGGTTAGGTTGCACTGAGTAATCCCTGCCTGTCCTACCCGGAGATGGCCGGGCATACCATCTCCAGCTCACTGCGGAGGCTCCAGCTCACCCCAGAGGCTCCAGCCACCCCGGAGGGTCCGCCGCACCCCCGGAGGGTCAGCTCACCCCCGGGAGGGTCCAGGTAGAGTCCGCTCATGCGAACGGTGGCTGTGGTGCTGGCGGCCGGCTCGGGGGTGCGCTTCGGCGCCGCGCTCCCCAAACAGCTGCTCCCGCTGGCCGGGCGGGCCTTGCTGGAACACTCGGTGGCCGCGTTCGAGCAGGCTCCCGGGGTGGACGCCACCTTGGTCGTGATGGCCCCCGGGCATGCCAGCCACGCCCGCGAGCTGCTGGCCCTGGGCGGGTACCGCAAGGTGACCGGGATCATCGAGGGCGGGAATACGCGGCCGGAGTCGACCCGGCGGGCGATCGCGGCGCTGGGCCCGGATGAGGGCAACGTGCTGTTCCACGACGCCGCCCGGCCGCTGCTCGACCAGGCCACCATCGCCGGCTGCGTACGCGCGCTGGACACGTACCAGGCGGTGGGGGTGGCGGTGCCCACCTCCGACACGATCGTGGTGGTCGAAGACGGCCTGATGACCGGGATGCCGCACCGCGACACGCTGCGACGCTGCCAGACCCCGCAGGGCTTCCGGCTGTCGGTGATCCGCCAGGCCCACGAGCTGGCGGTGGCTGACCCCGCGTTCGCGGACCTCGCCGCCACCGACGACTGCGGGGTGGTCATGCGGTATCTGCCGGACGTGCCGGTGGCCGTGGTGCCCGGCACCGAACGCAACATCAAGATCACCTATCCAGTGGATCTCAGCATCGCCCAGGCCCTGCTCAGCGACAACGAGCTCAGTGGCAATGAACTCGGCGACAACGCGCTCAGTGACGACGCGCGCTGACCGCCTGCTTGACCAGGGTCTGGCCGAAGTCCCAGATCAGCCCGCTGCCCCGGCTGGCATCGTCCATGACTTCCACGAACGCGTCCCGGAACAGGTCGACCTCGGCATCCCCGATCATCAGCGGCGGCAGCAGCTTGATCACCTCGGTGAAATCCGCCGCTACCTGGGTGAGGATGCGGTGCCGCTGGAACAGCGCGACCACCACGGTCTGCGCGAACAGGCCATGCCGGGCGGCCTGGAGCATGTTCCACGCCGCCCGGGGGCGCATGGCCTTCGGCCGGCCGAACTCCAGGCCGATCATCAGCCCGCGGCCGCGGACCTCGGCGAGCAGCTCGTACTTGTCCACCAGGAGCTGCAGAGCCTCCCGCAGCAGGACGCCGGTCTGCTCGGCGTTCTCCACCAGGTGCTCGTCGTCGAGGACGGCGAGGGACGCCAGCCCGGCCGTCATCGCGGCCGCGTTGGAGCCGAACGTGGAGTCGTGGACCAGTACCCGGTCGATCGACGAGTAGACCTTGTCGAAGATCCACTCCTTGGCCAGCGTGGCCCCGACCGGGACGAACCCGCCGGACAGCGCCTTGGCCACGGCCACGATGTCCGGCTCGACGTCATCGTGCTGATAGGCGAAGAACCGGCCGGTACGCCCGATTCCGGACTGCACCTCATCACAGATCAGCAGGGCCCCGTGCTCGTGCAGCAGGGCGCGGGCCGCGGCCAGGAAGCCAGGCGGGACCACGGCGACGCCCTTGCCCTGCACGGGCTCGATGATGAATCCGGCCACGTCGCCGCGGCGCAACTCGGCTTCGAGGGCCTCCAGGTCGCCGAACGGGATCATCGTGTCCGGCAGCAGCGGGCCGAAGCCCTTGCGGAACTCGCCTGACCCGTTGGCCGACAGCGAGCCGACCGTGAGCCCGTGGTAGGCGTGGTCGCAGTAGATGATCCGCTGCCGCCCGGTCGCGTACCGGGCGAACTTCAGCGCCGCTTCCACCGCCTCCGTGCCGCTGTTGCAGAAGTACACCCGGTCCAGGCCCGGGGCCTTGGCCAGCAGCCGTTCCCCGAGCAGGCCGGGCAGCAGGGGGGTGTCGAACTGGACCAGATCGGCGAGTTCGGCGTCGAGCATGTCGTGCAGGGCTTTGCGGACCACGGGGTGGTTGTGGCCGACGCCGAAGACCCCGAAGCCCGCTAGGAAGTCGGCGTAGCGCTGGCCATCGGAGTCGTAGAGGTAGGCGCCTTCCGCGCGCTCGTACACGCGGTCGAAGCCGATGGCGTGCAGCATCCGGGGGAGTTGGGGGTTCAGGTGCTCGCTGGCGAGGGCGTAGCCCTCACCGCGGCGGGCAGCGAGAAGCTCCGGCAAGTCGAAAACCATGTGGAGTAGTCTGCCGACTTGCCGGGGCCTCCCGCTACCCGGGGTCTACTACAGGCCCGAGTCCTCGAGCATCTCGGTGACGAGGGCCGCGATCGGGGAGCGTTCCGACCTGACCAGGGTGACGTGCGCGAACAGTGGATGCCCCTTCAGCTTCTCGATGACCGCGACCACGCCGTCGTGCCGGCCCACCCGCAGGTTGTCGCGCTGCGCGATGTCGTGGGTCAGCACGACCCGGGACCCGGAACCGATCCGGGACAGCACGGTCAGCAGGACGCTCTGCTCAAGGGACTGGGCCTCATCGACGATGACGAACGAGTCATGCAGCGAGCGGCCCCGGATATGGGTGAGCGGCAGCACCTCGAACATGTCGCGGGCCAGCACCTCGTCGATCACATCCTGCGAGGTAACCGCGGACAGCGTGTCGTACACCGCCTGGGCCCACGGATTCATCTTGTCGGCCTCTGAGCCGGGCAGATAGCCGAGCTCCTGGCCGCCCACCGCGTACAGCGGCCGGAACACCACCACCTTCCGGTGCTGGTGCCGCTCCATCGCGGCTTCCAGGCCCGCGCAGAGGGCGAGTGCGGACTTCCCGGTGCCGGCCCGCCCGCCGAGCGAGACGATCCCGACGTCCGGGTCCAGCAGCAGGTCGAGCGCGACCCGCTGCTCGGCGCTGCGGCCGTGCAGGCCGAACGCCTCCCGGTCGCCGCGCACCAGCCGGACGGACTTGTCCGGCAGTACCCGGCCGAGCGCACTGCACCCGGCCGCGGCCAGTACCAGCCCCGTGTGGCACGGGAGGTCACGGGCCTGCTCGCAGTCCAGCTTGCCGGTGTCGTAGAGCTCCTGGATGTCGTCTGCGCTCACGGCGAGCTCGGTCATGCCGGTCCAGCCCGAGTCGGCGGGCAGCTCGGCCCGGTACTCCTGGGCGGTCAGCCCGATCGACGCCGCCTTGACCCGCAGCGGCAGATCCTTGCTGACCAGGACCACGTCTTCGCCCTCGGCCGCCAGACTGCGCCCGACTGACAGGATCCGCGTGTCGTTGTCGCCGAGCCGGAATCCCGGGGGGAGGACCGTGGGATCCGAATGGTTCAGCTCGACCCGGACCGTTCCGCCCTCGTCACCGATCGGCAGGTCGGCATCCAGCCGGCCGAACTCGATCCGCAGGTCATCCAGATGCCGGAGGGCCTGACGGGCGAAATAGCCCAGTTCGGGATGATGACGCTTGGCCTCCAGTTCGGTGATGACGACGATGGGGATGATCACGCGGTGCTCGGCGAACCGGCTGATCGCAGCCGGGTCGGCGAGCAGGACGCTGGTGTCCAGCACGTAGCTGAACCGGCGGCTTCCGGACAAGGCCGGAGCCCCACCGTCCATGTCAGTACTGGCATTGCTGGGCCGCGGCTCGCGGCGGGCAGAAGAACTAGCCACTCGTTCTCCCCTGGGCGCCTGAAGTGGCGCCGCGCTCGGACACAGATGTGTCTCCAGGACCGGGACAGCCCTTCAAAGGGCCAGATCCCGGCCCTTCGCTCGTCTCGCCTGCGTGCCAGGACACGAAGCTCGAGGATGTCGAGGGCCTTCCCGGGGGGACGGCTAGGCACCGTCCACCTGATTGAAAGGTACCTGGGCTGTGCCATCCCCGGAAGACCCAGGCGAGGTGTCGCACACCACGCCGGAAGAGGTTTAAGACCCGAACCTGCGCTGGCGCGCGGAATAGGAGCGCAGCGCGCGGAGGAAGTCGACCCGCCGGAAGTCTGGCCAGTAAGCGTCGCAGAAGTAGAACTCCGAGTGCGCACTCTGCCAGAGGAGGAATCCGCTCAGCCGCTGCTCTCCGGAGGTCCTGATGACCAGGTCGGGATCGGGCTGCCCCGCGGTGTAGAGGTGCTCCGCGATGTGCTCCACATCGAGCACCTCGGCCAGTTCCTCGATCGTGGTCCCCTTGATCGCATGGTCTTGCAGCAGGGAGCGGACCGCGTCGGCGATCTCCCGCCGCCCGCCGTACCCGATGGCCACGTTGACCAGCAGCCCAGGGCGGCCCGCGGTGGCCTCACCCGCGTCCTTGAGCACCTGGGCCGTCTCGGCAGGCAGCAGGTCGAGCGCGCCTACCGGCTTCACATGCCAGCCACCGTCGGCCAGCGCACGGACCGTACTCTCGATGATCTTCAGCAGCGGGTCCAGCTCGGCCGCCGGCCGGGACAGGTTATCCGTGGCCAGCAGCCAGAGGGTGACCACCTCGACCCGGGCCTGACTGCACCAGCCGAGCAGCTCGAAGATGTGGTCGGCGCCCTTCTGGTGGCCGTTGCTGACGTCGGTGAAGCCCGCCAGCCGCGCCCAGCGCCGGTTGCCGTCCAGGATCACGCCGACGTGGCGCGGGATGGGATCCCCGGCCAGGGACGCTTCCAGCCTGCGCTCGTAGGCGCGGTACGCGAGATCGCGGAGCCCTATCCGAACCTCGCGCAGCCCCATGCGTACCTACTCCCGCCGCTAGCCACCGGCCAATGGGCATGGCCTGCCCGTATCAAGGATGTCACCACTGGGGCGGCCTCGTGACAGGACCAGGTCCCCCGCAGACTCATCCGGCCTTGGAGCTATCTAAACAGAAAGTAGCGAAATTACGACAACTCGTTACGCTTTGTTCACCAAAGCGAGCCCGCCCCTTGGCTCAGGAGGCCGCCGCCAGCGGCGCCGTAACGGCCGCCAGCGGCGCCGTAGCAGGGGCGCGGGTCAGGTCTGGGGTCCCTGGACTCGGACCGCCTCGACCCGGCGCAGCGCCTCACGCAACTGCCCGAGCCAGGACTCCTCGTGCTCGCCGACCAGGCGCACGCACCAGGCCAGGGCGTCGCTGCGGCTGCGGGCCACCCCGGCGTCCACCAGGGTGTCGAGGACCCGGCGCTCGGACTGCCGCAGGCGGGTCATCACCGGGACAGTCAATGTGGTGAACATCACCTTCTGGCCTCCGCAGATGACACCCCAGGACACCTTGCGGCTGAACTTGACCTCGGCCTCGCGGGCGATCTCGATCCGGTTGTCGCGGGTTTCCTCACGGAACCGGCGGGCCCGCCCGTCCACCGCGGCCGCCTGCTCGGCCGGTGCGGCGTCGGCGGCCAGGCCCAGGTCGTCCAGGGGCCCGACCACGGTGATCTCTTCCCGGTCCACCATGACCTCAGGCGCCTCGGTGAACCAGCCCGTGGGCAGCCGGCCCGCGAACCACCCCCGGACCTCGTCGCCCGGCACGGCATCGTCGCCGTGTTTCCCAGTACTCATGTAATTACGTAATCACGGGACCGGGGCATGGGCAAGCACCGGACGCAGCAAAGCAGGATCGCACTCACGCACGGGGATCCGGCTGGTCAGCCCAGCGGGGCGGCGGCCGCCTGGGCGGCGATGGCCGGGGAGACACGTACCACGCCCGCGAACTCGCTGCCCAGCGCCACGGGGACGATCTGCACGTTCGCCCCCGAATGGGGCGCCTGGATCATCAGGCCCTTACCCAGGTAGATGGCCACGTGGGAGATGTAGTCCGGCGCGGTGGGATCGGTGCGGTAGAACAGCAGGTCACCCGCCTGGGCCCGGCTGAACGGGATCGCGGGCCCGGTCCGGGCCTGGTCCGCGGCGACCCGCGGCATGACCACCCCAGCCCGGGCGAACGACCATTGCACCAGCCCGGAGCAGTCGAACGTGGTCGGCCCGGAGCCACCCCACACGTACGGGTAGCCCACCCGGCTGGCCGCGGCCTTGAGCATCGCGACGAGCTCGGGCATGCTGAGCGCCGCCCGCCCGTTGGCCGTGGCGCTGGCCGCGGTTCCGGTGAGCGACGAGCCGGCCAGCCCGGCCGCGGCCGGGGTCCCTTGAGCCGACGTCGTGACCAGCGGCTCGACCACGGCTCCCCGTGGCATCCGTGACCTGATCTGGCGGACCAGCGCGGCGACCCGCTTGTGCGGGGCACTCACCACGATCGCGTTGCCGGCCGGGAAACCGAGCGCGCGGGCCTCGGTCTGGGAGATCACCGCGTCGACCCCGCCGATCCCGACCGTGCCGAACCCCGCGACACGCAGCGTTTGCGTGGTCCGCCCGGTCACCTGGACGGTCCCGCCCCGCGGCAGCCGGCCCTGCTGGCCCATGGTGTAGGAGACGGCGATCGCGCCGTTGGCCACGTTCCGCCACAGCGGGCTGGCCGAGGCGGTCGGTCCTGCGGCGAAGGCGCGGAACGTGTCCGGGTCCACCCCCAGGACCGCCGCGAACGTCCCGTTCACCCGGACCCGCGCCGCGTCGACCGCCCGGGCCGCCTGGACGCCGCGTAGCCGGGCCACCCGGGCCACGACCTTGGCCGGCAACGCCTTCTGGGCCACGACCATCACATCGGCTCGGAGCAGCTTGCGGTGCGTGGCGTGAGTGTGGGCGGCGGCCGTGGCCGCCGGGCTCGCCGCCTGCTCGGGTCCGCCCACGGGCACCGGTACTCGCGCGGCCGCCGCGGTACCCGCCAGGGCCACCCCCGCCAGCAGCACGACGCTGTAGCGGCGTGCGCCCGCACAGAGCAGCACGGCACGCCGTCGTGGCGCACCGCGCCGTGCCATCGCCCGAGCCGGAGTCACGAGGTCCGGTATACCCCGGCGTCGGCGCGCATACCAGGGCCCCCGCCGCCCGGCTTGCCCCGCCCGGCCGACCGGGGCGAGCGGATGCCCAGGCCAGCGGAGGGGTTGGCCAGATCACGATCCGGGAAAATTACGGTGCCATTTACACAACGCTCATGCAGCATGCTTGGAGCCCTCACCCAGCGATCGCTCAGCCACAGCCCGCGCGCCAAGCCTCAGCCAGTGCACGCTAAGCCTCAGCCCGCGGACGCCGCACCGGACAGCGCGGCGCGCAGCGACTCCGGCTCGGTCACCGGCGCGAGGCAGGTGAACCCGCGGCACACGTAGGCGGCCGGGGCCCCGCCGACCAGGCCGCGCCCGGTGAGCAGCGGTATCTCACGATCCGCGTCGCCCGCCAGCCGGCCGTCGCCGAGGGCGATCACCGCTCCCGGCGGGGCGGCGCGCAGCGCCGTGACATGCAGCCCGGCCGTGCGCGGGTCGTCGGCCGGGCCGACCACCGCGATCTCGGCGGGCCCGGAGATCAGGGCCTCGGCGACCGCCAGGCCCGACCCGGCGGCCCGCGGGAACCGGGCCGCGATCGGCCGGAGCAGCCCGAGCCCGGCCGCCGCGGCCTCCCGGTGGCGCACCGACCCGGTGAGCGCCGAGTAACTGAGCAGGGCGCCGGCCACGGCGAAGGCCCCCGACGGGGTGGGGCCGTCCGCGGGATCCGCGGGCCGGTAGACCAGCGCCTCCCCGTCGTCGGCGGTGTCGTAGAAGCCGCCGGTTCCGTCGCCGAACCGCTCCAGCGCGGTGTCCAGCAACTCCCCCGCCAGGGACAGCCAGCGCGCCTCGCCGGTCACCCCGGACAGGGTCAGCAACCCCTCGGCCACGCACGCGTAGTCCTCGAGCACCCCGGCGCTGCTGGACGCCACGCCGTCCCGCGACGTCCGGGCCAGCCGCCCCGCCGACAAGTGCACCCGGGCCAGCAACTCCGCCGCCCGCCGGGCCCCGTCGGTGAAGGCCGGCTCGCCGAGCAGCAGCCCCGTCTCGGCCAGCGCCGCGATAGCCAGCCCGTTCCACGCCGCGACCACCTTGTCGTCGCGCCCCGGCCGGACGCGCTGGCCGCGCGCGGCCAGCAGGGCGGCCCGGATCCGGTCGAACCGGGCGGGGTCGGCGGGATCGGCGCGCCGCTGCAGCACCGACCGGCCGTGCTCGAAGGTCCCGGCGGCCGTCACCCCGAACTCCGCCGCGGCGTACTCCGCGTCCGCCGCCCCGAGCACCCCGGCCAGCTCGTCCGGCGTCCAGGTATAGAAGAGGCCCTCCGCGCCGTCGCTGTCCGCGTCCAGGGCCGAGGCGAGCCCGCCGTCGGCGGTCCCGAGCTCGTCAAGCATCCAGGCGCAGGTCTCCCGGGCCACCCGGCGGCCCAGCTCCGACCCGGTGCGCCGCCACAGGTGCGCGTACACCCGGGCCAGCAGCGCGTTGTCGTAGAGCATCTTCTCGAAGTGCGGCACCACCCAGCCGGCATCCACGGAATACCGGGCGAATCCCCCCACGAGCTGGTCATACATGCCCCCGCGGGCCATTCCCTCAGCGGTCCCGGTTACCATCCCCAACGCCATCGCGGCGGGCTCGCCGTTGCGCTGTCGCGCGCTCTCGGAGTTCCGGAGCAGGAATTCGAGCACCATCGACGGCGGGAACTTAGGCGCGCCGCCGAATCCCCCGGCGGCCGCGTCGTAGCTCTCGGCCAGGGTGAGGACCGCCCCGTCACACGATTGGGCGAGCACAGCCTCGGCACCGCCCGGAAGGTCACTGGCCAGGTCCAGGGCCTGCCCGGGGGGCGGCGCGGCCCGCTCGGCCAGCGCCGCGGAGATCTCCCGGGCCTGGCCGGTGACGTTGTCCCGGTCCTCCCGCCACGCCTTGGCCACCCCGAGCACCAGGCGCTGGAAATGCTCCCGGGGGAAATAGGTTCCGCAGAAGAAGGGATCCCGGTCCGGGGTCATGAACACGGTCATCGGCCAGCCGCCCTGGCCGGTCATGGCCTGGGTCGCGGTCATGTAGACCGCGTCCACGTCCGGGCGTTCCTCCCGGTCAACCTTGATCGCGACCAGGTTCTCGTTCATCAGCGCGGCGGTCTGCGGATCCTCGAACGACTCGTGCGCCATCACGTGACACCAGTGGCACGCCGAGTACCCCACGGACAGCAGGACCGGCACGTCGCGGGCCCGCGCCGCAGCGAAGGCCTCCTCGGACCACGGCCACCAGTCCACCGGGTTGTCCGCGTGCTGCAGCAGGTACGGGCTGGTCGCGTTCTTCAGTCGGCTGGCCATGCCCCCATCTTGGGCCAGCCCGCCTAGTGCGCGCGCCCGGAAGGGAGCCCCGCCAGCGGCCACCGCGCCGGACCGCCGCTGAATCCAGGGCGGCACCGGACCTCCACACCGAGTGACCCCGGAGAGGGGACCCATGCCCGTGCTCAGGCCAGCAGTCGCCCGGCCCGTCCTGCTCGCTGTCGCTGTGGCCATGACCGGGGCCCTGGCCGCGGCGTGCTCGTCCGGTTCCGGGACGACCCCGGCGGCCAACTCGAGCGCCACCATCACCGCGGTCGGCGCCGAGAACGAGTACGCGAACGTCATCAGCCAGGTCGGCGGCAAGTACGTGCACGCCAGCGCCATCGAGAGCAACCCCAACACCGACCCGCACTCGTTCGAGGCCAGCCCGAGCGTGGCCAGTCTGATCAGCAGCGCGGGCCTGGTCGTGCAGAACGGGCTGGGCTACGACACGTACATGAACAAGATCGAGGCCGCGGCCCCGAACAGCGGCCGCAAGGTCATCGACGTGCAGCATCTGCTCGGCCTGCCGGACAGCACGCCCAACCCGCACCTGTGGTACAAGCCGTCCACCATGCCCGCCGTGGCCAAGGCCGTGGCGGCGGACCTCTCGGCTCTCCAGCCGGCCCACAAGGCGTACTTCGCGGCGAAGGCGGCCGCCTTCGAGGCGTCCCTGCAGCCCTGGTATCACGCCATCGCACAGTTCAAGGCGCACTACCCGGGGACGCCGGTGGCCACCACCGAGCCGGTCGGCGACTACCTGCTGCAGGCCGCGGGCACCCGGAACCTCACCCCGTTCGCCTTCCAGGCCGGCATCATGAACGGCGTGGATCCGGCCCCGCAGTACGTATCCCTCCAGAACGGCCTGTTCTCCGGGCACAAAGTCAAGGTGTTCCTGTACAACCAGCAGGTGACCGACTCGCTGACCGCCTCGTTCCTGGCCACGGCGCACCGCGACGGGATCCCGGTGGTGGGCGTCTACGAGACCATGCCGGAACCGGGTTACACCTACCAGTCCTGGATGATGGCCGAGACGGCCGCGCTGCAGCGGGCGGTGCAGCACGGGATCTCCACCGAGAGGCTGAAGTGATGGCGCGCCCGGCGGGAGAACGCCCCGTGGGAGAACGGCCCGTGGGAGAACGGCCGGTGGGAGACCTGCCGGTGAGAGAACTGCGCGACGCCGAGGGGAACACCGGCGAACTGCTCGATGTGCAGGGCGTCAGCCTGTGGCTCTCGGGCCGGAAGATCCTCGACGACGTCAGCTTCGCTCTCCGCCCGGGCGAGTTCACCGCCCTGATCGGCTCGAACGGCGCGGGCAAGACCACCCTGCTGCGGGTCATCCTCGGCCTGCAGGCGCCCTCGGCCGGGACGGTGCGGGTGGCGGGCCAGCCGCGCACCCGGCGCGGCTCGGTGATCGGCTACGTCCCGCAGAAGATCCTGCTCGACCCGGACATGCCGCTGCGCGCCCGCGACCTGGTCGGCCTGGGACTGGACGGGCAGCGGCTGGGCCTCCCGCTGCCGTCGGCCCGGCGCCGGCAGAAGGTCGACGAGATGCTGCGCGCCGTGGGCGCGGACCGGTTCGGCGACACCAGGGTGGGCCTGTTGTCCGGCGGCGAGCAGCAGCGGGTGCTGATCGCGCACGCACTGATCAGCCGCCCCCGGCTGCTCCTGCTCGATGAACCGCTGGCCAACCTGGACATCGCCAGCGAGCAGGACGTGGTCGGACTGCTCAGCCGGGTCGCGCGCGAGCAGCAGATCGCGGTGCTCATCTCGGCCCACGACATGAACCCGCTGCTGCCGGTCATGGACCGGCTCGTATACATGGCGGCGGGCCGCGCAGCCAGCGGAACCACCGCCGAGGTGGTACGCCCTGAGGTCCTCAGCGAGCTGTATGGCCAGCACGTGGACGTAATCAGGGTGCATGGACGGATCCTGGTGGTCGCGGCATCGCGCGGGGTAGGGCTTGACGTCCCGGAGCCGGAACCCGAACCGGTCATTCACGAGGGCGCGTGATCCGTCCGTGCCCAACCTGCTGCACATGATTGTCGAACCGGGTTTCTTCTCCAGCGCCCCGGTGCACGTGGCCCTGGCCGCGGGCGGGGTTGTCGCGCTGGTGTCCGGGATCGTGGGCTCGTTCGCGGTGATCCGCGGCCAGTCCTACGCGGGGCACGCCCTGGCCGACATCAGCGTCACCGGCGGCTCCGCGTCCTACCTGGTCGGAGTCAGCCCGCTGTGGGGCTTCGTCGGGGTGGGCGTGCTGGCCGCCGGGGTGATGGACATGATCGGCGTCCAGCGGCCCCGCGGCCGGGACCTGGCCACCGGGATCGTCCGGGGGTGGCCCTCGGCCTGGCCGCGCTCTTCCTCTACTGGGACACCACGCGCAGCAGCGTCTCCGGGGCCACGATCACGATCCTGTTCGGCTCCATGTTCACCATCAGCAGTTCCCTGCTGCCGGTCATCACGCTGCTCAGCGTGGCGGCCGTGGGCATTGTGGCCATCTTGTACCGGCCGCTGCTGCTCAGCTCGGTCGCTCCGGACCTGGCCGCCGTCCGCGGGATCAGCGTGCGGCTGGTCGGCCTCCTGGTCCTGATCGCCATCTCCGTCGCCGTCGCCCTGTCCGCCATGACGATCGGCACCATCCTGTCCACGGCGCTGCTGATCGGGCCCGCAGCGATCGGGCTCCGGCTGAGCAGCCGCCCGGGACTGGCCATGGCCTGGGGCGCGCTGGCCGGCCTGGCCGCCACCTGGCTGGGGGTGCTGCTGGCCTACGACAGCTTCTACTGGCCACCGGCCCGGCACGGCTGGCCGGTCAGCTTCTTCGTGGTCACGCTGATCTTCCTGGGCTATGTCGCGGTGCAGGGGATCACCAGCCGGGTCAGGCGGGCCTGAGCCGATGTTCTCCGGATTCATGACCAACGCCTGGCTGGTGGGCACCATCGTCGCGATCGTGGCGGGCATCGTCGGGTTCTTCATCGTGCTGCGCGGCGCGGCGTTCGTGGCGGACGCGGTTCCGCAGGGGGCGTTCGCGGGCGCGGCCGCGGCCAGCCTGCTCGGGATCAGCACGCTCATCGGGCTGGCCGTGGCGGCCCTGGTCGGCGCGCTCGGGATCGGCTGGCTCAGCCGCCACGGGCGGCGGGACGTGGCCACGGCCCTGGCTCTCGTGGTCCTGCTCGGCCTGGGCGCGCTGTTCCTGAGCTTCAGCACGGAGTACGCGCCGGAGATCTACGCCCTGCTGTTCGGCGAGGTGCTGGGGGTGAGCAGCAGCGAGGTCCTCCCGATCGCGATTCTCGCCGCGGTCTGCGTCGCGGCCATCATCGCGCTGTACCGGCCGCTCCTGCTCTCCTCGGTGATGCCGGAACTGGCCGAGGCGCGCGGCATCCGGCCGGCCCGGGTGGAGACCCTGTTCCTCGTGGTGGTGGCGCTGGCCACGAGCATGACCCTGCCGGTCGTGGGGGCGCTGCTGATCTTCAGCCTGATGATCGGCCCGCCCGCCGCGGCCCGCTCGGTGACCAGCAAGCCGCTGCCCGCCCTGGCGCTGTCCGCCGTCATCGCCGTCGTGGTGGTCTGGGTCTCGATCGCCGCCGCGTACCAGACGAACTGGCCAGTTGGCTTCTTCGTGGGCACGCTGGGGGCGGTCTGCTACGCCGCCGGGCGGGGCTGGGCCGCGCTGCGCGGGCGGCGCCCGGCCAGGCCCGGGGCCTGGCGCGGTGCTGGGGAGCACGGGTCACGGCTGCTAATGTGCGGGTGTGATGACGCCGGTGCCTGCTAAGCGTCCGTCCGGGGGCACCCGGGTGCGCGGGACCCGGCAGGCTGAGGCACTGTCGGCGGTTCTCGGCGGGCTGCCGGGATTCTGCAGCGCCCAGCAGATCCACGCGGAACTGCGCCAGCGCGGCGAGCACATCGGCCTGACTACCGTCTACCGGCACCTGCAGGTGCTGAGCGAGGACGGCCGGGTCGACACCATCCGCGACGCGCACGGCGAGACGCTGTACCGCCGGTGCGAGAGCAACGCCCACCATCATCACCTCATCTGCCGGACCTGCGGGACCAGCGTCGAAGTGGAGGGCCGGGCCGTGGAGCGCTGGGCCGAGCAGGTCGCGGCCGAGGCCGGCTTCACCGCGGTGGACCACACCATCGAGCTGTTCGGCCTGTGTCCCCAGTGCAGCAAAGACCAGTATTCCAAGGAGCCCATTTCCGGTAAGCCCGTTTCCGGCCAGCCCGATTCCAAGGAGCCCGCTGCGACATGAGCAAGTCCGGCCGGGCCGCGGCCCGGGAGCGGATCCGGCTGGAGCGGGAGCGTGCGGCCCGCCGCCGCCAGCGCAACCGGGTACTCATCGTGGTGGGCAGCGCACTGGGCGCGATCGTGATCGCGGTCATCGTCATCCTGGTGGTCCGGCCCGGTCAGAGCACCGGCACGAGCACGGGTTCGGTGCATGACGCCTACTACAACGGCCCGTTCGCGCCGGTCACGAAGAACGCAGATCACAGCGTGACCAACGCCCAGCCCGGGGTGAAGACGCCGGTGCTGGACATCTACGAGGACTTCCAGTGCCCGATCTGCGACACGTTCGAGAAGGCCAACGGCGCGACGGTGCAGAAGCTGGCCCGCCAGGGCCAGGTGCGGGTCATCTACCACCCGTTCACGATCTTCCTCGGCGAACAGCCGGCCCAGGACAACTCGGTGCGGGCGTGGGCGGCGGCGCAGTGCGTGGCCGCCGGGTCGTGGATGAGGTACCACAACCTGCTCTACTCCAACCAGCCCGACGAACGGGCCCAGAATGGGTTCCCGATCAGCCTGCTCCTCGCGCTGGGCCGCAAGATCGGGCTGACCAGCGCGTCGTTCACGAACTGTGTCTCGTCCCAGACCTTCGCCCCGCAGGCCGTCCCGTTCAGCGAGCAGGTCATCAAGGGCGGCATCAACGCCACCCCGACGGTGAAGCTGAACGGCCGGGCGGTCAGCAACGCGACCCTGGTGCAGCCCGGGACCGCCCTGCAGAAGCTGATCCTGGCCGCCCGCTAGCGTTCGGCGCGGCCCAGCATTTCCAGCGCACAGCGGATCAGTTCGGCGTTACCGCTGGCCGGGCCGCCGTCCGGGCCGGCCAGGGTGTCCTCCAGGCCGATCCGGGTGGGCAGTCCCTCCCGGGCCGCGTGCGCCACCAGGGGCCAGCAGCTATCTCCCTCGCCATGCAGCAAGCGCGGGAGCCCGTGCACCGCGGAGGCGTCAAGGGCGCGCAGGATGGCCTCGGCGGCCCGGGGGGCCGCGGGAGCAGGCTCGCCCATGATCTCGACCAGGATCCGCAACGGCGGCTGGGGCAGCCCGGCCGCGGCCAGTACCGGCACGTCCGCGGCCGACCACACCCCGGCCTCCACGGCGATCGCGGCCGCGCCGAGCACGCGGGCCACGCCAGCCCAGCCTGTCTCGCTGACGTTCACGGAGGCGAAGTCGGGCCGCGCGGCGGCGTCCAGGCCCGCCCAGCCCGCGACGGCGGTGTGCCGGGCCGCCGCGTCCCCGTTCGTGATCCACAGCCCGGTGGACACCCCGACCGGGGTGCCCGGGCAGGCCGCGCGCACCGCGGCCACCGCCGCGCCGACGTCAGCGGCGCGCACCGACTCGGCACCGTCCGGGCCGCGCGCGTGCAGGTGGATGGCCTCGGCCCCGGCGGCGACCGCGGCCGCGGCGTCCCGGGCCAGCTCCGCCGGGGTGACCGGCACCGCAGGATTTTCGGCCGGGCTGCGCTTTCCGTTGAGGCAGGCCTTCAGCCGCCTGATCACGCCGTCCACCCCGCGGGTGTTACTGCCGTCCATCCGGCCATGCTCTCAGGGCCGCTCCCCGTCGGGAAGCGGCGGGGAGCGGCCGAGGACGGCCCGGAAGCAGGCGGCCAGGAAGCCGTCGCACGCCAGGCTGGTCAGCCGTCCAGACGGCGGTACTGCAGGACGTACGTGCCGCCCGCGCCGGTGGATTCGTCCCTGATGGTCACCGTGGCCTGGCCGCGCAGCAGCTGGATGCGGACGTAGATCGTGTCGCCCGCCGCCGTGTCCAGGCTGATCCGCTGCTCGTTCGGCCGCTGCGGGGCCACCCGCCACCACAGGTAGGGACCGAAATAGCCGCCCGCGGACGAGCCCGCCTGGACGAGCGGGCTCCCGGCCCGCCCGAGCCCGAGGCCGGCCCACGACGACATGGCGGCGGTCGGGTCATTCTTCGGCCGGGTCACCCGCCAGGTGCCGTAGACCACAGTCGCGGTGGCCGCGGTGGCCCGGTTGCCCCCGGGGCTGGGCCGCGGCGCGGTGGCCGGCGGCCTCAGGGTGCCAAGAGCGGGGCTGGTGTCCCCCACGATCGAC
>DASQRM010000002.1:0-60566 GCA_035642895.1 Streptosporangiaceae bacterium | reverse complement strand
GGTCCGGAGCGCTGACATCATCGATCCGCGAACCGATCGTGTGCGGGCGGGTGAAGTCGAACGGCGTGCCCTTGACCGACGGCTCGGTACCGAGCGGGATCAGGGTCGAGTCGACCGGCGTGTACCTGTTGGCGTTGATCTGGACGAATTGCCGGTACGCCGAGCCTGCCGCTGACGCCTCACCAGCCATGTTGAAGTAGCTGTGGTTGGTCAGGTTGAGCACCGTCGACAGCTTCTTGTCGTTGTTGGTGGCCTTGTAGTGGATGCCGAGCTGACCCCGGTTGTTCAGCGTGTAGGTAACCACCACGGTGAGCTGGGCCGGGTACCCCGTGCAGGCGGCGACGCAGCCGGGGGATCCGGCGGCCCCGCTTGCGTCACCGTTCGGGCTGACCAGCGTCAACCGCACGCCGGCCGAACCGGGCGCGGTCACCTTCTGGGATGCCCAGATGTGATTGCCGAAGCCGACGAGCCCGCCGTGCAGGCTGTTGGCGCCGTTGTTGAGCGGCAAGGTGTAGGTCTTGCCGTTCAGCTTGAACGTGCCCTTGGCGATCCGGTTGCCGTACCGGCCGATCGTCTCGCCGAAGTACGGGCCTCCGTTGGCGATCACAGGCGGGCTGGCGAACTTCACGTAGTCCCTCAGCGTCTTGAAGCCCAGCACCACGTTGGCCTCCCGGCCGCGCCGCGACGGGGTGACAATCGACTGTACGGTGCCGCCGTACGTGAGGATCTTGACCTGCGTGCCGCGGCAGTTCGTCAGCGTGTAGCGGAACACCGCGGTGTTCTTGCCGGTGTACGGCTCAATGGTCTTGCCGAAGAACTGCTTGGACACGGTCGGCGAGCAGCCGCCGCCCGCGCGCGCAACCGGAGCGGACTTCATCGCGGCCAGCGACGCCACACTCGCGAGCGCGAGCGCGGCAACCGCGCCGATCCGCAGACCTGAGGTACTGATCTTCCCTCTTAACACTGGACGCATGGAGATTCCCTTCGTTGGGTTCCCGAGGCTCGCACAGATAGCCCCCCGGGGCATTGTTAACGCTCACCTGCGTGAAACGCCAGTGTTTCGGGGCAGATCCTCTGATCTTTTCCGACTATGTGATGCGATGGTGATGTGCCGGGGAGGGCAACTCCCGTATCCCGCCCCAAAGCACGTATAGGCGACTCTGGTCACTTGGATCACTCTGCCCGCTTGGACCTCGGCAGCCACTCGTGTACCGGGGAGACCGATGCGAGCCGGGCTCGCGCGGCCGGCCTAGGCTTCCCCTACGGCGCATCAGGCGCCGGGTCGCAACTTCCGGAGGCGCGGGTGGGTCGAGACGGCGGGACGCGGTCTGGCCAGGGCGAGACAGCACCGGCTGGGCAGGACGCGGCGGCACCGGCCGGCCAGGACGCGGCGGCCCCAGCCAGCCAGGACGGCGGCGCACCGGCCAGCCAGGACGGCGATGCGCGGATCATCGAGGGCTTCGCCCGGCTCAGCGAGGGCACCCTGCCGGGCCGGATGGGCATCACCATCAGCGCGGCCCGCGCGGAGCAGGTCATTGGCTCCATGCCGGTAGACGGCAACATCCAGCCCTACGGTCTCCTGCACGGCGGCGCCTCCTGCGTGCTGGCCGAGACCCTGGGCTCGCTGGGCGCGGCCCTGCAGGCCGGGGCCGGACGGTTCGCGGTGGGGATCGAGATCAGCGCCACGCACCACCGCGCGGTGGCCGGCGGCGTGGTCACCGGCGTCGCTACCCGCGTGCATGGCGGGCGGACCACCGCCACCTACGAGATCGCGATCAGCGATGGCCGGGGCCGCCGGGTCTGCTCGGCCAGGCTGACCTGCCTGCTCCGCGACCAGGTCCCAGCCGGTGGCCACAATCCTGGCGACATCGTCGCGCCAGGCGAGTGAGCCAGGCGGGGATGACCAGGTCAGTCACCGTGCTAGCCGGGAAACCGCACGTGACCGGACGTTTATCACAAACCGGCCAGGGAATGGCCGCCCCTTTGCGCGGCGCGGGGACTCCTCGCTACCGTGGTGGGGAGAGCCCGGGGAGCTGAGTAGAGAACATGTCGGCCCGGGGAAGGCCGACACGGCACCAAAAGTTCCCCGGGCTCGATCCCGGGAAGCCACCCAGCGCCTGCAGACCGCGCTTAAGACCTGCTCAAGACTCGTGAATCCTGGCCTGCTCAGCCGCGTGAATCCGGGGCCTGCTCAGGCACCCGAATCCGGCTTAGTCCCGACCGCCCCGGCCGCCGCATCGGTACCGCCTGCGGCGCCGCCCGGGACCATGCTGCCCTCGAGCACCCGCTCCGCCACGGCCCGCATGGCCAGGCGCTGGTCCATGGAAGTCTTCTGGATCCAGCGGAACGCGTCCGGCTCGGACATTCCCTGCTCGGTCTGGAGCTTGCCCTTGGCCCGGTCGAGGAGCTTGCGCACCTCCAGTCGCTCCTTGAGCGTGCCGACCTCGCCGGCCAGCGCGGCCACCTCCTGGAAGCGGCTGACCGCGATCTCGATCGCGGGGACCAGATCCGCCTTGGTGAACGGCTTCACCAGATACGCCATGGCTCCCGCATCGCGGGCCCGCTCGACCAGCTCACGCTGGGAGAATGCGGTCAGGATGACCACGGGCGCGATCATATCGGTGGCTACCCGCTCGGCCGCCGATATCCCGTCCAGGACCGGCATCTTCACATCGAGGATCACCAGGTCCGGCCGGAGGCTAATGGCAAGGTCGATGGCCTGCTGGCCGTCGGACGCCTCGCCGACCACCGAGTAGCCCTCCTCCTCAAGCATCTCCTTGAGATCAAGCCGGATGAGGGCCTCGTCTTCGGCGATCAAAACGCGCCATGGGGTCTGACTCACGCCCATGATCGTACCGGTACCAGGTAGATTGACGTTCTGCCGAGCCAGCTACGCACCACCCGGCCACAGCGCCCCGGTAGACCAACAGGCAGAGTCCATGGTCTCAAAAACCATGCAGTGTGGGTTCGAATCCCACCCGGGGCACCCCAGGTCAACCGCCCTGTCCCCGTCATCCGAGACCCGCCCCCAGGGCCGCGGCGTCACCGATGCGGTGCACCCGCAGGGCGTTGGTCCGCCCCGGGGTGCCCGGTGGGCTGCCCGCCACGATCACCACCATGTCGCCTTTGTCACAGCGCCCGATCTCCAGCAGCGCCTCCTCCACCTGACGGACCATCGCGTCGGTGTGCCGGGCGGGTGGCACGACGAACGTCTCCACCCCCCAGCTCAGCGCCAGCTGGCTGCGCGTGCTCGGCTGGGGCGTGAAGGCCAGCAAGGGAATGGGCGACCGGTACCGGGCCAGCCGCCGGGCTGTCTCGCCGGTCATCGTGAAAGCGACCAGAGCCTTGGCCCCGACCGCCGCGCCGACCTCGGCGGCGGCGCGGGCGATGGCGCCGCCGGTGCTGGCCGGCTCCCCGGCCAGCACGGGTGCGGCAGACACGGATTCCCGCTCCGCCTCGCTAATGATGCGGCTCATCGTCGCGACGGCCTGGACCGGGTACTCGCCGACGCTGGTCTCCGCCGACAGCATCAGCGCGTCCGCACCATCCAGCACGGCGTTGGCCACGTCGGATGCCTCCGCCCGGGTCGGCCGGGGCGCGGAAATCATCGACTCCAGCATCTGGGTCGCCACGATGACCGGCTTGGCCTGGACCCGGGCCCGCTCGACGATCCGCTTCTGGGCCATCGGCACCTGCTCCAGCGGAAGTTCCACGCCGAGATCGCCGCGGGCGACCATGAGCCCGTCAAAGGCCTCGATGACCTGCGGCAGCGCCTCGATGGCCTGGGGTTTCTCGATTTTCGCGATCAGCGGGAGCCGGACCCCTACCTCGTCCATGATCCGCCGCGCCGGGGCGGCATCCTCGGGACCCTGGACGAAAGACAGCGCGATCATGTCTGCTTGCAGCCTGAGGGCCCAGCGCAGATCCGCCTCGTCCTTGGCGGTCACGGCGGGCACGCTGACCTTGACGCCGGGCAGGTTGAGGCCCTTGTGGTCCGAGACGACGCCGCCCACGACGACCCGGGTGCGGACCCGGCCGTCGGCCGCGGCGAGCACCTCGAGGACGACCCGGCCGTCGTCTACCAGCACCCGGTCGCCGGACCGCACGTCGTCGGCGAGGCCGGCGTAGGTCGTGCCCGCCTCGTGCTGGTCCCCCGGCACCTCGCGGGTGGTGATGGTGAACTCCTGGCCGGCCAGCAGGCGGACCGGCCCGGCCGCGAACGTGCCCAGCCGGATCTTCGGGCCCTGCAGGTCGATGAGCACCCCGACGCTGTGCCCGGCCGCATCGGACGCGGCCCGGACACACTTGTAGGCGGCGAGGTGGCCAGCCTGGGTGCCATGGCTCATATTCAGCCGGGCCACGTCGATCCCGGCCGCGACGAGTTCGGCGAGCCGCTCCGGGCTGGATGACGCGGGCCCCAGGGTGACGACGATCTTTGCTCGGCGGCTCATGCTTATCGCCTTCCAGACGAGCACCCGAATTGGTCTATACCACCTTACGGGCGCACGTTCTGGCCTGCCGAGACCCACAACACAAGATTCACCGAACAGTCATCCGGCGTCACAGGACGGCAACATGGTCAAGGCCGCCGGTGACATGCCACGGATGTGGTGCAGCTCAGTGCCCGATTTGTGCGGGTATTCAGGCACCAGATCCGTGATATGTCAGCCGGGCCCGCCCGCGCGGGACCGCTGGAGCGGATGCGACCCTGGGTATCGCCCGCGTTGGACCGTGGGACGGATGCCCCGCGACCGTGGGCCATCTCCGGAAGGGGCTCAGGACAGGGAGCGGGCGGTGGGCGGGATGGGGGCGGGCAGCATGCTGTCCCCCTCCAGGTACGTATCCACAGCCGCCGCGGCCGAGCGTCCCTCCGCGATGGCCCACACGATGAGCGACTGGCCGCGGCCCATGTCACCGGCCACGAACACCCCGGGCACCGAGGTGGCGTACTCGCCGTCGCGGGCTACGTTCCCGCGCGCGTCAAAGTCGACGCCGAGTTCGGTCAGCAGGCCCGGCCGGTCCGCCCCGGTGAAGCCCATGGCCAGCAGGACCAGCTCGCACGGCAGTTCCCGCTCGGTCCCCGCGACCGGAGCGAACTTGCCGTCGGCCAGCTCCACCTCGACCAGCCGGAGCCCCGTGACCCGCCCGGCCCCGTCGCCCACGAACTCCTGCGTGGACACGGCATAGACCCGCTCCCCGCCCTCTTCGTGCGCACTGGACACCCGGTAGATCATCGGATACGTCGGCCAGGGCTGGTGGTCGGGACGGCTCTGCGTAGGCCGGGGCAGGATCTCCAGCTGGGTGACCGACGCGGCGCCCTGCCGGTGCGCGGTGCCCAGGCAGTCGGCCCCGGTGTCACCGCCGCCGATTATGATCACGTTCTTGCCCCGCGCGCTGATCGGCGGCTCGGGCACCGGGCCGCCGCCCGTCCGGGACTGTGATGCGACGACGGCGCGGTTGGCCAGCGGCAGGAACTCCATGGCCTGGTGCACCCCGGCCAGGCCGGCGCCGGGGACGGGCAGCCCGCGGGGCACGGTCGCGCCCCCGCACAGCACGATGGCGTCGAACTCCGCACGCAGCTGCGCGGCCGTGACGTCCCGGCCCGCCAGGACCCCGCACCGGAACCTGGTCCCCTCGGCCTGCATCTGCCACAGCCGGCGGTCCAGGTGCCGCTTTTCCATCTTGAACTCGGGGATCCCGTAGCGCAGCAACCCGCCGGGCGCGTCGGCCCGCTCGAACACGGTAACCGCGTGCCCGGCCCGGGTGAGCTGCTGGGCCGCGGCCAGCCCGGAGGGCCCGGACCCGATCACCGCCACGCGACGGCCCGCCGCCACCGCCTCGGCGCTGGGCGGCAGCGGCCGGACCCAGCCCTCGGCCCAGGCCCGGTCGATGATCTCCACCTCGACCTGCTTGATCGCCACCGGGTCGGCGTTGATGCCGAGCACGCAGGCGCTCTCGCACGGCGCCGGGCAGAGCCGGCCGGTGAACTCCGGGAAGTTGTTGGTCGCGTGCAGCCGCTCCGCGGCCTCACGCCAGTCGTGCCGCCAGACCAGGTCGTTCCACTCCGGGATCAGGTTGCCCAGCGGGCAGCCCTGGTGGCAGAAGGGGATGCCGCAATCCATGCACCGCCCGGCCTGTGCCTCCAGCGCCACGGGCGGGAAGTCCGTGTACACCTCCCGCCAGTCCCGGATCCGCACATCCACCGGCCGCCGGGCGGGCGTCTCGCGCGGCGTGGTCAGGAAACCCTTGGGGTCAGCCATCGCAGGAGCCTCCTCAGCCGTGGGCCGCGGCCATCACGGCCTGGTTGACGTCGCGGCCTTCACGCTCGGCCAGCCGGGCCGCGTCGAGCACCCGCTTGTAGTCCTTCGGCATGACCTTGCCGAACCGGGTCAGCGCCACGTCCCAGTCGCCCAGCAACCGCGCCGCGACCTCCGACCCGGTCTCGGTGAGGTGCTGCGCGAGCAGCTCACGCAGCCGGGTCGCGTCGTCGTCGTCGAGGCCCTCCAGGTCGGCCATGTCGGTGTTGACCCGGACCGGATCCGGGTCAAGCAGGTAGGCCAGGCCACCGGACATGCCGGCCGCGAAGTTACGGCCGACGGGGCCGAGCACGGCCACGACACCGCCGGTCATGTACTCGCAGCCGTGGTCGCCAGTGCCCTCGGCCACCGCGGTCGCGCCCGAGTTCCGGACGCAGAACCGCTCGCCCACGACCCCGCGGAGGAACATCTCGCCCCCCGTGGCGCCATAGCCGATCACGTTGCCCGCGATGATCTGGTCCTCGGCGATGAATCTGGCCTCCTGGTCCGGGGCCACGATGATCCGGCCGCCGGACAGGCCCTTGCCCAGGTAGTCGTTGGCGTCGCCAGTCAGCCGCAGGGTGATCCCGCGCGGCAGGAAGGCACCGAAAGACTGCCCGGCCGAGCCACGGAACCGGACCAGGATGGTGTCGTCGGGCAGCCCCTTGCCGCCCCAGCGCCGGGTCACCTCGTAGCCCAGCATGGTGCCGACGGTCCGGTTGACGTTGCGGACCGGGAGGTCCAGGGTGACCGGCTTCGCGTCCTGCAGGGCCCCCTCGGCCAGCTGGATCAGCGTGTTGTCCAGGGCCCGCTCGATGCCGTGATCCTGGGTGGTGGTGTTGCGCGTGGCCGTGCCCTCGGCCAGGGCGGGCATGTGCAGGATCGGCGCGAGGTCCAGCCCGGCCGCCTTCCAGTGCCCCACGGCCCGCTCGCTGTCCAGCAGGTCGGTCCGCCCGACCGCCTCCTCCAGGCTGCGCAGTCCCAGCGCGGCCAGGTACTCGCGCACCTCCTCGGCGATGAACTCGAAGAAGTTGACCACGAACTCCGGCCGGCCGTTGAACCGCTGGCGCAGCTCCGGGTTCTGGGTCGCCACCCCGACCGGGCAGGTGTCCAGGTGGCAGACCCGCATCATGATGCAGCCCGACACGACCAGCGGCGCGCTCGCGAAGCCGAACTCCTCGGCACCGAGCAGCGCGGCGATGATCACGTCCCGGCCGGTCTTCAGCTGGCCGTCGGCCTGGACCACGATCCGGTCCCGCAGCCGGGCCCGGAGCAGGGTCTGCTGGGTTTCGGCCAGGCCCAGCTCCCAGGGGGCGCCGGCGTGCTTAAGGCTGGTCAGCGGGGCGGCCCCGGTGCCACCGTCGTGCCCGGAGATCAGCACCACGTCGGCGTGCGCTTTGGACACACCGGCCGCGACGGTGCCGACCCCCACCTCGGCGACCAGCTTGACGTGCACCCGGGCCTGCGGGTTGGCGTTCTTGAGGTCGTGGATGAGCTGGGCCAGATCCTCGATGGAGTAGATGTCGTGGTGCGGCGGCGGCGAGATGAGCCCGACTCCGGGGGTGGAGTACCGAGTCTTGGCGATCCACGGGTACACCTTGTGCCCGGGGAGCTGGCCGCCCTCCCCCGGCTTGGCCCCCTGGGCCATCTTGATCTGCAGGTCGTCGGCGTTGACCAGGTATTCGCTGGTCACCCCGAACCGGCCGCTGGCCACCTGCTTGACCGCGGATCGGCGCAGGTCCCCGTTGGCGTCCGGGACGAAACGTTCCGGGTCCTCGCCGCCCTCGCCGGTGTTTGACCGGCCGCCCAGCCGGTTCATGGCGATAGCCAGGGTCTGGTGCGCCTCGGCCGAGATAGAGCCGTAGGACATCGCGCCGGTGGAGAACCGGCGCACGATGGCCGAGACCGGCTCGACCTCGTCGATGGGGATCGGGCCACGCGGGGACGGGCGGGACGGGCCGGTCCCGGGCGCGGCTGCCCCGGGCGCGGCAGCCCCGCGCGAGGCAGCCCCCGGCGGAGCAGCCCCGGGCGCCGCAGCCCCAGGCGGCGGCGCCGCGGGCTTCCCGATGGGGTGCGGGCCGGTCGGGTGCAGCCCGCCCTGGCTCTCAACTTGCTCGGACGGGCGAGGCGCGCGGGCCGGGAGCGACGCTGCGCCCAGCCCACGCGGGTCAGTGGGGTCATCGACGCCGCGAATGCGCAGCAGGCCGCGCAGCGTCATGAGCCGGGCGGACTGGTCGTCCACCAGGCGGGTGTACTCCTTGAAGACCTCGTAGCGGCGGCTCCGGGTCGCGTGCTGCAGCTTGAACACGGTCTCCGGATTGAACAGGTGCGGCTCGCCCTCGCGGCGCCACTGGTAGTCGCCGCCGGTCTCCAGCCGCCGGTGATCCGGGGCGGCACCCCGGGGCGGGAAGGCCCGCGCGTGCCGGGCCGCGCCCTCAGCGGCCAGCACCTCGAAGCCGACACCGCCCAGCCGGGAGGTGGTCCCGGTGAAGCAGGTGCTGATGATCTCCTCGCCCAGCCCGATGGCCTCGAAGATCTGGGCCCCGGTGTAGGAGGCGACGGTGGAGACCCCCATCTTGGACATGATCTTCAGCAGGCCCTTGCCCAGGGCCTTGACCAGGTTCCCGGTGGCCTTCTGGGCCGTGACGCCGTCCAGCACGCCGCGGCGAACCATGTCCGCCACGGTCTGCAGGGCCAGATACGGGTTCACCGCGGCGGCCCCGTAGCCGATCAGCAGCGCGATGTGGTGGCACTCGCGCGCGTCCCCGGACTCCACGATCAGGCCGGCCCGGGTCCGGGTCCGCTCCCGGATCAGGTGATGGTGCACGGTCCCGGTGAGCAGCAGCGACGGGATCGGCGCCAGCCGCGCGTCGGCCCCCCGGCCTCCCCCGCGATCAGACAGCACGATGATGTGCGCGCCCCTCGCGATCGCAGTGGACACCTCGGCGCAGATCTCGTCGAGCCGGCCGCGCAGCGCCGCGCCGCCGCCCGTCACGTCATAGCGGCCATCCACCACGTGCGAAGCGAAGCCGGGCAGGTCGCCATCGTCGTTAATGTGAATGATCTTGCTCAGCTCGTTGCCGTCGATGACCGGGTAGGGCAGGACGACCTGGCGGCACGAGGCCGGGCCGGGCTCGAAGAGGTTGCCCTCCGGGCCGGTGGCGGACTCCAGCGAGGTGACCAGCTCTTCCCGGATCGCGTCCAGCGGCGGGTTGGTGACCTGCGCGAACAGCTGGGAGAAGTAGTCGAAGAGCAGCCGGGGGCGGTCGGAGAGCACGGCCACCGGCGTGTCCGTGCCCATCGACCCGATCGGCTCGGCCCCGGTCCTGGCCATCGGGGCCAGCAGGACCCTCAGCTCTTCCTCGGTGTACCCGAACATCTGCTGCTGGGTGGTGAGTTCCCCGGCCGGGGGCAGCGCCCGGACCCGGTCCGGCAGGTCGTCCAGGTGCAGCAGGCCCGCGTGCAGCCAATCCCCGTACGGGTGCTCGCTGGCCAGGGCGGACTTCACTTCCTCGTCTTCCAGGATCCGCCGCCGGCCGGTGTCGGCCAGGAAGACACGGCCGGGCTGGAGACGGCCCTTGCGGACCACGTCCGCCGGGTCGATGTCCAGCACGCCGACCTCGCTGGCCAGGACCACGAGACCGTCACGGGTCACCCAGTACCGGCCCGGGCGCAGCCCGTTGCGGTCGAGCACCGCCCCGATCACGGTGCCGTCGGTGAACGCCACGCAGGCGGGCCCGTCCCACGGCTCCATCACGGTGGAGTGGAAACGGTAGAAGGCCCGCCGGGCCGGATCCATCTCGTCGTGGTTCTCCCACGGCTCGGGGATCATCATCAGCATGGCGTGCGGCAGCGACCGGCCGCCGAGGTGCAGCAGTTCCAGGCACTCATCGAAGCTGGCCGAGTCACTGCCGGTCTCGTCCAGGATCGGCAGCAGCCGCTCCATGCCGCGGCCGTCCGCAGAGCGCGGGAACAGGTCGCTGGCCAGCATGGCCTCACGGGCCCGCATCCAGTTCCGGTTCCCCCGGACCGTGTTGATCTCCCCGTTGTGCGCGATGTAGCGGTACGGGTGGGCCAGCGGCCAGGACGGGAAGGTGTTGGTGGAAAACCGCGAGTGGACCAGGGCCAGGGCCGAGGCGTAGCGGGGGTCGGCGAGATCGGGATAGAACGGCTCCAGCTGGGGCGCGGTCAGCATGCCCTTGTAGCCGATGGTCCGCGAGGACAGCGTGACCACGTAGCAGTCGGTCTCGTGTTCCACCCTCTTACGCAGGCAGTACGCGCGACGATCCAGGGCCATGCCGCTTTCACCATTGGCCGCAACGAAAACCTGGCGCAGTGCGGGCAGCACATCCCGGGACCCACGGCCGCAGTGCTCGGGGTCATGCGGGACATCCCGCCAGCCGAGAGTGGTCAGGCCCTCCTCGGCGGCGAGCTGCTCCACCACCATCGCGGCGTCGCGGGCCGCCTGATCGTCAGCGGGCAGGAACACCATCCCGGCCGCATAGCTGCCGGGGGCGGGAAGCTCGAAGCCGCATACTGCGCGGAAGAACGCATCGGGGACCTGGGTCAGGATGCCGGCGCCGTCACCCGTGTCCGGGTCGCTGCCCTGGGCGCCGCGGTGCTCCAGGTTGCGGAGCACGGTCAGGGCCTTGGCTACCGTGTCGTGACGGGGTTGCCCGGACAGGTCGGCGACGAAGCCGACTCCACACGCATCGTGCTCAAAACTGGCGTCGTAGAGCCCCCCGGCCTCCACTGAAGCGGCAGGTGCCATCCGCACTCCTGTCGTCTCGTCCGAATTTGCGTTCTCGCATGCGGTCGGGACGACATTGGCCCTGCCATGAACCCGCGAAAGGGGTATCGCTGGCACCCTCTGAGCTAACGCTCGTAGGTTACACGGAGATTACGCCACCAGTGCAATCTTCCCCGCTTCGTGCGGTCCGCGAAACACCTGACTCGCGGGGAACATCCGCTTCGTGAGGATTGTCCCCTGGATGTGCCCCGGCCTGCGGGGCAGCAAACTCCGGCCGTCCGGGGGATGACGGAGGGGCCCGCCGGATGAGCACGTCCGGGCCCCGCTTCCCTCTCGTCATGATCAGGTAACTCACCGCGGCGATCCAGACGGCGATCATCGCCCACTGGTCCGTCCGCAGGCCGAGCAGGTGGTGCGCGAAGTCGATGCGCAGCGACTGGACCGCGAAGCTGCCGGTCGCGTACCCCGCCGCGTACAGCGCGAGGACGCGGTCACCGGTCAGCCGGAAGCGGCCCGCCGCCCAGATCAGGGCCAGGCCCAGGGCCAGGTCCCACAGGGACTCGTAGAGGAACGCGGGCTGGAACGTGGCGTAGTTCTCGTACGGGATCACCCGGTGGGCCGGGTCGATCTCCACGGCCCAGGGCAGGCTGGACGGGCGGCCGTAGAGTTCCTGGTTGAACCAGTTACCCCAGCGGCCGATGGCCTGCCCGATCGCCACGGCCGGGGCCGCGGCCCCGGCGACGGGCCCGAACCTTACCCCGGCGCGGCGGCAGCCGAGCCAGGCTCCGAGGACCCCCGCCACCACCGCCCCGGGCATGCCGATCCCGCCGTCCCAGACCCGGAAGATGTCGATCCAGTCCCGGCCCGGCTTGAAGTACAGCTCGTAGTCGGTGACCACGCTGTACAGCCGGGCTCCGATCAGGCCGGCCGGGACGGCCCAGGTGGCCACGTCCAGGATTACTCCCCGGTCGCCGCCGAGCTGCTGGTAGCGGCGGCTGGCCAGCCGGACGGCGACGAGAATGCCGAGCACGATGCACAGCGCGTAACCGCGAACCGGCAGCAGCGCGAGATGCCAGGTCCCGGGGCCGGGGCTGGGCAGGAACGCGACGGTCGTGCCGGGGGACGCCACGCGACACGACGGTAGCAGGGCGGCCAGGCACAGTCCGCGGTTAGCTGGTGACTGGCGGCGCAACCGGCCGGGCTAGGCCGGCCTGCCAGGTCACCGTGCTAGCTCACCGTGCTGCCTCACGGTAGTCAGCTCACCGTGCCGCGGACCCCGGCGGCGAGCTCGGCGGCCAGGTTGCGCACGGAGTCCAGGCCGGCCTGGGCATCCGGGGCGGCCAGCAGCCGCTGGACGAACGCCGATCCGACGATCACCCCGTCCGCGAACCCGGCCACTTCCGCGGCCTGGGCACCGTCGCGTACGCCGAGGCCGACGGCGACCGGCAGGCTGCTGACTTCGCGGACCCGGCTGACCAGCACCGCGGCGGCCGCGCCGACGCTGTCCCGGGCCCCGGTGGTACCCATCAGCGACGCCGCGTACACGAAGCCGCGGCAGTCGGCGGTGATCCGCGCGATGCGCGCGTCCGACGAGCTCGGCGCGACCAGGAAGACCCGGTCCAGGCCGCAGGCGTCCGCGGCGTCGAGCCAGTCCCCGGCCTCCTCGGGCGGCAGGTCGGGGGTGATCAGCCCGGCTCCGCCGACAGCGGCGAGGTCGCGGGCGAAGGCCGCCACACCGTAGTGATCCACGGGATTCCAGTACGTCATGACGAGCGTGGGCACGCCCGCGGCCGCGACGGTCTCGACGGTGCGCAGCACGTCGGTCACGTGGGTGCCGCCGGCCAGCGCGCGCTGCGTGGCCTCCTGGATGACCGGGCCGTCCATCAGCGGGTCGGAGTACGGCAAGCCGATCTCGATCACGTCCGCGCCCGCCTGCGCGATCGCCACCGCCGCCTCGGCCGCCCCGGCCACCGACGGGAACCCGGCGGGCAGGTAGCCGACCAGGGCGGCGCGGCCACCCGCGGCCGCCTTCTCGAACGCGACGCTGACTCTGCTAGCCCGGGGGGACGACCCCCCGGACCCCCCGAATCCCTGGCTCGACGGGGACACGCCTTCGGCGCGCCCCGCCTCGCCAGCGAAATGAGCTGCGCTCATCGGGCGTGCTCCCCGTCTTCGAGGTGGCCGAACCACCGGGCGGCGATGTCCACGTCTTTGTCACCCCGGCCGGACAGGTTGACCAGCAGCAGGGCCCCGGGGTCGAGCTCACCGCCCACCTGGAGCGCGCCGGCCAGCGCGTGCGCCGACTCGATGGCCGGGATGATGCCCTCGGTCCGGCACAGCAGCGAGAACGCGTCCATGGCCTGGGAGTCCGAGATGGCCCGGTAGCTGGCCCGGCCGGTGTCGTGCAGCCAGGAATGCTCCGGGCCGACCCCCGGGTAGTCCAGGCCGGCCGAGACCGAGTGGGTGGGCAGGGTCTGCCCGTCGGCGTCCTGGAGCAGGTAGGTGCGCATGCCGTGGATCACCCCGGCGGAACCGGCCACCAGGGTGGCCGCGTTACGCCCGCTGTCCGGGCCTTCCCCGCCGGCCTCGCAGCCGATCAGCCGCACGGACTCGTCCGGGATGAACGCGTGGAAAACCCCGATGGCGTTGGAGCCGCCGCCCACGCAGGCGATGACCGCATCCGGCAGCCGGCCGGTCATGGCCAGCACCTGTTCCCGCGCCTCGACCCCGATGATGCGCTGGAAGTCGCGCACCATGGTCGGGAACGGGTCCGGGCCCATCACCGAGCCGATGCAGTAGTGGCTGGTCTCGACCGTGGTCACCCAGTCGCGGAACGCCTCGTTGATGGCGTCCTTGAGGGTCCGGCTGCCGGTGGCCACCGGGACCACCTCGGCCCCGAGCATCCGCATCCGGGCCACGTTCAGCGCCTGCCGCTCGGTGTCTTCTTCGCCCATGTAGACCACGCAGTCCAGGCCCAACAGCGCGCAGGCGGTCGCCGTGGCCACCCCGTGCTGGCCGGCCCCGGTCTCGGCGATGACCCGCTTCTTGCCCATCCGCCTGGTCAGCAGGGCCTGGCCGAGCACATTGTTGATCTTGTGCGAGCCGGTGTGCGCCATGTCCTCGCGCTTGAGCAGGATCCGGCAGTCCCCGGCCCGGGCCGCGAACTGCGGCACCTCGGTCACCAGGGTCGGACGCCCCGCGTAGCCGCGGAGCAGGGCGTCGAGTTCGGCCCCGAAGGCCGGATCAGCCTGGGCCGACGCGTACTCGGCGGCCAGATCTTCCAGCGCGGACATCAGGGCTTCGGGGGCGAACCGGCCGCCGTACGGCCCGAAGTGGCCGACTTCCCGGCCGGCTCCCGGGCCAGCGGTCACGGTCATCCGCGGTCACCACGCAGCGCCGGGTGCGAGCCGGCGGTGACCAGATCAGCCACGGCCGACCGGGGGTCCTTGCCGGTGACCAGGCTCTCCCCCACCAGCACCGCGTCCGCCCCGGACGCGGCGTAGGCCAGCAGGTCATGCGGCCCGCGGATACCCGACTCGGCGATCTTCAGCACACCGTCCGGGATCCGGGGAGCGAGCCGGGCGAAGACCGTGCGGTCCACCTCGAGGGTGGCCAGGTCGCGCGCGTTCACCCCGATGATCTTCGCACCGGCCTCCAGGGCGCGGTCGAGTTCCTCGTCCGCGTGCACCTCGACCAGCGGGATGAGCCCGATGGAGACGGCCCGCTCCACCAGCGAGACCAGCGCGTTCTGCTCCAGAGCAGCCACGATGAGCAGGATCATGTCCGCCCCGTGGGCCCGGGCCTCCCAGAGCTGGTAGGAGCTGACCACGAAGTCCTTGCGAAGTACGGGCACCTGCACCGCTGCGCGCACCGCCGCCAGGTCGGCGATGCTGCCCGCGAAGCGCCGCTGCTCGGTCAGCACGCTGATCACGCTCGCGCCGCCGGCCTCGTAGTCCATGGCCAGCGCCGCCGGGTCGGCGATCGCCGCCATCGCCCCCTTGGACGGGCTGGCCCGCTTCACCTCGGCGATGACCGCCACGTCCTCGCCTTTGAGCACCGCCGTCGCGTCCTTCGGCGATGACGCCCGCCCGGCCATGTCCTTGAGCTGGTCGAGGGTGACGTCCCGCTGCCGGGCAGCGAGGTCGGCACGAACCCCATCCAGGATCTCGTTGAGCACGCTCACGCGGTTTCGCAGTCCCCTCAGGTTGGATTCCTTGCGCCCCGATCGTAGCGAGGCCGCTTCTCTCCGGATGCGGGCCCCCTCCGGGCCACGCTCGCACGTATGTCACGCGGGCCGGCCGGATACCGGGCACCGGAGCGCCGGCCGGCCGCTCGCCCACGGTGACCGGGCCCCGATCTAGCTCGCCGCCCAGTCAGGCCTGACCCAGCTCTCTGCGGGCCGGCCCTGGGTGGCCCAGTCCTGGGCGGCCCAGCCCTGGGTGGTCTTGTCGCGGCTGGCCCAGTCCCGGGCGGGCCGGGCTGAAGAACAGCCCGATCGCTTCGGCCGCGGCGGCCTGCGCCACCAGCAGCCTGGTCACCAGCAGCCTGGTCACCAGCCAGATCAGGGCACCGTGTCTCCCAGCGGGGAGGTCAGAGGGAAGCTCCTGTCCCAACGACCTCACCTCCCTGGCCAGCGACTGACCTTCTTTCAGCCTAACCCGCGCCGCCGCGGTCACTCCCGTCGCTGCCGGCTGCAGCCCCGGAACCGGGTGGTGCGGACCCGGAACCGCGTGCTGCAGACCCGGAACCGACGGCTGGGGCGCCGGCGCCCGTGGGGTCGGTAAGACCAGTGGGGTCAGCGGAGTCAGTGGGATCGAGTCCCTGGCTCAGCGATTCCCAGAGACTGGCCGGGTCCGTCGCGGCGGTGGGTTTCCGGCTGGCCGGCCGGTCGTAGCGGCTGGACATGACCGGCCAGCGGGTGCCCCGCCAGGCGACCAGCATCCCGGCTCCCAGGACCAGGAGCCCGCCGAGCAGCACGGCCCAGCGCCACGGGAAGGTGGCCATCTCCACGTGGCTGGCCAGGCTGAGGCCGGCCACCCCGGAGCCGCCGCTGCCCGGCGTGGTGCCGCTGCCGACCGTGCTCCCGCCCGGCGCCGAGCCGGCCTGCGCGGTGGTGGCGCCCACGGCGGCTCCCCGCACCTGCGCCGCGGTCACCGGCAGGCTTACGGACGCGATGATGGCCACCCCGAACACGGCGAGCAGGCCGCCGACGATCCGCCGGACCAGCCCGCGGGTCGCCAGCACCGCGGCCAGGCCGGCCAGCGCGGCCAGGCCCAGCGCACCGGCGGCGGGCACGAGATCCTGGCCGCTCACCCCGAGCCGGGAGGCGGGCAGCGGGCGCGGCTCGATCGTCACCACCCGGGCCCAGTCCTGGCGGGCCGCGAGCAGCACGACCGCCGCGCCCACCGCGCCGGCGAGCAGCGTGAGCAGGTACTCCCGCCGGGCACCCGCGGCCGGGCGGCGGGTACCCAGCGGCCCGGCGGCCGGCTCCGGAGCCGTCCCTCCGCCGCCGTTCCGTCCGCCGCCGTTCACTCCAGCACCGTTCATTCCAGCATCGTTCACTCCACCACCGTGGCCGGCAGCGGGTCCGCGTCGAAGCAGGTGCGGTCGCCGGTGTGGCAGGCCCCGCCGGTCTGGTCCACCTTCACCAGCACGGTGTCCCCGTCGCAGTCGAGCGCGACGGCCTTGACCTGCTGCACATGACCGGACGTGCCGCCCTTCACCCAGTACTCCTGACGGCTGCGGGACCAGTAGGTGCACCGCCCGGTGGTCAGCGTGAGGTGCAGCGCCTCGTCGTCCATCCAGCCGACCATCAGCACCTCGCCGGTGTCGTACTGCTGGGCCACGGCCGGGACCAAGCCGGCCGCGTCGCGCTTCAGCCGCGCGGCGATCTCGGGGTCCAGCGCGGAGGGACACCGGGGACCGGTCACCGCGCTCGCTTGGGTGTTCATAGCCCGATCCTCTCAGGTCCGGCCCATTCCGCTGGCGGGCCGGGCTGGCTACCATCGCGGGATGACTCTCGCCCGGGATGAGCGCCTAGCGCTGTGCGCGTCGCTGGAGCAGACTGGCCCCGCCGCGCCCACGTTATGCGACGGCTGGACCACCCTCGATCTGGCCGCCCACCTGGTGCTGCGGGAACGCCGCCCGGACGCGGGGGCCGGCATCATGATCGGTCCGCTCGCCGGGCACACCAGGCGGGTGCAGCAAGAACTGACCAAGCGGGAATCCTTCGACGGCCTGATCAGCGCCATCCGCAACGGGCCGCCGCGGCTGTCGGTGTTCGCGCTGCCGGGCGTGGACGAGCGGGTCAACCTCGTCGAGTTCTTCGTGCACCACGAAGACATCCGGCGCGGCACCCCCGGATGGGCGGAGCGGAAGGTCACCCCGGCCCTGTCCGAGGCCCTGTGGCGGAGGCTCGGCATGGCCCGGTTCATCCTGCGCAAGGCCCCGGTCGGCGTGGAACTGGTCCGCGACGACATCACCACCGACCCGGGCCAGGGCCGGGTCCGGATCACGGCGAAGGCGCGCACCCCCGTGGTCACGGTCACTGGCCCGCCCGGGGAGCTCGCCCTGTGGTCGTCGGGCCGCCGGGACGCCGCCCAGGTGCGACTGGACGGTACCGAAGCGGCGGTCCGCGCCCTGTCCGGGTTCCGCTGGGGGCCGTAGGCGGCATCCTTAACGGCAGACGAAGGCGGCCAGATCGCCGGCGGCGCGGAACTCCCCCTCGGTGGCGATGACCGCCTGCACCTGCCTGCCAGCTCACTATGCCGCGGCCGCGGCCGGGTTACGCCCCGGCGGCGCCCAGGTCACGGCGTGATCACGGCGAGGCGAGGGGCGGGGGCCTCATCCCAAGTGTTCGCCTCGCCGACCGCCACCCTTCACGGGAAAAGCCGCGCTCAGCCATGAACCGGCCACCCCCCGGTCAATTCCTCCCGCGACGATGCCCCCGTCCGGGCCATCGGGGCGCGGATGCGAGCCACCACGCTCGCGGCTCGGAGGGGGACTTACGTGCCCAGGAGTAAAACAGTCGCGGCTGCGGCCATCGCGGTCAGCGGCCTTATGTTCGCCGCAGGCTGCGGCAGCAGCTCGAATGGCGCTAGCTCAGGCAGCTCTTCCAGTTCGGGCAGCAGCACCAACGCGGCCACGGCCACGTCCGCCACCGCGTTCGGCGGGATGAACGGCCTGGTGGCCGCCTGCAAGAAGGAGGGGACGCTGAACGTCATCACCCTCCCGGCGAACTGGGCCAACTACGGCACCATCATGAAGGACTTCACCGCCAAATATGGCATCAAGATCAACGACGCCAACCCCGACGGCTCCAGCCAGGACGAGATCAACGCGATGCAGCAACTGAAGGGGCAGAGCCGCGCCCCCGACGTGCTGGACATGGGCACCTCCTTCGCGATCAAGGCGGACCAGGCAGGCCTGCTCGCCCCGTACAAGGTGGCCACGTGGGCCGCCATCCCGGCGAACACCAAGGCGTCCGACTCCACCTGGTACGACGACTACGGCGGCTACGTCGCCATCGGCTACGACTCGGCCAAGGTGAAGGTCGCGCCGACGTCGTTCAAGGATCTGCTGAAGCCCATCTACAAGAACCAGGTCGCCATCAACGGCAACCCGACCCAGGCCAGCGCCGCCTTCTCCGCGGTCTATGCGTCTTCGCTCGCGAACGGCGGCTCGCTGTCCAACATCGATCCGGGCATCCAGTACTTCAAGAAGCTGCACCAGGTCGGCAACTTCGTGCCCGTCACCGCGGGGCCGACCACCGTGCAGAGCGGTCAGACCCCGATCGTGATCTGGTGGGACTACCTGCTCGCCTCCGAGATCTCGAGCGCGGTTCCCACGTTCAAGATCGTGATCCCGACCGATGCGCACTACGCCGCCTACTACAGCCAGGCGATCAGCAAGACGGCTCCCAACCCGGCCTGCGCCAGGCTCTGGGAGGAGTACCTGTACTCGACCACCGGCCAGAACCTCTGGCTGCAGGGCAAGGCGCGGCCGATCGAGCTGCAGTCGCTCGTCAGCGCGGGCACCGTCGACAAGGCGGCCGACGCGGCGCTCCCGGCGGCCCCGGCGGGCGGGCTGAACTTCCCCACCCAGGCGCAGGAGTCCGCGGCCGAGGCCAAGGTCGCGCAGCAATGGTCCTCTGTGACCGGCTAGCTGATGGCCCAGCAGACTGACACGGTCGTGGCCCCGGACGCCTCTGGCGGGTCCGGGGCCCGGCCGGGCCGGCCCCTGGGGGCCCGGCTGCGCAGCGCACGCACGCTGCTCGGCATCCTGCCCTTCACCATCTACGTATTCCTGGGCCTCGTGCTGCCCGCGGTGGCGATCGCGGTGGGCGCCTTCCAGGACTCGACGACCGGCGACTTCACACTGTCCAACATCAAGACCGCCGCGTCCGGCATCTACCTGCACGGCTTCGGGACCACGCTCGGAGTCGCGGTGATCACCTCGATCGTGCCGGGCGTCGTCGGCTTCCTGGTTGCCTACGCGATCTTCACCGCGAAGCGCGGCGCCGTGCTGCGCCGCTGCGTGATTACCGCCTCGGGCGTGTTCGCCAACTTCGGCGGGGTCCCGCTGGCGTTCCTGTTCATCGCCACGCTCGGCTCGACCGGCATGGTCACCGCGTGGCTGACCGACCTCGGCCTGAACCCGTACACGCACGGCTTCAACTTGTACACGTTCAGCGGGATCGTGGTCGTCTACATGTACTTCCAGATCCCGCTCATGGTGCTGGTCATCCTGCCCGCGCTGGAAGGGCTCCGCCCCGCCTGGCGGGAGGCCGCGAACAACCTGGGCGCGGGTGCCTGGCAGTACTGGCGCTACGTGGGCGGCCCGGTGCTGCTGCCGGCGTTCCTGGGCTGCGTGCTGCTGCTGTTCGGCAGCGCCTTCTCCGCCTACGCCACGGCCGAGGCGCTGACCAGTGGGAGCGTTCCGCTGACGGCCATCCAGATCGGCTCGTTCCTGAATGGCAACGTGCTGGCTGGCCAGCAGAACGTGGGCAAGGCCCTCGGGCTCGGCATGATCGTCATCATCGCGATCGTGATGACCGCCTACGCGGTCCTGCAGCGGAGGTCAGCGCAATGGCTGCGGTAACCGGCACCACGCTCGTGGAGGGGGCAACGCCCCCGGCCCGCCGGGCCCGGCGGGGGATACGGCAGTTCCCCGTCTGGCGCTGGGTGATTCTCATCCTGGTCGGCTCCTACTTCGTCATCCCACTGGTCGCGGCGCTGCGGTTCACCGGCTTCTCTTCCTTCCCGCAGGTCATCCACCAGGAAGGCTTCTCTGACGCGTTCCAGCTGTCCGTCAAGCTGGCCGTGATCACCACGGTGCTGACCATCCTGCTCATGCTGCCCACGACGGTGTACGTGCACCTGCGGCTGCCCCGGCTGCGCCGGCTGATGGAAGGGGTCACGATCCTGCCCATCGTGATCCCGCCGGTGGTCCTGATCGTGGGGGTACTGGAGATCGCGCCCGGGTTCCTGAAGAGCACGCCGTACCTGCTCGGGCTGATCTATGTGGTGCTCGCCATGCCGTTCGCGTACCGGGCGTTCGACGCGGGACTGCGCGCTCTCGACCTGAACACGCTGGTCGAGGCGGCCCAGTCGCTGGGCGCGGGCTGGCGGTCCACGCTGTGGCGGGTCATGCTGCCCAACCTGCGCACCGCGATGCTCTCGGCCACCGTCCTCACCGTGGCTCTGGTGCTCGGTGAGTTCACCATGGCCAGCCTGGACCTCTACCAGACGTTCCCGGTGTGGATCGTCGCGTTCGACCAGACCAGCGGGCCGATCTCGGTCGCGGCCTCGCTGCTGGCGCTGTTCGTGACCTGGATCTTCCTGCTGGGGATCACGCTGATCGGCGGCCGAGGATCACGCAGGAAGGGCGGCGCCGAGGTCTCGCTGTTCTCAGTCAGCCGCCAGAACACCAACCCGGGGGGATCCTGATGACGACGAACGCGGGCCAGGCGACCGGCCACCAGGCGGACAGGACCGCACGCAGCACCTCCGGAGCTACCGTCGACCTGCGGAACCTGTCCCGGTCGTTCGGCACGACGCGCGCCCTGGACGGGCTGACCCTGCGGCTCGCGCCCGGGGAGCTGGTCGCGCTGCTCGGTCCCTCCGGGTGCGGGAAGACGACCGCGCTGCGCATCGTGGCGGGCTTCGAGACCGCCGACTCGGGCACGGTCGAGGTGGACGGCCAGGACGTGTCCCCGGTGCCCGCGGCCAAGCGGGACATGGGCATGGTGTTCCAGAGCTACAGCCTGTTCCCCAACATGTCCGCGCTGGACAACGTCAGCTTCGGGCTGCGGATGCGCCGGCTGGGCTCGGCCGAGCGGCAGCGCCGGGCCACCGACCTGCTCGACATGGTCGGCCTGGCCCCCCAGGCCAAGCAGTACCCGCATCAGCTCTCCGGCGGCCAGCAGCAGCGGGTGGCCCTGGCCCGGGCGCTGGCCATCGAGCCCCGGGTCCTGCTCCTCGACGAGCCGCTGTCCGCGCTGGACGCCAAGGTGCGGCTCCAACTGCGTGAGCAGATCCGCTCCCTCCAGCAGCGGCTCGGCACCACCACGCTGTTCGTCACGCACGACCAGGAGGAAGCCCTGTCCATGGCGGACCGGGTGGGCGTGATGCGCGATGGCAGGCTGGAGCAGATCGCCACCCCCGACGAACTGTATGACCGGCCCGCGACGCCCTTCGTGGCGGAATTCGTGGGAATCATGAACCGGATCCCGGCCGGCCTGCTGGAGCTGCTCGGCGCGTCCGGACTCGCCGCGGATCTGACGCCCCACCGGGAGCGGCCGGGTAACGCCGTGGACGTACTGGTCCGGCCCGAGGGACTGCGCATCACGGCCAGCCCGACCGGGAACGGGATCGTGGTGGGCCGGACCTTCCTCGGCCAGCTCACCCGGGTCAGCGTCCGGCTGTCCGGGGATGTGGTGGTGCAGGTGGACCTGCAGAGCACCGAGGCTGCCGGGATCGCCCCGGGCGACCCGGTGGACGTCAGCCTGGCCGGGGCCCCGGTCATGGTCGCCGAGCGTTAGCCGCAGGCTCCCCCGTACCCGCTTACGACGCGGCGCTAGCCCTCAGCCCCGGCCTGCGAGCCGGGCCCCGGGCTGACACCGGCCAGCGGCAGCAGGTCGGCGATGGTGTCCAGCACGTGCGGGGCCTTGGCCGCCTCGAGCTCGTCGCGGGTCGCCCGGCCGGTGAGCACGCCGGCCACCAGCCCTGCTCCGGCGCGGCGGCCGGTCTCGATGTCGCTCGGCGTATCGCCCACCACCGCGAGTTCGCTCACCGCGCCGCCGCCCAGCCGCAGCAGCGCGGTGAGCGGCAGGTCGGGCCAGGGGCGGCCCCGGCCCGCGTCGGCCGGGGACAGGGCGAGGTCGATCAGGGGCTGCCAGCCGAGCCGGTCGATGATCGCGTCCCGGGTTGCCGGGGAGAACCCGGTGAGCAGGCACACCTGGATGCCGGCGTCACACAGCGCGGTGATCGCCTCGGCGGCCCCGGGCAGCGCGGTGACCCGCCCGGCGCCGACCTCCGCGGCGTATGTGTCCTCGAAGACGTCGTTGGCGTGCTGGGCGGTGGCCTCATCGCCCAGGATCTCGCGGAAGACCTCGATCTTCGACTGGCCCATGGTGTCGTGCACGATCCGCATCGCCTCGCCGTGCGCCGCGCTGCCCCGGGCCGGGCCGAACCGGTCCAGGGCGGCGGTAAACGCGGCCATCACGCTGCCGTCGTCGGCGACCGTGGTGCCCGCCATGTCCAGGCACGCGATCGTGATGCTGCTCATCGGACCCTCCCGGGGATGTGGCGGCCTGCGGTCAGCCGGACGCCTGCTGGTCAGCCGAATGTCTGCTCGGCGATGGCCGGGGCGCAGGTCATGCCGCGGCCACCCGGCCCGGTGACCAGGACCACGCCCGGTGCCACCTCGGAGCGGTAGTAGAGCCCGGTGCCGGCGAGCTGGCTGTACACGCCGGCCCAGCGGCGCCGGACCGGCGGCAGCGGGGTGCCCAGCAGCCGCGTGGCCACGGCGAGCAGGTGCTCATAGGCATCCTCCTCGACATCGAACGCGAATGGCTCGGCGTACTCGTGCGTGTCCCCGATCGTGAGGCTGCCATCCAGCCGCTGCACCAGCAGCAACTGGGCGCTGACCCGGGCGGCTTCCGCGTCCTGCGAGGCCAGCCGCTGGCGGCCGGGCAGGTCGTAGGCGGGGTAGTAGCGCAGCGAGTCGCCGTCCGCGATCGAGGTAGTCAGTTCGGCGTCCAGGGGGGCGGTCTGCATCATCTGCAGCCGGACCCGGCGGACCGGCGGCGGCGCGAACGCGGCCAGATGCGGTCCGGCGATCCCGGTGTGCGCGGCGCCGGGGCAGAGCACGACCAGGTCGGCGCGGTGCCAGGCGCCGGTATGGTCGCGCACCGCGTGCGGGGCCAATTCGACGGCCTCCCGGCCCGGCAGCCACTGGTAGGGCGCCTGGGCCGACGTGCCGCCGAGCAGTGAGGCGCGCAGCGCCGCGGGGACCAGCCGTGGCTCCACGGCGGCGTCCGCCCGGCAGAACAGGCCGCCCGCGAACTCACCGCGCAGCGCCGGGTTCACCACCCGGACCGCCGCCGGATCGAGCAGCTCGTAGTCGCGCAGGTCCGCGTCGGGCCGGGCCGCGGCCTCCTTGAGCAGCTCCAGTTCCGCGTCGTCCCGGGCCAGGGTGAGCGAGCCATTCGGGCGGAACCCGGTGCCTGGCACCTCCGCGGCGATCTCCGCCCAGCGGACCCGGGCCCGGCGGGCCAGGTCCAGCTCGGGCCCGCCCGCGCGGCCGCTGACCCAGATCAGGCCGAAATTGCGGACGCTGGCTCCCCGGGAGCCAGGCTCGCGTTCGAGGTGGGTGACCGGATGGCCGCGCCGGCGCGCCTCCAGGGCATGCATGAAGCCCAGCACGCCCCCGCCCACCACTACTACCGACATCCGCGCGGCCCCTCCCGACCAGGGCCACCAGTCAAGCGGCGGCCGATGACGCAGACCTGAACATCTGGTACCGCGCCACCCAACGGCGGAAAACATCGCCCCGACGGGCCATAATCCAGGCTGCATGGGTACTACCCGGGCAGCCGATGGCAGACCATGGAGTTGGTATCTCGCTGCGGCCCCGCCGCACGGGGGGATTCGCAGGTGAACGGAGGGCTGTGCAGTGCAGGTACTCGGCATAGACATCGGCGGCTCGGGCATCAAGGCGGCGCCGGTGGACACGACCAAGGGCACGTTGCGCACCGAGCGGGTCAAGGTGGAGACGCCCCGCCCGGCCCAGCCCGACGCAGTCGCGGCCGTGGTGGCGCAGCACGTGAAGAACTTCGAGTGGACCGGGCCGGTGGGCATCACGTTTCCCGGCGTGGTGGTGAACGGGGTGACGATGACGGCCGCCAACCTGGACCCGGCCTGGATCGGGCTGGACACCCGGGCCCTGTTCAACAAGGCGGCCGACGCGTCCACCTCACTGGTCAACGACGCCGACGCGGCCGGCCTGGCCGAGATGAAGTTCGGCGCGGGCGCCGGGCACCAGGGCACGGTGCTGATGCTGACGTTCGGGACCGGGATCGGCAGCGCCCTGTTCCGGGACGGCATTCTCGTCCCGAACACCGAGTTCGGCCACATCGAGATCCGCGGCCGGGACGCCGAGAAGCGGGCCTCCGAGCGGGCCAAGGAACTGCACGACCTCAGCTGGGGCAAGTGGGCCGGACGGGTCGACGAGTACCTGCATCACATCGAGGGGCTGACCGCGCCGGACCTGATCATCATCGGTGGGGGGATCAGCCGCAAGGCGGACAAGTTCCTGCCCCTGCTGACCTCGTTGCGGGCCACCGTGGTGCCCGCCGCCATGCAGAACGACGCCGGCATCGTGGGCGCCGCCCTCTGGCCCAGCCTGGACGCGCCCGCCGGTTGACGAGTGGCCGGCTGGAGGTTTCGTAAGCGGAGACGTTCGGCGGCCTAGCGCGTGGGAGGCTGGGCGGTTCGCGGGCGGCCCGGCCGCGCGCGGCAGCCTTACCTGACCGGCTGCCCGGCGGCCCGCAGCGCGTCCTTGACCTCGCCGATCCGCAGCTGGCCGAAGTGGAACACGCTGGCCGCCAGCACCGCGTCGGCGCCCGCCCCGACCGCGGGCGCGAAGTGGGCCAGCTGGCCGGCGCCGCCGCTGGCGATGATGGGCACGTCCACGACCGCGCGCACCGCGTGGATCAGTTCGGTGTCGAAGCCGGCTTTGGTTCCGTCCGCGTCCATGGAGTTGAGCAGGATCTCACCGACTCCCAGCTCCGCGCCGCGGGCCGCCCACTGCACCGCGTCGATCCCGGTGCCCCGCCGCCCCCCGTGCGTCGTGACCTCAAACTGTGCTGGCCCGGGGGGGCGACCCCCCGGAACCCCCCGAGCGTCGCCGGCTCGGGGAGACCCGCCTGCGGCGGGCCCCACCTCCCCTGCACGCCGGCGGGCGTCCACGGACAGCACCACGCACTGCGACCCAAACCGCCGGGCCGCCTCCCCCAGCAGTTCAGGACGGGCGATGGCCGCGGTGTTCAGCGACACCTTGTCCGCGCCGGCCCGCAGCAGCCGGTCCACGTCCGCGACGCTGCGCACCCCGCCGCCCACGGTGAGCGGGATGAACACCTGGTCGGCGGTCCGGCCGACCACGTCGATCATGGTCTCGCGGTCGCCGCTGGACGCCGTGATGTCCAGGAACACCAGCTCGTCGGCGCCTTCCGCGTCGTAGGCAGCCGCCAGTTCCACCGGATCGCCGGCGTCGCGCAGGTCACGGAAGTTGACGCCCTTCACCACCCGCCCGGCGTCTACATCGAGGCAGGGAATCACCCGCACCGCCACCGTCATGGCGTCCCCCACCCCCCAGTCCATCCGGCCCCAGCAGCCCCACTGGCCCTCACACGCCACGGCCCGGCTTCGTGATCAACTGATTGGTGTCGCCCGGGCAGCACCAATCGGTTGATCACGATCCGACGGACGGGGGTGGGGGCTCGCGGGGGCATCAGGTGCCGATCCCGGGGCGGTACGCGACCGTCTCGACCTCGACCAGCATCCTGGGATCCACCAGGCCGGCGATCTCGATCATGGTCGCGGCGGGCATCGTGTCCCCGAACGCGTCGCGGTGGGCCCGTCCGTACTCCTGCCAGCGGGAAATGTCGGTGACCAGGATGCGGGTGCTCACCACGTCGGCCAGGCCCAGGCCGAGCTGGTCCAGGGCGGCCGCGACGTTGCGCAGCGCCTGCGCGGTCTGCGCATACGCGTCATCCTCATGCACGAACTCTGCGCCCACGACCGAGGTGCACCCGGCCACGAACACGTAGTCCCCGGCCGCGACCGCGCGGCTGTACCCCACCACCGGCTCCCACTCGGTGCCGGAAAAGACCCGGCGTGTCACACCGCCACCGCCCGGAGCGCCTCCTCCAGGGTGAAGGCCCCGGCGTAGAGGGCTTTGCCCACGATCGCCCCCTCCACCCCGTCGGGCACCAGGCCGGCCAGGGCCTTCAGATCGGCCAGGCTGGACACGCCGCCGCTGGCGATCACCGGCCGGGTGGTCCGGGCGCAGACGTGCCGGAGCAGGTCGAGGTTCGGCCCGGCCAGCGTGCCGTCCTTATTGATGTCGGTGACCACGTAGCGGGCGCAGCCGTCGGCGTCCAGCCGGTCCAGCGCCTCATCCAGCGGGCCGCCCTCCCGGGTCCAGCCCCGGGCGGCGAGCCGGGTGCCGCGCACATCCAGGCCCACGGCGATCTTGTCCCCGTGCTCGGCGATGGCCGACCGGACCCAGTCCGGGTTCTCCAGCGCCGCGGTGCCGATGTTGACCCGGGCGCAGCCGGTGGCCAGCGCGGCCGCCAGCGAGGCGTCGTCCCGGATCCCCCCGGACAGTTCCACCGCGATGTCCAGCAGTCCCACCACGGACGCGAGCAGTTCCGCGTTGGACCCCCGGCCGAACGCGGCGTCCAGGTCGACCAGGTGCAGCCACTTCGCGCCCGCGGCCTGCCAGGCCAGCGCGGCCTGCAGCGGCGCCCCGTAGTCGGTCTCGGTCCCGGCGGCGCCCTGGACCAGCCGGACCGCCTGGCCCCCGGCCACGTCCACTGCGGGCAGCAAGGTCAGCCGCCCGCCCGCCGGAGCGCTCGGCCCCGAGGCGCTCTTCGCCGAGACACCGGGCGTTGTCATCGCACCATCTCCAGCCAGTTGGCCAGCAACGCGGCGCCCGCGTCGCCGGATTTCTCGGGGTGAAACTGGGTCGCGCACAGCGGGCCGTTCTCTACCGCCGCGATGAACGGCTCCCCGTGTTCCGCCCAGCTGATCAGGGGCGCTGTCATCCACTGCGACGGCGGCATGGGCAGGTCCAGCGCCGCGTAGGAGTGCACGAAGTAGAAGCGGGTCCCGGGATCGAGGCCGGCCAGCAGCCGTGACCCGGCCGGGGCGTCGACGGTGTTCCAGCCCATGTGCGGCAGTACCGGCGCATGGAGCCGCTGCACGGTGCCGGGCCACTGGCCGCAGCCCTTGGTGTGCAGGCCGTGCTCGACGCCTTCGTCGAACATCACCTGCATGCCGACGCAGATGCCCAGCACCGGGCGGGAGCCGGCCAGCCGCCGGTCGATGATCTGGTCACCGCGCACCTCGCGCAGCCCGGCCATGCACGCCGCGAACGCGCCCACGCCCGGCACCACCAGGCCGTCCGCATTCAGCGCGGTATCCCAGTCGGCCGTGATCTCGGTGTCCGCGCCGGCCCGCTCCAGGGCCCGCTGGGCCGAGCGGATGTTTCCCGACCCATAGTCCAGGACCGCGACCCGGGGCCTGGTCATAGCACGCCCTTGGTGCTGGGGATCCCGGGCGCGCGGGGGTCGGGGGCCGCGGCGGCACGCAGCGCCCGGGCCACCGCCTTGAACTGCGCCTCCACCAGGTGATGCGGGTTGCGCCCGGTCACCTCCAGGTGCAGGCAGATGCCCGCCGTGGAGGTCACGGATTCGAAGAAATGCCGGGTCAGGGTGGTGTCATAGCTGCCGATCAGCGGGGCCATGCCGTCCGGCTCGGCGTGCACCAGGTAGGGCCGCCCGGACAGGTCGATCGCGGCCCGGGCCAGCGTCTCGTCCAGCGGCACGGCCGCGTCGCCGAAACGGCAGATGCCCGACTTGTCGCCGAGGGCCTCGCGCAGCGCCTGGCCCAGGGCGAGCGCGGTGTCCTCCACGGTGTGGTGCGCGTCCACCTCGATGTCGCCGGTGGTCCGCACGCTCAGGTCGAGCAGCCCGTGCTTGGCCAGCTGGCTGAGCATGTGATCGAAGAACGGCACCCCGGTGCTGACGTCGGCCGTGCCGCTGCCGTCGAGGTCCAGTTCGACCAGCACGCTGGTCTCCTTGGTGATCCGCTCGACCCGCCCGGCCCGGCGCGGGGCCTGATCCCAGGTGTCGTTCATCGTGACGCCTCCGAGGTTGAGCCGCGGCGGCTGGCCGCCGCTCGGCGCGTAGTGGCGACCGGGGGGTCCGGGCGGTCGTCCCCCGGGGCTAGCACGAGCACCTCATCCAGGGCGTCGCGGAAGGCCGACATCTCGGCGGGGGTGCCCGCGGTGACCCGCAGCCAGCCGCGCGGGCCGGTCTCGCGGATCAGCACGCCCCGGTCCAGCAGGGCCTGCCAGATCAGGTGCCGGTCGCTGAACTCGCCGAACAGCACGAAGTTGGCGTCCGAGTCCGCCACCCGCAGGCCCCGCCCGCGCAGCCAGGCGACGAGCTCATCGCGCTGCGCGCGGAGCGCCGCCACGCTGGCCAGCGGCTCGTGGGCCAGCGCCAGCGCGGCCCGGGCGACCGCCTGGGTCACCGCGGACAGGTGGTAGGGCAGCCGGACCAGGAGCAGCGCCTGCGGGACCGCCGGATCCGCGGCCAGGTACCCGACCCGCGCCCCGGCCAGCGCGAAGGCCTTGGACATGGTGCGGGTCACCACGAGCCGACGGCAACGGGGCAGCAAGGTCAGCGCGGTCGCCCGGGGGTCCCGGGCGAACTCGGCGTAGGCCTCGTCCACGATGACCATGCCCGGGGCCGCCGCGCAGACCGCCTCGATCACCTCCGGGGCCAGTGCCGCGCCGGTCGGGTTGTTCGGTGAGGTGAGGAAGACCAGGTCAGGCTGGTGCACGCGGATCGCGGCCACCGCGTGATCGGGTTCGAGGCCGAAGTCAGCGTCCCGGGCCCCGCTGACCCAGCGGGTGCCGGTGGCCAGCGCGATCAGCGGGTGCATCGAATACGAGGGCTCGAAGCCCATCGCGGTCCGTCCCGGGCCGCCGAACGCCTGGAACAGTTGCTGGATGATCTCGTTGGACCCGTTGGCCGCCCACACCCGGTCCGCGCCCAGCCCGTGGCCGAGGTAGGCGGCCAGATCGGCGCGCAAGGCCACCGCGTCACGGTCCGGGTAGCGGTTCAGCGTCCCGGCCACCTCCGCGACGGCCTGCGTGATCGCCTGGGCCAGCGCCGGGGACGGTGGGTAGGGGTTCTCGTTGGTGTTCAGCCGGACCGGGACGTCGATCTGCGGGGCACCGTAGGCGGTGTGCCCGGCCAGGTCATCCCGGATCGGCAGCCACTCTGGAATCGATCCGGGCCCGGTGCGGGAACCTCCTGGAGCACCCGCCCGGCCTACGGCGGGATCGGGCGGATAACGGTTCACGGCCTGGTCCTGGGGATGCGCACCCGCACCGCGGCGACGTGCGCGGCCAGGTCCTCGGCCCCGCCCAGCGCGTCGATGTGCGGCGCGACTTCCGCCAGCGCGTCCCGCTCGTATTCGACCAGGTGAATGGCGCGCAGGAAGGTCAGCACGGACAGGCCCGCGGTGTGCCGCGCGGTGCCGCCGGTCGGCAGCACGTGATTGGAGCCCGCGAGGTAATCGCCGAGCGAGACCGGCGCGTACGGGCCCACGAAAATGGCGCCCGCGTTGCGGACCTGGCGGGCCAGCGCGCCCGCGTCCTGGGCCTGAATCTCCAGGTGCTCCGGCGCCCAGGCATCCGAGGTGGCCAGCGCCGCGTCCACGTCGTCCACCAGCACACACGCTGACTGGCCGGCCAGGGCCGCCTGCACCCGTTCCCGGTGCCGCGCCGCGGCGATCTGCGGCACCAGGGCCTTGTCCACCCGGTCGGCAAGACCCGGATCCGTGGTGATCAGCAGGCACGCGGCCAGCGGATCGTGCTCAGCCTGCGCGATCAGGTCAGCCGCGACGAACTCCGGGTCCGCGGTGTCGTCGGCGATGATCGCGATCTCGGTCGGGCCGGCCTCGGCGTCCGTGCTGATCGTGCCGAGCAGCAGCCGCTTGGCCGCCGCCACGTAGATGTTCCCCGGCCCGGTGATGGTGTCCACGGCGGCACAGTCGGCCGTGCCGTACCCGAGCATGGCGATGGCCTGCGCCCCGCCGGCGGCGTGGACCTCGTCGATACCGAGCAGCGCGCACGCGGCGAGCACCGCCGGGCTGGGCAGGCCGTCCTCCTGCGGCGGCGAGGCCACCGCGATCTGCGGCACCCCGGCCACCTGGGCGGGGACCACGTTCATCAGCACCGAGGACGGGTAGGTGACCAGTCCCCCTGGGACGTACACGCCGGCCCGGCCCACGGCGACATAGCGCTCGGTCACGGTGGCTCCGGCGCCGATGCTGGTCACCACGTCGGCCGGCTGCTGGGCCCGGCAGACCAGGCGGAGCCGGCGGACAGTCTCCTCCAGCGCCGCCCGCAGGTCCGGGTCCAGCGCGGTCAGCGCCCCGGCCAGCGCGGCCGCCGGGACCCGCGTGGTGGCCAGATCCACCCCGTCGAAACGCAGCGTGTACTCGCGGACCGCGGCCGCGCCGCGATGGCGCACATCGTCGCAGATCGGCCGGACCTTCTCGATCGCGGCCTCGACATCCAGCTCCGCCCTGGGCAGCACCGGGGCAAGCTTTTCCCTGGTCAGCTCGGCAACCGGCGATCCGCGCAGATCAATCCTGGAAAGCACCCGCCCAGTGTACGGAGCGGGCCGGCGCAGCCGCCGGCCCGTCCGCATGGTGGACATTTCGCCGTCGCTTCAGGACGCCGCCCGGGGGCCCGGCCCCGGTCGGTCATTCCTGGGCCAGCGCCGACCTGGACTCACCCACCTGGCGGTCACGCAGCACCGCGGCCAGTTCCATCCCGCCCGCCATCAGCCCGGCCCCGAGCGGCCAGATCGCGATGGCGCTCCGGGCCCCCAGTGTCAGGGCGGCCCGCAGCCGGGCGCCAGCGGACAGGGTCGCGAGCAGATGGTGGTAGCTGGCCAGCCCGACATGCTCACCGATCCAGAGCGTGATCAGCGCCGCGGCCAGGGCGCTGACCAGGACCATGATCATGGCCACCGGGCCGTGCCTGCGGACCGCGAGCAGATACCCCGCCAGCCCGCTGATCAGGCCCCCGGCCAGGCAGATGAAGCAATACCAGCCGTCTGCCGCGATGAACGCACTGGTCTCTGCGTTGATCACGGCGGCGGTGCCGCGGCCGTTCATCACCAGCAGCGGCCGCGGGGCCGCCACGGCCCAGAGGAACCCGGCTACCACCCCGAGCAGCACGGTCCCGCCCGCTACGGCCAGGCAGGCCACGACGCCGCGGCGGATTCCCGGGGTGGCGTGCACGGCAGCCGGCGACTGGGCGAAGGGTGGCATTGGCTCGGTCATACTCCGCAGCAGGGTACGTGACCGCCGCCGCGGCGCGGCCCGCACCAGGCGCGGCGTGTCGCGGGCCGCCCCGGAGGCAGGCCCAGAGGCAGGCCCGGAAAATCGGCGGCGCGCAATCCGTTGGTACCTTAGGTTGTGGGGCACGGGGCAACAGATTGTGGGGGAACGGCGCGACCAAGTCGGCCAGGCCGGCTCAAGGGGAAATAAATGATTGAGGCACGGGACCTCACCAAGCGTTACGGGGACAAACTCGCTGTTGACCATTTGTCCTTTACCGTGGAACCGGGCCGGGTGACCGGGTTCCTCGGGCCGAATGGCGCAGGAAAATCCACGACAATGCGGCTGATCCTCGGACTGGATCGCCCGCATTCCGGCACCGCGACGATCAACGGCAGGCGTTACGCCGATCTGGCCCAGCCGCTGCGCACCGTGGGCGCCCTGCTCGAGGCCCGGGCCATGCACACCGGCCGCAGCGCGTACAACCACCTGCTCTTCCTGGCCCAGACCCAGGGCCTGCCGCGGTCCCGGGTCGACCAGGTCCTCGGGCTCGTCGGGCTCACCGAGGTCGCACGCAAGCGGACCGGCGGATTCTCGCTGGGAATGGGCCAGCGGGTCGGCATCGCCGTGGCGCTGCTGGGTGATCCGGAGATCCTGATCCTCGACGAACCGGTCAACGGGCTCGACCCGGAAGGCATCCTGTGGATCAGGAACCTGATGAAGCAGCTGGCCAGTGAGGGCCGCACGGTCTTCGTGTCCAGCCACCTGATGAACGAGATGGCCGTCACCGCTGACCACCTGATCGTGATCGGGCGCGGCAAGCTGCTCGCGGAAACCAGCACCCAGGAGTTCATCGAGCGGAGCTCGGAGAAATACGTGCTGGTGCGCTCGCCGGACGTGGCCGCCCTGGCCGACCTGATCGTCGCGGCAGGCGGCAAGGCCGAGCCGGAGAACACGGCCGGAGGCCAGACACCCGCCCTGCGGGTCAGCAACCTGGACGCGCCGCGAATCGGCGAGATCGCCGCCGCCGACCGCATCGTGCTGCACGAACTCACCCCGCGGCTCGCCTCGCTGGAGGAGGCGTACATGGAGCTGACCGCGGACAGCCTCGAATATGGACTCCCAGCCGCCGGGCAACCGGCACCAGCCGCCCAGCCAGCGAATAGCGAGCCGGCGCCGGCCACGACTCAGGGGAGGACCGAGTGACTTCCGCCAGCCCGCCGGTGCAGGCCACCCGGCCCGGCAGCTCAGAGACCCCGGCCGTGTCCGGCGTCACCGGGTTCGGTCGCCTGCTGCTGTCGGAGTGGACGAAGATCCGGTCGGTACGCTCGACCGTCTGGTCACTGGTCCTGCTCGTCGTGCTCACCCTCGGCTTCACCGGCCTGTTCACCTGGCTGACCATTCTTCAGTGGGACAAGAGCGATCCGACGCAGCGCGCGCAGATCATGGCCGACCCGGTGAGCACCATCCTCGGATCAGGGCTTGAGTTCGGCCAGCTGACCATTTGCGTGCTGGGCGTGCTGGTCATCACGAGTGAATACTCGACCGGGGTCATCCGGGCGTCGCTGCTGGCGGTGCCACGGCGAATCCCGATGCTGGCGGCCAAGGCGCTGGTTTTCGCCGTGCTGGTCCTTATCGTCGGCTGGCTGGTCACGTTCCCGTCGTTCTTCCTCGGCGCGGCCATCCTGCACAGCCATGCGCCCGTGTCCATCAGCGACCCCGGGGTAGCCCGGGCGGTGTTCGGCGCAGGCCTGTACCTGGCCGTGCTCGGCCTGTTCGCGATGGGGATAGGCGGGATCATCCGGCACACCGCCGGGGCCATCACCGGTGTGATCGCCTTCGTGCTGGTGCTGGCCCCGCTGACCCAGCTGATTCCCGGGAAGATCGGCAAGTACGTGCACGCTTACCTGCCCACCGAGGCGGGCCAGCTGATCGGCCAGGCCCACCAGCAGGCCGATCAGGTGCTCTCGCCCTGGGAAGGCTTCGGCGTGTTCTGCCTGTGGACCGCCGTGCTGCTGTTCATCGCCGGTTACCTGCTCAAGACCCGCGACGCGTGATTTGCCCGCGGGCTCGGGCCCCCGGGCTAGCACATCTAGCCGACGCAGGCGGGACCTAGGAGCTGTTTTAGGTCGGCTAGCAGGGCGGGTGAGGGCTTGACCCGGAGCTTGTCATCCAGCCGGACGATCGTCGCCCGGGGGCCATTGCAGAGTTTCAGGTGCACCTCGGATAGCCCCGGGTGGGTGCACAGCACCTCGCGCAGCCGGTCGACCACGGGCGCGACGCACCGCTGGACCGGCATCGACACCACGAAAGGGCCGGCCTGGTCCACCGTCAGGTCCGGTGCGCTCACCTCCTGAGCGATGAGCTTGGGCGTCTCATCGCGCCGGTCCAGGCGGCCTTTCACGATCACGATCGCGTCCTCGGCCAGCAGCAGCGAGCACTGCTGGTAGGCGGCCGGGAAGCAGAGCACCTCGATGGCGCCCTCCAGGTCTTCCAGCGTGGCGGTGGCCCACGGGTTGCCCTGCCGGGTGACCTTCCGCTGCACCCCGGACAAGATCCCGCCGAGCGTGACCATCTGCCCGTCGGGACGGCCGCCCCGGGCCGCGCGCTCGGCGGGATCCTCACCCGCGGAGCTGAGCAGCTCGGCCACCGAGCAGTCCGTGTTCGCGGCCACGATGTGCTCCACGCCCAGCAACGGGTGGTCGGACACGTACAGGCCGAGCATCTCGCGCTCGAACGCGAGCAGGGTGGTCTTGTCCCACTCCCCGTCCGGCACCGGGACCTCGAAGGTGGCCTCGGTCTCGGCGTCCCCGCCGAACAGCGAGTCCTGCCCGATGGCCTCATTACGCTTCACGTCGATCACGGTGTCGATGGCCTGCTCATGGATGATGGCCAGGCCCTTGCGCGCATGCCCGAGCGAGTCGAACGCCCCGGCCTTGATCAGCGACTCGATGACCCGCTTGTTGCACACGTTGACCGGGACCTTGCGCAGGAAGTCGGCGAAGCTGGTGAACGCGTCCTTGGCCGTGCGGGCCTCGACGATCGCGTCCACCACGTTGGTGCCGACGTTGCGGACCGCGGCCAGGCCGAACCTGATGTCGCCCGCCACCGGCGTGAAGGTGGCCGCCGACGCATTGACGTCGGGGGGCAGGACGGTGATTCCCATCCGGCGGCACTCGTTCAGGTACAGAGCACTCTTGTCCTTGTCACCGGACACCGACGTGAGGAGCCCGGCCATGTACTCGGCCGGGTAGTTGGCCTTCAGGTAGGCGGTCCAGTAGGAGACCAGCCCGTACGCGGCGCTGTGCGCTTTGTTGAACGCGTAGTCGGAGAACGGGACCAGGATGTCCCACAAGGTCTTGATCGCCGACGCGGAGTAGCCGTTGGCCTTCATCCCGGCCTCGAACGGCGCGAACTCCTTGTCCAGGATCTCCTTCTTCTTCTTGCCCATGGCCCGGCGGAGAAGGTCCGCACTGCCCAGGCTGTACCCGGCCACCTTCTGCGCGATGGCCATGACCTGCTCCTGGTAGACGATCAGCCCGTAGGTGTCGCCCAGGATCTCGGCCAGCGGCTCGGCTAGCTCGGGGTGGATCGGCACGACCGGCTTGCGGTGGTTCTTCCGGTCGGCGTAGTCGTTGTGCGCATTGGCGCCCATCGGTCCCGGCCGGTAGAGCGCGCCGACCGCCGAGATGTCCTCGAAGTTGTCCGGCCGCATGCTGCGCAGCAAGGCCCGCATCGGGCCGCCGTCGAACTGGAAGATACCCAGCGTGTCGCCGCGGGCCAGCAGGTCGTAGGTGGGCTTGTCGTCGAGCGGCACGGTCTCCAGGTCGACGTCGAGGCCCCGGTTGGCCTTCACGCCGCGGACCGCGTCGTCCAGCACGGTGAGGTTTCGCAGGCCGAGGAAGTCCATCTTGAGCAGGCCGAGCGACTCGCACGCCGGGTAGTCGAACTGGGTGATGACCGCGCCGTCGGCCTCCCGCTTCCACACCGGGACGTGGTCGATGATCGGCTCGCTGCTCATGATCACGCCAGCCGCGTGCACGCCGGCCTGGCGGATCAGGCCCTCCAGACCGCGGGCGGTGTCGATGACCTGCCGCACCTCGGCCTCGGCCTCGTACAGGGCGCGGATCTCGCCGGCTTCGCCGTACCGGGGGTGGGCCTCATCGAAGATCCCCGACAGCGGGACGTCCTTGCCCATCACGGCGGGCGGGAAGGCCTTGGTGATCCGGTCGCCGAGCGCGTACGGGAAGCCGAGCACCCGGGCCGAGTCCTTGACCGCCGCCTTGGCCTTGATGGTGCCGTAGGTGATGATCTGCGCGACCCGGTCATCGCCCCACTTCTCGGTGACGTAGCGGATCACGTCACCCCGCCGGCGTTCGTCGAAGTCGATGTCGATGTCGGGCATGGACACGCGCTCGGGGTTGAGGAACCGTTCGAAGATGAGCCCGTGCTTGAGCGGGTCCAGGTCGGTGATGCCCAGGGCGTAGGCCACCAGGCAGCCTGCGGCGGAGCCGCGGCCCGGGCCGACCCAGATCCCGTTCCGCTTGGCCCACATGATGAAGTCCGCCACGACCAGGAAGTACGAGCAGAAGCCCATCTGGGTGATGATGCCCATCTCGTACTCGACCTGCTGGCGGCGGCGCTCGTCGTACCCGCCGGGGTAGCGGCGGTCCATGCCGCGCCGGACCTCCTGGCGCAGCCAGCTCTCCTCGGTCTCCCCTTCGGGGACGTCGAACAGCGGCATCAGGTTCTTCGGCTGGAAGGCCACGTCGGCCCGCTCGGCGATCAGCAGCGTGGAGTCGCAGCCGGACTGCCATTCCTCGTCGGGGAACGCGGCCCGCATCTCCTGCGGGGTCTTCAGGTAGTAGCCCGATCCGTCGAACTTGAACCGGCCGGGGTCGGCCATGTTGGACCCGGTCTGCACGCACAGCAGCACCTCGTGCGCCTTCGCGTCGGCCTCGACCGAGTAGTGCGAGTCGTTGGTGACCACGAACGGCAGGTCCAGCTCTTTCGCGATGCGGCGCAGGCCGTCCCGGACCCGCTGCTCGATGCTCAGCCCGTGGTCCATGATCTCGACGAAGAAGTTGCCCGCACCGAAGATGTCGCGGTAGTCGGCGGCCGCCTGGAGCGCCTGCGGGTACTGGCCCAGCCGCAGCCGGGTCTGCACTTCACCGCTGGGGCAGCCGGTGGTGGCGATGATGCCTTTGGCGTGCTCGGCGATGAGCTCACGGTCCATCCGCGGCTTGCGGAAGTAGCCCTCCAGCGACGCCCGGGAAGAGAGCCGGAACAGGTTGTGCATGCCCTCGGTGGTCTCCGCGAGCAGCGTCATATGCGTGTAGGCGCCAGCGCCGGACACGTCGTCGTCCTTCTGGGCCGGAGTGCCCCAGCGGACCGGCTGGCGGTGCCGGCGGTGCTCGGGCGCAACGTAGGCCTCGATACCGATGATCGGCTTGATCCCGGCCTTGGTGGCCTTGGACCAGAAGTCGTAGGCACCGTAGAGGTTGCCGTGGTCGGTCATGGCCACGGCCGACATGCCCACCCGCTCGCACTGGGCGAACATGTCCTTCAGCCGCGCGGCCCCGTCCAGCATCGAGTATTCGGTGTGCACGTGGAGGTGCACAAACCCATCGCGGTGGCCGGTCTGGTCCGCTGCGGCTGCCGTCACGAACTACCGCCTCCTTTAAAGGCATGCAACGAAAACCCTCGCGGGTACTGACCAGCCAGGGCCGGGGGAAGTGGCCGGTTGCCTCACGTCAAGGACCTGCCTGGCCGGAGAATTCCCCGGCCGGAGGGCACCGCGGCAGTGGCGCACCGGCCCGGCGGAGTCGAGCCTACCGACGCCGTGCAGGCACGGCGACCCGCCACACCGGATGACCGGTTATCCCCTTTTGCGGCCGGAGGCGACCGGGAGACTCCCTGACGATACGTAGTGTTATAACGACCGACAGTCATCAAGGGTAGTTCGGGCCAACCATCTGGAGAGGGACGAGCGCGCATGCGCACCAACAGCATCAGACGTCCCGGGACGGTGCTGCTCACCGTCGCAGCCGGGGTCAGCCTGCTGCCGGGCGCCGGGCACTAGCGGCCCGCGTGAAACGAGTGGGGGCCCTCGCCGTGGCCAGCGCAATCGGCATCGTGGTTCTCCTCGTCATCACCCTGCATCCCGGGCCTGCGGGACGGGCTGGGTGCGGGCGGCCGGGACCCGCACACCTGGCTGATGCGGCCCAGTTCGCGGCCGCGACCAAGGCCACCCGGCCCCTGGCCGGGCCGCTACCGGACGGCGTGGCCCGGGCCTACCAGTTCCTGGACCAGATGATGGACCTGCGGACCACCGGCCCGGCCCCGCGGCTGGTGCAGAGCTACACCGGCGGGCTGCTGGGCCAGCAGGGCGACACCAGCGCCAGCAGCTACGACAACGCGCTGCTCATCGAGGCCTACCTGGCCGAGGGCAGCGCCGGCGGGGTGGCCCGGGCGAAGACCATCGGCCGGGCGCTGGTTTACCTGCAGGCCCACGATCGCGCCCACGACGGGCGGCTGCGCAACGGGTACGCGCCGGCCCCCCTGGACCCGGCAGGCGACATCCAGGTCACGGACCCGGCCAGCAGCACCGGGACCCTGGCCTGGGCCGGGCAGGCTCTGGCCCAGCTCTACGCGGCCACCCGGATCCGGGCCTACCTGCGGGGCGCGGTCGCGCTGGGCGACTGGATCCAGTCGCAGTGCCGGGACGGGCGCGGCGCGGGCGGGTACGCGGGCGGCGACACCGCGGCCGGGGCGGCGATCGAATGGAAGTCGACCGAGCACAACATCGACGTGTTCGCGTTCTTCCGGTTGCTGGCCCGGGAGACCGGCAACCCGGTGTGGTCGCAGCGGGCCGCCTGGGCCCGCCGGTTCGTCGTGTCCATGTGGAACCCGGCCCAGGGCCGCTTTTACCTCGGCACCACCGACGACGGCGTGACCCGGAACGACACCGCGCAGGTCGCGGACGTGAACAGCTGGTCCTACCTGGCCCTGCAGGATCCCGCGTATGCGGCGTCGGTGGGCTGGGACGTGTCCCACCTGAGCGGGCCGGCGGCCGGCTACCGCGGGCTGAGCTATTGCGCCGGTGACCGCTCGGGCGTCTGGTTCGAGGGCACCGCACAGGTCGCGGACGCCCTGCGGCTGCGGGCTCAGCCCGGGGACCCGGCCCGGGCCAGGTCGTATCTGGCTGACCTCGGCTATGCGCAGGCGCACGGGCCCCACGCAGACGGCCTGGGCATCATGGCCGCCTCCCGCGACGGGCTGTCCGATTGCCAGGGCGGCGACCTGTACGCCTCGCTGCACACCGGGACGACCGCCTGGTACATCCTGGCCGCCGACGGCATCGACCCTCTCTCGGGGACTCCCGTCGCCCGGCAGGCAGCCGGGCGCTGAGCCCTGTCCCTGGCCCCCGTCGTGGCGTACCGTTCTGACTCGTGCCGCACTCGCTGACCTTCGGGCTGTTCCCGCTCGGCCTGGCCGGCGGCCCGGACGGCGTCGCTGCCGGGCCGCCAGACGACTTCGACCAGATCGGCCGGGCGGTGGAGTACCTGGCGGGGGACGGCCCGCCGCTGCTGGCCCGGATGTACCTGATCTGGAGCGGCACCTCATCCACGGCCAGCGCGCTGGCCCAGGTCCAGCAGCTGACGGCCGCCGCGGTCCCCTGGGACCTGGTGCTGTGCTATCGCGATCCCGCGGGCGACGTGGCCAGCTGGGCCGGGTTCGCGGCGGAAGTGGTCCGGGGTTTCGGGCAGCAGCTGGCCGCGGTCCAGGTGACGGGGGAGGCCAACCTGACCGGCATCCCGGATGCCGCCGACGGCGCGTTCCCCCGCGCGGACGAGGCCCTGGTCCGCGGGGTGCTGGCCGCGGCGGCGGCCAAGCGGGAGTCGGGCGCCACGGCGGCCATCGGGTTCGCGGTGAGCCCCGAGGTGAACCCGGCCGGGAGTGTGTTCTGGCCAGTCGTGGCCCGGCTGGGCGGCCCTGAGTTCGCGGCCGCGGTGGACTACGCCGGGCTGGACATGTACCCGGACGTGTTCGGGCCGCGCTTCACGCTGGACCAGCTCGGCGGGGCGGTGGACTGGCTGCTGCGCAGTTTCCGGGAGGAGGTCCTGCCGATCGCCGGCGTCGGCCCGGGGATTCCCATCCGGATCTGCGAGAACGGGTGGCCCACCGGGCCCGGGCGCAGCCCGGAGCAGCAGGCGGACGTGCTCGAGACCATCGTCCGGGCCGTGCACGCGCGGCGGGAGGAGCTGAACGTCACGCACTGGGAGCTGTTCACCCTGCGCGACGCGGACAGCTCCAATGACGGGATGTTCCACCAGTTTGGCGTGCTGCGCGACGACTACTCCCCCAAGCCGGCCTTCGAACGGCTGCGCGGCCTGTTCAGAGAACTCCGGTAGATCCGCCGTGCCCGGCGCCGCCCCGGCCACCGGGACGGCCCGCTCCGTCCGGCCCGGGCGGGCCCAGGTCGCCGCGGAGGGTCCGCAACGCCTGGCGCCGCTCACCATCCGGCAGCCGGTCGAGGAACAGGAGCCCGCCGAGATGATCGACCTCATGCTGCAGGCACCGGGCCAGCACCCCGGTCCCTTCGACCATGACCGGCTGACCGTCCAGGTCGACCCCGGTGGCAACCGCGTGCCCGGCCCGCGGGGTGGGCACGTAGAGACCGGGTATCGACAGGCAGCCCTCCAGGTCGTCCTGGTGGCCATCGCAGGCCGCCAGCCGGGGGTTGATCAGGTAGCCCTCCTCGCCGTCCACGTTGTAGCAGAACACCCGCAGGTCCACGCCGATCTGCGGGGCGGCGAGCCCGGCCCGGCCGGGCGCCCGGCAGGTGTCCATCAGGTCTGTGACCAGCCGCGCGAGCCCAGGACCGAAGTCGGTCACGGCGCGGCATACCTCGCGCAGCACCGGGTCACCGAACAGGCGGATGTCCCGGACGGTCATCCGGCCGCCGCCGGCCCGGCGAGCTTGGGAATGGCGTCGAGCACCTGGTCATGCCAGCGGATCTCCGCGTCCAGGCGGTCGATGGCGTGCTGCAGGATCAGGCTGTCCGCCACCGTCTGCCCGGCCCAGGTCCGCTCCCGCTCGTGCCGGAAGAACTGGAGCTGGGCGGTCAGGGCCCGGTGCCGGTCCTCGACCATCCCGCGCAGCTCCTCCTCGGACAGATCGCCGCTCATGGCCACGGCCAGGTCCACCGGGTCCGGGCGCAGCCCCACCTGGCGGAAGGCCTCGGCCCGCAGGGCCACCAGTTCCCGGCGCCCCTCGCCGGTGATGGCGTAGACGGTCCTGGCCGGCAGGTTCCCCACCTGCTCGGTGCGCACCGCCTCGATCAGCCCCTCGGCCGCCATCCGGTGCAAGGCCCCGTACAGCGAGCCGGGGCGCACATCCGACCACAACTCGGCCCGGTCCACCCGGGCGCCGCGCCGGATCTGGTGCCCGTACATGGGCCCGTGCCGGGCCAGCGCGCCGAGCACGAACAGCCGGGTTGGGTTCATGTGAGTAGTCAAACACGAGTACTTAAACATGACAAGACGAGCCAGGATCCTGGCGTTGGGTGATGGGCCAGCTCACGCGGCGGAAAGCCCGGTTAGCTCTCCTCCTGGAGGATGGCCAGCGCGTGCGCGAGGTCCGGGGAGTACTCACTGGTGAACTCGACCCGGCGGCCGTCCGCCGGGTGCGCGAAGCCGAGCCGGACCGCGTGCAGCCACTGCCGGGTCAGCCCCAGATGGGCGGCGAGCACCGGGTCGGCCCCGTAAAGCCGGTCACCGGCGCACGGATGCCGCAGCGCCGCCATGTGCACCCGGATCTGGTGGGTCCGCCCGGTCTCCAGGATGATCTCCTCCAGGCTGGCGGCCCGGAACGCTTCCACCGTGTCGTAGTGGGTCACGCTCGGGCGGCCGCCCGCCACCACGGCGAACCGGCCGTCCCCGGCCGGGTGCCGCCCGAGCGGCGCGTCGATGGTGCCGCGCAGCGGGTCTGGATGGCCCTGCACCAGCGCGTGGTAGCGCTTGTCCACCTCGCGGTCCCGGAACGCCTGCTTGAGTGTGCTGTAGGCCCGCTCGCTCTTGGCTACCACCATGAGCCCGGAGGTGTTCGCGTCCAGGCGGTGCACGATGCCCTGGCGCTCGGCGGCGCCGCTGGTGGCCAGGATCTGCCCGGCCCCCAGCAGCCCTTCGAGCACGGTCGGCCCGGTCCAGCCCGGGGTGGGGTGGGCGGCCACCCCCGGCGGCTTGTCCACCACGACGATGTCGGAGTCCTCGTACACCACGTCCAGGCCGGGCACGGTGCGTGGCACCGGCGCGGTGGACACCGGGGCGGGCAGCGTGACGTCCAGCCACTCCCCCGCGGGCACCCGGTCCGACTTGGCCGCGGTCCGGCCACCGATCAGCACCTGCCCGTCGGTGATCAGTTCCGCGGCGCTGGTCCGGGACAGCCCGAACATACGGGCCAGCGCGGCGTCGACCCGTTCACCGTCCAGCCCGTCGGGCACCGGCACCCGGCGCTGGGCCGGCCCGGTCACGGCGTGCCGTCCCCGGATGGCCGGGGCGCGGCCGGCCGGTCAGGCCGGGGCGTGCTGCCGTCCTGGGCCGCGCTCCGCGAGCCAGGCGGCATCTCGCTGACCGTGGCTCCGGTCCCGTGGCCGTGACCGCCAGCTTCACCAGCCTCGCGGGCCGCGGCGGCCGCGGCGGCACTGCCCGCCCGGGCGGCCTGGTGCCGGCGGCCGTCCAGGGAGATTCCCCGGGCGGCGAGCAGCACGGCCAGCACGCCACCGCACACGATGGACGCGTCGGCCACGTTGAACACCGGCCAGTGCGGCAGCTCGATCCAGTCCACCACGTCGCCACGCAGGAAGCCGGGCGACCGGAAGAGCCGGTCCCCGAGGTTCCCGGTCGCCCCGCCCAGCAGCAGCCCGAGCGTGATCGCCCAGGGAATGCTGCGCAGCCGCCGGGCGGTGCGCAGGATGGCCACGATGACGCCGAGGGCGATCAGGGTGAAGACGACGGTGACCGAGGTGCCGATGCTGAACGCGGCGCCGCTGTTACGCAGCTCGCGCAGCGTCAGCAGGCCACCGAGCAGCCGGAGGGGGGCCCGATCCGACAGGGTCGCGACCACGATGGTCTTGGAAACCAGATCCGCAACGAAAACCGCCACGGCGATGATGACCAGGAGCCGGACCCGGCGCGGCCGGGGCGCCGGACCGGGGCTGACCGCAGCCCCGTGATCCGGGTCGCCAGCAGTTCCGGCCCCGTTCAGCGCCGTTCCTCGCGTTGCTTGCAGGCCACGCAGAGGGTGGCCCGGGGGAACGCCTGCAGGCGGGCCTTCCCGATCGGCTCGCCGCAGGACTCGCAGACGCCGTAGGTACCGCCCTCGATCTTGGCCAGCACCCGCTCGGTCTGGGCCAGCAGCTCGCGCGCGTTCTCGGTCAGGGCCAGCTCGTGCTCGCGCTGGAAGGTCTTAGCCCCGGCATCGGCGGAGTCGTCCCCCGCGTCGCCGACCGCGTCACCGAGCCGGGCCGCGATCTGCGACTCCGCGCTGGAGATGTCCTCGCGCAGCCCGTTCGCCTCGGCTTCGAGCTCCTGGCGAACCTCCGCCAGCTCCTGCTCGGTCCAGTGCTTCTCACCAGGCCGGACGGGTAGAGCCACGGCACCCGAACGCGCGGTTGTGGTCATCTCGGCCCCCTTTTGCACAACTTGTCCACTATGCCAGCTGCCACCAATCGATCTTGAACTGTGGGGGCAGTCACCGGAGGATAGATCGGGCCGCCCGGCACTGCAAACACATCTGGGCCCGGCGATAATCCGCAGCTCGGGTGGCCCGCGTCAGCTGCCCGTCCGGCAGCACGCCGCCCATGGCCCGGCCCCGGGACGGCCGGCCTGCTCCCCGACGCGACCGGCCTGGCCCGGGGCGGCGCAGCCATGGTCCCCGGCCGCGGCAGCCAGCATGGCGGCGCCAGGAATGTCCCCTGATACTAGGGAACAGAAACCCCGCCTCCCGGATGGAGACCACTGATGGCCCAGGCCACCACCGGCTCGCCGCGCACCTCGGTCCGCCACCCGCTCGCCCCGCTCACGACCGGCGAGGCCGGCCTGGCCAGCCGGCTCGCACTCGCCGCCGCAGGTCCCGGCACCCGGCTCGTCTACTGCGCGCTGGGTGAGCCCGCCAAGAAAGCCGTTATGGAGTGGGATGGGCGCCGGATGCCCCGGGAGGCCCGCTGCGTCCTGTACGAGCGTCCAGCCAGGCAGACCTGGGTCGTCACCGTCTGTTTGGACGACGCCGCGGTGATCAGGAAGGTCCTGGTCCCCGATGTCCAGCCGCCGCTCATGGCCGAGGAATGGACGGCCAATACCGACCAGATCAAGGCCGATCCGGGTTTCCGGGCCGCGCTGGCCCGGCGCGGCCTCACCAATATGTCGATGATCCAGGTGGACCCGTGGCCAGCCAGCAACTTCGGGCTGGACATCGACACCTCCGGACGGCGCCTCGCGCGCGGGGTGGCGTACCTGCTCGACGGCCCGGGCAGCAACCCGTACGCCCGGCCGGTCGAGAACCTGGTGGCCGTGCTGGACCGCGACACCGGGGAGGTGCTGGAGATCCAGGACGGCGAGGTGGTGCCTATCCCCGGGGACGGCGGCCGGTACGACGCGGCCAGCGTGGGTGAACCCCGCCCGCTGGCCGCGCTGCATATCGTGCAGCCCGACGGGCCGGGTTTCACCGTGGATGATGGGTTCCTGACCTGGGGACCCTGGCAGATGCGGGTCTCGCTGCACCCGATCGAGGGACTCGTCCTGCACCAGATCGGCTATCTCGACCACGGGCGGCTGCGGCCCATCATCTACCGGGCCAGCCTGTCCGAGATGATCGTGCCGTACGGGTCCACGGCGATGAACCACTGGTGGAAGAACGCCTTCGACGCCGGTGACGTGGGCCTGGGCAAAATGGCCAACTCGCTCGAATTCGGCTGCGAGTGCCTGGGCGAGATCGTCTACCTGGACGCCGTGGCCGTGGACGAGGACGGCGCGGCCCGCGATCTGCCCCAGGCGATCTGCCTGCACGAAGAGGACTACGGGGTGCTCTGGATGCACCGGGACGCGGCGAACCAGGCCGGGGAAACGCGGCGCTCGCGGCGGATGGTGGTGTCGTCCATCGCCACGGTCGGCAACTACGAGTACGGCTTCTTCTGGTATTTCTACCTGGACGGCACGATCCAGGCCGAGGTGAAGCTCACCGGGATCATCCAGACCCAGGCGGTCGCGCCGGGGACCCGGGTCAGCTACGCCAGCCCGGTGACCCCGGAACTGGCCGGCCCGCATCACCAGCACCTGTTCAGCTTCCGCCTGGACATGTGCCTGGACGGCCCGGCCAACTCCGTCTACGAGGTGGACGCGGTACCCGTCCCGGCCGGCCCGGCTAATCCGTACGGGAACGCGTTCACCGTCCAGGAGACGCTGCTGGAGACCGAATCCGCCGCCCAGCGGATGGCCGCGCCGGAGCGCAGCCGGTCCTGGAAGATCGTCAACCACGAGGTCCGGAACGCCTGCGGTGGGCCCGTCGGGTACACCCTGATGCCCACGCACGCCAGTGCTCCGCTGCTGGCCCAGCCGACCGCGGCGATCACATCCCGCGCCGCGTTTGCCACCCGGCACCTGTGGGTCACCCCCGCCCGCGACGACGAGATGCGAGCAGCCGGGGAATTCCCGAATCAGCATCCGGGCGGCGCCGGGCTGCCCGCCTGGACCGCGGCGGACCGGCCGGTCACCGACACCAGCATCGCCGTGTGGCCCACGGTCGGGCTGACTCATTTCTGCCGGCCGGAGGACTTCCCGGTGATGCCGGTGGAGTACACCGGGTTCACCCTGCGCCCGGCGGGCTTCTTCGACCGCAACCCGGCCCTCGACCTGGCCCGGCCCGCCCCCGACCCCACCCACTGCACTCCCTGACCCCCCAGGGCGGGAGGAAACCCACGGCACTCCCCGACCCCGCCCGGGCGGGGGGAAATGGTGTCGGCTGGAGGTGGGGGGATCGGCTATCGTTGGAGCGGCAAAGGCGTTGATGGGGACAGCTGCCGCAGCAGGCAGCCAGGAGCGACCCGGGGATGGTGCGAGCCCGGGGGCAGGCCAGCGGACCAGATCACCCCAGAGCCGCCGGAAGAACAGCACCGGGCCGGGCGCGGCAGCAGCGCAGCGGGCCCGCGAGCCCAGTAGAACCGGCCGCACGACATGAATGAGAGGGTCGCGCTCCGCCCCGGCGGGGACCGCGGCCAAGGAGGGTGGTACCGCGGGGCCGCCGCCGGCGCGCCTCGTCCCTCCAGCGAAGCCGCGCGAACGGGCCGACGTCCGGCCCGCGAGCGCCCCGCAGGAGGACCACCAGTCATGGCGCCCACAGACGAGGCGAACACCGCCGACGCGCACCCAGCCGACGCGCACCCAGGCGGCACCACCCACGCAGGCAGCCAGCGCTACTTCCCTGACCTGCCGCCCGCCATCGACCTGCCCGCCATGGAACATGACGTGCTGGCCCGCTGGCAGGACGGGAAGTTCTTCGAGCGTTCGCTGGACGACACCGCGGGGCGGCCGCTCTGGACCTTCTACGAGGGCCCGCCGACCACCAACGGCATGCCCGGGGTGCATCACATCGAGGCGCGGGTGTTCAAGGACGTCTTCCCCCGCTTCAAGACCATGCAGGGATTTCACGTCCCGCGCCAGGCGGGCTGGGACTGCCACGGGCTCCCGGTCGAGGTGGCCGTGGAACGGGAACTCGGGCTGTCCGGCAAGAAGGCGATCGAGAGTTACGGGATCGCGGAATTCAACGCCCGGTGCCGCGAGTCGGCCCAGCGGCACGTGGACGCGTTCGAGGAACTGACCGTCCGGCTGGGCTACTGGGTGGACCTGAAGCACGCCTACCGGACCATGGACACCAGCTACATCGAGTCGGTGTGGTGGTCGCTCAAGGAGATCTTCACGAAGGGCCTGCTGGTCAAGGACTTCCGGATCAGCCCGTACTGCCCGCGCTGCGAGACCCCGCTCTCAGATCACGAGATGGGCCAGCCGGACGTGTACCGGCAGGTGTCTGACCCGGGGGTTACCGTGCGGTTCCCGCTGCTCACCCTGCCGGATGGGGCGAACCCGCTGCTGAACGGGGCCGACCTGCTGGTGTGGACCACCACGCCGTGGACGCTGGTCTCCAACACGGCGGTGGCGGTCCACCCGGATGAGAGCTACGCGATCGCCCGCATGCCGGGAGACGGCGACACCGTGGTGGTGGCCGAGAAACTGGTCCCCAAGGTCCTCGGCGAACGCTGGCACGTGGTGGCCACGGTGCTGGGCGCGTCTCTGGTCGGGGCGACCTACCGGCCGCCTTTCACCCTGGTCGAGGTGGCCGGCGCACACCGGGTCGTGCCCGGCAGCTTCGTCACCACCGAGGACGGCACCGGCCTGGTCCACCTGGCGCCGGCCTTCGGCGCCGATGACATGGAAACCAGCCGGGCCCACGGCCTGCCGGTGGTGAACCCGGTCCGCCCGGACGGCCGGTTCGAGGAGTGGATCCCGCTGATCGGCGGGATGTTCTTCAAGGACGCGGACGAGCCGCTGGTCCAGGACATGACCGAGCGCGGCGTGCTGTTCCGCGTCGAGCCCTACGAGCACAGCTACCCGCACTGCTGGCGGTGCCACACCCCGCTGCTGTACTACGCGCTGCCGTCCTGGTACATCCGCACGACCCAGATCAAGGACCAGCTGCTCGCCGAGAACGAGCGCACCAACTGGCAGCCGCCGACGATCAAGGAAGGCCGGTACGGCGAGTGGCTGCGCAACAACGTGGACTGGGCGCTGTCGCGGACCCGGTACTGGGGCACCCCGCTGCCCATCTGGGAGTGCGGCGAGGAACACCTGACCTGTGTCGGGTCGCTCGCCGAGCTCAGCGAGCTGGCCGGCCGGGACCTGTCCGGGCTGGACCCGCACCGCCCGTACGTGGACCAGGTGACGCTGACCTGTCCCGAATGCGGCGGGGAGGCCCGGCGGGTACCGGAAGTGATCGACGCCTGGTACGACTCCGGGTCGATGCCGTTCGCCCGGCTCGGCGCTCCCTGGGAGAACCTCGAGCAGTTCCAGCACACCTACCCGGCGCAGTTCATCTGCGAGGCCATCGACCAGACCCGCGGCTGGTTCTACTCGCTGATGGCGGTCGGCACCCTGGTGTTCGGCCGGTCGTCCTACGAGAACGTGGTCTGCCTCGGCCTGGTGGTGGACGAGGACGGCCGGAAGATGAGCAAGCACCTCGGCAACGTGATCGAGCCGATCCCGCTGATGGAGGCGCACGGCGCCGACGCGATCCGGTGGTTCTTCGCCGCCTCTGGCTCACCCTGGTCGACCCGGCGGATCGGGGCCGGCACGCTCGACGAGATCGTCCGCAAGGTGCTGCTCACCTACTGGAACACGGTCTCGTTCTTCGTGCTGTACGCCAACGCGGCCGCGGCCCAGGGGCAGGCGTGGGGACCGGCGCAGGCCGCGGACGCGCCGCCTGCCGCCGAGCGGCCGCTGCTGGACCGCTGGCTGCTCAGCGAGCTGCACGCCACCACGCAGGAAGTCACCTCGAGCTTGGAGGGCTTCGACACCGCGGCCGCGGGACGGCGCCTGGCCGCGTTCATCGATGACCTGTCGAACTGGTACGTGCGCCGGTCGCGGCGGCGGTTCTGGGGAGGGCCGGACACCCAGGACGGGTCGGCGGCGTTCGCCACCCTGCATGAGTGCCTGCACGTGCTGACCCGGCTGATGGCGCCGATCACCCCGTTCCTGGCCGACCACGTGTGGTCCGTGCTGCGCGCCCCCGGCGACCCGGATTCCGTGCATCTGGCCAGCTGGCCAGCTGCGGACGAGACGCTCATCGACCCCCGGCTATCCGTGCAGATGGCGCTGACCAGGCGGCTGGTGGAACTGGGCCGCTCAGCCCGCGCGGCCGCCTCCGTCCCGGTCCGCCAGCCGCTGCCCCGGGCCGTGGTGAGCGCGGCCGGGTTCGCGGAACTGGCTCCGGAGCTGCGCGCCCAGGTCAGCCACGAGCTGAACGTCCGGGCGCTGGAACCGATGGCCGCGGTCGGGGAAGACCTGGTCGACTACGTGGTGAAGCCGAACTTCCGGACCCTGGGCCGCCGGTTCGGGAAGGGGACCCAGGCGGTTGCGGCGGCGATCACCGGGGCTGACCCGGCCGGACTCGCCGCCGAACTGAGGTCGGCGGGCAAGGTGTCGGTCGAGGTGGAGGGGGCCCCGGTGGCCCTCAGTCCCGACGATGTGATCGTGACCCAGACGCCCCGGACCGGATGGACGGTCGCGGCCGAGGGCGGCGAGACGGTCGGCATCGAGGTGGACATCACCCCGGATCTGCGCCGCGAGGGGCTGGCCCGTGAGGTTATCAGGCTGATCCAGGACGCCCGCAAGTCCGACGGGCTGCACGTGAGCGACCGGATCACGGTGCACTGGGAAGCGGGCGGCCCGGAATTGCCCGCCGCCCTTACCGAGCATGGGCAGCTGATCGCGGGCGAGGTACTGGCCGACGAGTTCGGCCCGGCCACGCCTGCGGACACGGACCCGGCCGGCGGCGCGCACCAGCACGCCGAGCCGGATCTGGGCCTGACCTTCTGGCTGGCGCGGGCCTGACCACCGGCGGGCGGCTCCTCCGCCGCCCGCCTGGGGGCCGCCCGCTCCAGGGGCCGCCCGCGCTGGGCTAGTCCTCGAGCAGGTCGGGCTGGCAGGCGCGGCAGGCCATGAACTTGGCGTCCACGGCTTCCTGCTTGGTCATGATCTCCAGGTCGCCGGCGCCGAGGAACCTGATCAGGATGCATTCGCTGCGGTGATAGCGGGACACTCCGGGTACCACGGTCACCTCGACCCGCCCTGGCGCTGGCTCAGCGGCCGGCTCCTTAACCGCGGACTTCCCGGCGGCCGGGGCATCAGGGCCCGGAGCATCGGCACCCGGCGGCTCGGCCGCGGACTCCTTAACCGCAGACCGCTCAGGCCCGGGCTCCTCAGCCGTGGTCTCCCGGGCCGCCGGGGCCTGATGATCTGCGGCGTCCGAGGCCGGCCCTTTGTCCGAGGCCGCCTCTCCGTCCGGAACCACATCACCGTCCGGGACCACACCATCGTCGAGGGCCGCGTCATCGTCGAGGGCCGCCGCGGCGTCCTCAGCAACGTCGACGTCCTGGGCAACTTCAGCGTCGGCGGCCGGTCCGGCGGCCGTCTCGTCCGGAACCGGAGTGCTAGCCGTATCCCCGGGCCCGCCCGGCCTGGGGGCCCCAGCCGCAGGTTCCGGCTCCGGTTCCGGTTCCGGTTCCACAGGCTCGGGGGCTGCAGGCTCCGGCTCCGCGGGTTCCGGCTCGGCAAGCTCCGGAGCGGCCTGCGGTTCCGCAAACGCTGCGGCGGGCGGTGGCCATGCCGGGTCGGCGGTCTCGGGCTGCCAGCCCGCTCCCGAGCCCCATAGCCAGGCACCGGCCCCGACCTGCGGCCCACCGGGAGGCTCACCCAGCGGCTCCGCCTCCGGGGCGGGACCCGCCGATTCAGCGGGCTCCGGCGCGTCGGGCCGTACCGGCGGGAATACCGTAGCGGGCCAGCTCAGGGCACCGGTATCCCGCTTGGCCGCGGATCCGAGTTCCTCTTCGACCCGTTCCCACAGGTCGTCACTTCGCCTGGGGGCGGGGAACTCGTCGCCCCGCCCCGCGACCTCCGCCGGGGACGGGACCACCTCGGCGGGACGCTCGGGCACTCGCCCGCCGTCCGCTCGCCCGCGATCTGGCCGTCCGCCGGACGGCCGCTCACCAACCGGCCGTCCGCTACCCGAGCGGGCGCCGGGCGGCCGAACGCTGGCTTCCTCGGGCCGGGGGCGGGCACTCCCCCGGGCCACAGCCACCGCCTGGATGCTGGCCAGTACCGGGGCAGTGACGTTCACCTGCGGCTCTGACCAGGCCCCTGGGGTGGCCGGCCGGGCCTCGCGCCGGCCGAATATCTCCGACCAGTGCGCAAGGACCCCGGCCGCCAGGAGCAGCGCGGCTACCGCACAGACGCCGATGGACACATAGACCATCAGCAAGTTGCTGGCGGCGACACCGGCCACGAGCAGGCCGATCGCCAGAGCAACCAGGAGAGCACTGGCTTTGATCACGTGCGCTCTCCACGGGCTGTGCGGGTCATGCTGCCAACCGAGAAGGAAACGCTGTTAAGCGGTGGAACGACTACTGGACTGGCTAACCGGCTACCGGTGGTCGTGCGGCCCATCCGACGGGTGGAACCCACCGTGGGACACAGGCTCCGGCGCGCCAGCGTAGGCACTGGCGATGGACGCCTGACCATTCCTGGCCTCCATCCGGGACATGCCCGAGGAAACGGACGAGTCAGGCCCGTTGCCCATGGCCGGGAAGGCACCACTGTCAGTCGCGCCTGCTTCCAGGTCACGCATCTGCCCTTCCAGGTACGCCTTCAGCCTGCTGCGGTACTCCCGCTCGAAGGCACGCAGGTCATCAACCCGCCGCTCCAGCTCTTCACGCTGCTGGACCAGAGAGCCCATGGCCTGGCGATGCCGCTCCTGGGCATCCCGCTCCAGGCTTTCCGCGCGGGCCCGGGCATCGCTGGTGATCTGCTCCGCCTGGCGGCGGGCCTTGCCCAGGATGTCGTCGGCCTCACGGCGAGCCCGGCCGAGCGTCTCGTCGGCCTCGCGTCGCGCATCGGCGATCGCCTGGTCGGCGGTCTGCTGCGCGAGCGCCAGCACGCGCGCGGCCGTGTCCATGTTGTCCTCGGCCGGGGGCATGCCCATCATCGGCGGCTCTGGCCTGCGCTCAGGCTCTTGGCGCACAGGTTCGGGCGCCATCATCTCAGGAGCCGGGTCGGCCAGCGGCGAGCTGAGCGCGGACATCGGTACCTTGCCCCCCCGCAGGCTCTCCGCCAGCTTCGCCCGGAGCTCTTCGTTCTCCTGGATCAGCCGATCGAGCTCGACCTCGACCTCGTCGAGGAAGGCGTCAACCTCTTCCTCGTCGTAGCCGGGCCGGAGCCTGGTGGTACTGAACTGCTTGTTCCGCACATCCGCGGGCGTCAGCGGCATCTCGTCTCCTCGGCACGCCTTGAACGGTGTTCCTGTCGGACGCTACCTGCATCAGAGCAGCTGCACGGCCTGCATCGCGAAAATGACCACGAAAAACAGCACCATGAAACTGAGGTCCAAGGCCAGACTACCGATCCTGACCGTGGGGATGACGCGTCTTAGCAATCTCAGCGGAGGGTCGGTAGCGGTATAGACCAGTTCGGCCAGGATGAGCAGGATGCCCTTGGGCTCCCACCGGTCCGGCCCCCGTGAGAACGCCTGGATCCAGCTGAGGATCAGCCTCCCGATGAGGAGCACGAAATAGATCGTGAGCACGTAGAACAGAACGATCTTTAGAATCCCCACAACCCTGCCCTGCCTCCACCGGCGCTGCCCTGATGGGCACCCGGGATGACGACCGCGGGTGCCGCTGCCGCGGGTGCTGCTGCCGCGCGCTCGTCACCGCGGGTGCGTACCGAGCGTCTAGCTCTGGTTGAAGAAGCCTCGTTCAGCTATCCGCGCCTTGTCCTCCGCCGTCACCTCGACGTTGGCCGGGCACAACAGGAACACCCTGTTCGTCACCCGGTCGATGCTTCCGTGCAGACCGAAGATAAGGCCTGCGGCGAAGTCGACGAGCCGCTTGGCGTCGCTGTCGACCATCTCCGTCAGATTCATGATCACCGGAGTGCCCTCACGAAAGTGCTCTCCGATAGTACGAGCTTCATTGTACGTGCGCGGGTGCAAGGTGGTGATCCGGGCGAGATCGGTGGCATGGGTCGGTCCGGGCACGTGCGTGCTGGGCCGCGGGGCTGCGGGCGGGGCCGGGTCCATGACGAATTCACTGCGCGCGCGGGGTACCGGGCGGTCAGCCTCCGGCTCCGCAGGCTCGGCCTGCTCGCCGTAGTCGTCCTCATACTCCTCATAGGAGTCATAGCCGTCGTCATATCGCGGATCGTCCTCGACGAGGCCGAGGTAGACCGCCATCTTGTGCATCGTGCCGGCCATCGGTCAGACCTCCGTCATCACTGTCATGCAGCCCCGGTGCGTCGGACATTACCTGACGAAGCCCGGCCGACCGCCGAGCAACGCCGTACCGACCCTCACGTGTGTCGCGCCCGCACTGATGGCGGCCTCCAGGTCGCCGCTCATTCCGGCGGAGATCATCGTGGCCCCGGGATGCGCCACGCGGACCTGGGCCGCGATCTCCGCCAGCCGCCGGAACGCCTGCACCGGGTCGGCCCCCTGCGGCGCGACCGCCATGACACCCCCCAGTTCCAGGCCCGCTTCCCCGGCCAGCCCCGCCGCGATAACCGGCACTTGTTCTTCCCTAACGCCCCCACGGCCCGGGTCGCCGTCCAGGCTGACCTGGACCAGGCAGGTCAGCGAGCGCCCGGCTCGGCGGGCCGCCGCTCCCAGGGCGGTCACCAGCCGGGGCCGGTCCACCGAATGGACCACGCCGGCGTAGCGCGCCACGCTGGCCGCCTTGTTGCTCTGCAACTGCCCGACAAAGTGCCAGGTGAGCCGGTCGCCCAGGTCGGCGCAGGCGGCGGCCTTGGGTGCCGCCTCCTGGTCACGGTTCTCCCCGACATCCCGCACGCCCAGCGAGCTGAGCACCCGGACGTCGCTGGCCGGGAAGGTCTTGGTGATGGCGATCAGGGTGACCTCGCCGGGTGACCGCCCGGCGGCCTGGCAGGCCGCATCGATCCGGCCCCGGACCCGGGCCAGCGAGGCGGCCACCTCACCGGCACGGCCACCGCCGGGGCCCTGCTCGCCCGGCTGGCCTGGCGGGCCCGTCACCAGGTCCGGCCGGTCGCTACTTGAGGAAGTCGGGGACGTCGAGCTCGTCATCCTCTTCAAACACCACTGAGCGGCGCCGGGTGGTGGCCGCGTCGAAGACCCGGGCCGCCGCCGCGGTGTCCGGGCGGGACACCGGCGTGACCGGGCCAGAGTCGGCCGGACTGGTATCGGCGGGCCGGGGGGCAGGCACGTCGCCGATCCCGTTGTCGTCCGCCGCCCCCCCGGACGCGGCGCCTGCTGACCCGCTGGCCTCGGGCCCTGGGGAATCCGCGCTCAGGCTGCCGTTCTCGCCGATGCTGAAGGACACCGGCTGCGGCTCCGGCTCATTGACCGGCTCGGACGGCGCGGCCCACACGTCTGCGGGCACCGGGGGGGCCGGGGCCCGGTAGGTGTCCGTGGCGGGCACCGCGGCCGGGGCCGGATCCGCCGTGAAGCTGGACGTGGCCCGGGCCGGCCTGGCCCGGCGGTTACCGCCCTCGTCGAACCCCGCCGCGATGACCGTGACCCGGACCTCGTCACCGAGTGCGTCGTCGATGACCGCGCCGAAAATGATGTTGGCGTCCGGCGCCGCCGAGTTGGAGACCAACTGGGCCGCCTCGTTGATTTCGAACAGGCCCAGGTCGGAGCCGCCCTGGATAGACAGCAGCACGCCGTGCGCCCCGTCGATGCTCGCCTCGAGCAGCGGGCTGGAGATAGCCATCTCGGCGGCCGCGACACTGCGGTCATCGCCGCGCGACGATCCGATTCCCATGAGCGCGGAGCCCGCCCCCGACATGACGGATTTCACGTCGGCGAAGTCGAGATTGATCAGTCCGGGCGTGGTGATCAGGTCGGTAATTCCCTGGACACCGGAGAGGAGAACCTGGTCGGCCGCCTTGAATGCGTCCAGCACGCTGACGTGCCGGTCCGAGATAGAAAGCAGCCGGTCGTTCGGGATGACGATCAGCGTGTCGACCTCGTTGCGCAGCCGCTCAATGCCCAGTTCAGCCTGGGCCGCCCGGCGCTTGCCCTCGAACCCGAACGGCCTGGTGACGACGCCACTGGTCAGCGCGCCCAGCGAACGGGCCACGTTGGCGACGATCGGCGCACCGCCGGTGCCCGTGCCACCGCCCTCCCCCGCGGTGACGAAGACCATGTCGGCCCCCTTGAGGACCTCCTCGATCTCCTCCCGGTGATCCTCGGCGGCATGCGCCCCGACTTCGGGATTGGCTCCGGCCCCGAGGCCACGGGTGAGTTCCCGGCCGACGTCCAGCTTGACATCCGCGTCGCTCATCAGGAGTGCCTGCGCGTCGGTGTTGATCGCGATGAACTCAACGCCTTTGAGTCCCTCTTCGATCATCCGGTTCACGGCGTTGACGCCGCCCCCACCGATACCGACGACCTTGATGACCGCCAAATAGTTCTGCGGTGCTGCCACGAGGAGGGACCTTTCCGCTCGTTTGCCTCTGTCGCGTTTCTGCACACGGCCTTTTTCGCCGGAGAGAGCGCCCTTTCCTGGAAACCACCGCCGAAACCACTGTTTCAGCAGCACCGGCTCAGCATCCGCCGACTCAGCGCCTGGCCGAAAATCGCCCCCAATTGATCCGGCCGGACACGTTCCGTGATTTCCAGTGAGTTAACCCTCACTCTCAAGTTGAGATTTACAGTTATGTCATCCTGGCGATTGATACGGACAGTAGGGTTGCACGGGGGCAGGGTCAACTAGCCACGCGCGAAGCGGGCCGGCGTGTCTCCGCTGGCCTTGGTATTCCCGGACGCCATTCAACCGCCGGTCACCGCCGTCCCGGGCGCGCTCACGTTGTAGCTGCGGGCATGCGTCCGCATCAGCACGGCGAGTTCCCGGCTCTTCTGCGCCCCCCGGTCCGTGCCCCCCCACACGATCGTGATCCCGCGGGCGAGCCGGAGGGTCACCTCGGTGGCGCTCGGTGCCTGCAGGCTGACCACCGACCGGGCCAGGTAGCGCGGCAGTTCGTGCAGAACCACCGCCGCGGCGTACACCGCCGGGCTGCCGCGCAGCTCGGGCACGGACACCGGGCCTGAGCCCGGCACCGCCGACAGCTCGAGGGTGGGCAGGGCGGCCGGCCGCCGGGACGATGACTCCACGACGACGCCGTACTTGTCGATCAGCTGGTACCCCCGGCCGCCCGGCACGGCCAGGACGGGCGTGCGCTCGATCACGGCGATCGTGACCCCGTCCGGCCAGTCCCGGCTGACCCGCGCCGACTGGACCTGGCGGATCCGCTCGATCCGGTGGGCGATCGTGGCACTGTTCACCCTGATCAGCGGGAGCCCTGGCGGGATGGCTGCCGCCGACCGGACCTCGGCCCCGGTGACCAGGTGCGTGCCGGTCACCGCGACGGAGCGGACCACGAAGAACCGTGAATCGAGCAGGGCCCAGCCCACCCCGAACACGATGGCCACCGCGGCCACGGCGAAGAAGGCCGCCCGCCACGGCTGGTGCCCGCGCGGCTGCGGACCCCGGGCGGCCGGAGCCGGGCCGGAGTTCGCGGCGGCGCGGGCGGTGTCCGCGGCCGCCCCGCCGGCCACCCCGGCCCCCTGGTCACGGCCCTGGGTGACGTCCCCCGCCTGACCGCTCATCCCGCCGGGCCGCCGCGGGCGCGGAGCGCGTCGAGGACTGGCTGGCCCAGCGCGGTGACGTCACCGGCGCCCATGGTCAGCACCAGGTCGCCGGGCTTCGCCGTGGCCGCCACCGCGGCGGGCACGGCCGCGCGGTCCGGCACGAAGTGGGCCCGGCCCCCGGGCACGGCCGCCACGACCAGTTCCCCGGTGACGCCAGGCTCCGGGTCCTCGCGGGCCGGGTAGACATCCAGCACGAAGGCCTCGTCGGCGCGGCCGAGGGCCGCGCCGAACTCCGCCGCGAAGATCCGGGTCCGGCTGAACAGGTGCGGCTGGAAGATGGCCAGGACCCGGCCACCCTCCGCGATGTCCCGCGCCGCGGCGAGGTCGGCGGCCAGTTCGGTGGGATGGTGCGCGTAGCTGTCCAGGACCCGGACCCCGTCGGCCTCGCCCTTGAGCTCCAGGCGGCGCCGGGCGCCGCGGTAGGCAGCCAGCCCGCGGACCACCCCGTCGACCGGGAAACCGAGCTCCAGGCAGGTGGCGAGCACCGCGGTGGCGTTGAGGGCGTTATGGCGGCCCGGGACGCGGAGCTGCACCTGCGCGGTGAGCCCGGGTAGCGGCGCCGCAGGCCCGGCACTGACCTCGAAGCCGACCGTCATGCCGCGCGGGACCACGGCGCCCACCCGGTAGTCGGCGTCGGCGGCCTCGCCGTAGGTCGCGACCCGCAGCGGGAGCTCCCGGGCCGCCTCGGCCAGGGCCCGGGCGCCCGGATCGTCGGCGCACGCGACCAGCAGCCCGCCCCGGGCGATGCGCAGGGCGAACCCGGCGAACGCGGCCTCGATCTCGGCCAGGCCCGCGTAGTTGTCCAGATGATCGGCTTCCACGCAGGTCACGATGGCGGCCTCGGGCGAGAGCATGAGGAACGAGCCGTCGCTCTCATCGGCCTCGGCCACGAACAGCTCGCCGCTGCCCTCATCCGCACCCAGGCCGGTCTCGGTGAGGATGCCGCCGATCACGTAGGACGGGTCGGCGCCGCAGTCCCGCAGCACGGTGGTGAGCATGGACGTGGTGGTGGTCTTGCCGTGCGTGCCGGCCACCGCCACCGCCCTGCGGCCGAGCATCACCGAGGCCAGCGCGGCCGCCCGGTGCAGCACCCGCAGCCCGTTTTCGCGCGCGGCCACCAGCTCGGGATTGTCCGGGCGGATTGCGGTCGAGACCACGAGCGTGTCGGCCCCGGTCACGTGCGCGGCGTCGTGCCCGACCCGGATGTCCGCACCCAGCACGGCCAGCTCGTCGAGCAGCGCCGAACCGGCCGCGTCGCTGCCGGACACCCTGACGCCCCGGGCCAGCATGATCCGGGCGATGCCGGACATGCCCGCCCCGCCGATGCCGGTGAAGTGCACCCGGCCGAGCTGGTCGACCGGGATCGGGTCCACCGGGGTTACCAGGCTCATCGCGGCATCCTCAGCTGCTGGTCGTTCATGCCCGGCGCCTGCCCCGGCTGGCACTGCCCCGGCCCCCGCCGGCGTGTCCCCCGCCGGCATGCCCTCCGCCGGCATGCCCTCCGCCGGCGTGACCGCCATCGGGGTAGCCCGCGCCACCCCGGCCGCGGGGCCGGTCCTGGGCCCGGGCCGCGACGATGCCCAGGACCTCGGCCGCCAGCCGGGCGTCGGTGTCGCGATGACCCATCGCCGCTGCCGCCTGCGACATGGCCGCCACGAGCTGCGCGTCGAGCAGGATGGGCAGCAGGTCGGAGCGGATCCACTCCGGGGTCAGGTCCGCGTCGGCGATGATGAGCCCGCCCCCGGCCGCCTCGATCGGCACCGCGTTAAGCCGCTGCTCACCGTTGCCGTGCGGCAGCGGGACATAAGCCGCGGGCAGCCCCACCGCGGTGAGCTCCGCGCAGGTCATCGCGCCGCTGCGGCAGATGGCGAAGTCAGCCGCCGCGTAGGCCAGGTCCATCCGGTCCACGTACGGCAGGGTGATGTATGGCGGGCCGGCGGCCGGCATCCGGACGTCGATATCGCTGCGCGGCCCCATGATGTGCAGCACCTGGATGCCGGCCGCGCGAATCGAGTCGGCGGCGTCGAGCACCGCGTAGTTCAGCGTGCGGGCGCCCTGCGAACCGCCGGTGACCAGCAGCACCGGCAGGTCCGGCCGGAGCCCGAAGTGCGCCCGGGCCTTGTCCGCCAGGGCCAGCCGGTCCAGGCTGGCGATCTCGTAGCGCAGCGGGATCCCGATGTAACGGGCGTGCGGCAGCTTGGTATCGGGCTGGCCGGTGAACACGTGGGTGGTGAACCGGGCGCCGAGCCGGTTGGCCAGCCCGGGCCGGGCGTTGGCCTCGTGGACCACGATCGGCACGTGGTGGCGCCGCGCGGCCAGGTACGCCGGCGTGGCCACGTAACCGCCGAACCCCACGAGCACATCCGCGCGCGCCTGCGCCAGCACCCGCGCCGCGGCGCTCACCGCCGCGCCCAGCCGGCCGGGCACGCTGAGCAGCTGCGGCGTCAGCTGACGGGGCAGCGGGACGGGCGGGATCAGGGCCAGGTCATAACCGCGCAGCGGAACCAGCCTGGTCTCCAGCCCGCGCTCGGTCCCGAGGCACACGATGCTGAGCTGGGGGTCAGCCCGGCGCAGCGCATCGGCGAGGGCCAGTGCGGGCTCGATATGGCCCGCAGTCCCCCCGCCTGCGAGTACGACGCTCATCGCCCGGCACTCCCTCTCTCACCGACGGCGCCCGGGCGCGGCTGGCTTCTCCCGCCGGCCGGCCAGGCCCAGCCAGCTTAGGACGCGCAGCGGCACGCCGGGGCCAGCCTCGGCAAGGGCCTGGCTCGCACCGGGCTCACGCTTGGCGAACGACATCAGCATGCCGAGCGCCACCATGGTCACGAGCAGGGAAGACAGGCCCGAGGAGACCAGCGGCAGGGGCACCCCGGTAATCGGCAGCAGGCCGAGGACCGCACCCATGTTCACCAGCGCCTGGACCACGATCCAGGCGGTGGCCGCCCCAGCGGCCAGCCGCATGAACGTATCCTGCACCCGGCGGGCGATCCGCAGCCCGGCGTACGCCAGGCCCCCGTAGAGGAACGTCACGCAGAGCGTGCCGAGCAGGCCCAGTTCCTCGCCCAGGATCGCGAAGATGAAGTCGGTCGTCGATTCCGGGACCCAGCCCCATTTCTCCCGGCTGGCACCGAGACCCACGCCGAACCAGCCACCCGAGCCGACCGCCCACTTGCCCTGGATGCTCTGCTGATTCGGGCCGACCGGGCTGCCCGACGGGCCCAGGTAGCCGGTCAGCCGCTTCAGCCGCCAGGGCTCGACCACGACCATGATCAGCAGCACCAGGCCGATGATCGCCAGCATGCCCAGCATCAGGCGTCCCGGCGTGCCGATGATCCACAGCAGCGCCAGGAAGATGACGAGCAGCATGAACGTGGTCCCCAGGTCGTCGCCCATCATCACCAGCAGGGCCATGATGGCGACCCCGGGCAGCAGCGGGATGAGCAACTGCCGCCAGTCCTCGAGCTGACCGAGCTTCTCCTTGCGGGCCAGCAGATCCGCACCCCACAGCACGAAGGCCAGCTTGGCCAGCTCGGACGGCTGGAACTGGACCGGGCCGATCTGCAGCCAGCGTGACGCGCCGCCGCTGGTGACGCCGATGAACGGGACCAGCACCAGCCCGAGCAGCGAGATGAACATCAGCGGGTAGGCGGCCGCCCGGAACCGGGACGGCGAGCACTTGGCCGCCACCCACATGCAGGGCAGCCCGATGAGCACGCCGAACAGCTGGTGCTGGAGACCGGACCACGGCGAGATCCCATTCATCAGGCCGGTCGCCGAGGAGGTGGACAGGACCATGACCAGGCCGAGCGCCAGCAGCAGCGTGGTAATCCCGAGGATCAGGTAGAAAGACGTCAGCGGCCGGTCCAGGAAGGCGAACCGGGCCGATACCCGGTCCCGTGCCGTCTCGCTCCACGACCCCGCACCGTCCGCGGCCTGGTAGTGCGTATCCGCCGACGCCTCAGAGACCATTATCTAAGTCTCGGTCCCGCGGGCCGCCGGGCCGGGGACATCCGGCGCGTGTCGCTGTATTAGTCCGGGGGGACGACCCCCCTGGACCCCCCGCCATCCGCAGCCTCGGACGGAACCCGCCTGCGGCGGGCCCGGCCTCGCCCGCAGATAAGCGGTGGTACAGGTTCGCCGCGGCTGACCCGCCCCCGGCCTTCGGGCCGCCCCCGGCTACTTGGGCATCCACTCCACGTAGAAAACGCCGAGGCCGAGGGCGACGAACATGGCGGAGATCAGCCAGAATCTGATCACAATGGTGGTTTCCGCCCAGCCCTTCAGCTCGAAATGGTGCTGCAGCGGCGCCATCCGGAACACCCGGCGGCCGGTCATCTTGAACGAGCCGACCTGGATGATCAC
>DASQRM010000001.1:0-3842 GCA_035642895.1 Streptosporangiaceae bacterium | reverse complement strand
GGCCAGCAGGTGCCGGCCCGCGTCCGGCTCCCCGCCGATGGCCCGGGCCACGGCCCGGTACAGCGCCAGCCACTCGGTCATCTCCGGCTCCTCGGGGAACCAGAAGAACCCGCCGTAGTCCCCGTCCCGCGCCGCGACCAGCCCGCCCGGCCGGCACACCCGGCGCATCTCCCGCAGCGCCGCCACCGGGTCGGTCAGGTGCTGGAGCACCTGGTGTGCGTGCACCACGTCGAACGTCTCGTCCGCGAAGTCCAGGCCGTACACGTCCCCGGTGTCGAACGCAACGTTGCGCTGCCCGCGCCGCTCCGCCTCCTGCCGGGACTGCGCCAGCACGTCCTCGGCCGCGTCGATGCCGGTCACGTATCCGCCGGGCACCAGGGCCGCCAGGTCCGCGGTGATCGTGCCCGGGCCGCAGCCCACGTCGAGCACGCGCGCGTCCGGCGCCAGCCGCGGCAGCAGGTACCCCGCCGAGTTCTCCGCGGTCCGCCAGCGGTGTGACCGCAGCACGCTGTCGTGATGGCCATGCAGGTAGGTGTCGGAGCTCGATGGCATGCCCCCATCATCCACCTGTCCACTCTGTGGAGCAAATCTGTCCAGTATGTGGACGTCGCCATAGGTCAGCCGAGGACCGCCTTGACGCCTGCCAGGGCGTCGGCCAGCTCGCGGTCGCCTTGCCAGGTCAGCGGGGGAGCGCTCGGGTCCCGGGCGTAGAGCTTGAGCGCGCCGTCCACCGTGGTCCGTGCCTGGCACGCGGCGGGCTGGACCGGCGGCGCGGAGGCGAGCTCCCAGCCCGCGGCGACCCGGACCACGTGCCAGGCACCCCCGCCCTCGCCCTCGCCTTCGCCTTCGACGATGAACGTCACAACGGTGCCTGCCGGACGGGTCACCTGGTCAAGCGCGCGGGGCAGCGCGTGCGCCGCGGTCTGCAGGACCGGGCCGGTGAAGGCTGCCCCGAGCGGCGGACGCCGCGTGGCGTCCCGGATCTGCTGCTGGTGGACGTACCGTTCCATGTACTCCCGGGCGACATCGAGCCAGACCGGTGCCGGGTCCGAGCCGGTCGCCCACGGCACCGGGCCGCCGGTGGCGTCGAGGTCAAGCGTGGCCAGGTACTCCTCGAATCGCAGGCCGGCCACGTTGATCAGCTCGATGAGCAAGGCGGGGCTGATCCGCCGCGCCGCGTCCACCCACTGCTGGTTGAACCGGTTGAGCCAGGTGTCTAGATTTTCTCCTTTCCCCGGGCCCAGCCCCCAGCGGTCGCGCCGTACCGAGACGTTGCCGAGCTCGACCCCGAGCAGGTGCGCGGCGACGTCATGAACGGACCAGCCAGGACAGGACGTCGGCTGCGCCCAGTCGCCGCTCGTCAGGCTGGTCAGCAGTGCGCCCAGCTCGGAGCGCAACCGGGGCACCAGCGGCCTGGCGTCCACCCGCAGCAAAGCCATGCACCCTAGCCTGTCACCGGGTCTCACTAAACCGGGTACCGCGTTGGTTCGGTCGTGTACTGCCGCCCGGTCGGGGTGGTCCAGCGGAACGTCCCGTCGGGAAGCTGGTCGACCGTCCAGCGCGGGTCCTGCTTGAGCCGGTGATCACACCGACACTTCGGGCCGCCGTTGCACATGCAGGTCCTTCCGCCTGCTTCGTACGGGGTGTTGTGCTCGAAGTCGCACTGCGCGGCCGGCCTGCGGCACCAGGGCCCGGTGCAGGTCGCGTGCCGGACCTGGGTCAGATGCCGCAGCCTGCGCCCGGGATCATGACCCCGGGCCTCGAACCGGTGATCGCAGTCCTGCGTGGAGACCGGATCGAAGCTGACCAGCAGGTCAGGGCCGCTCCCGGGGACGCGCAGCCGCCATGTCCGTTGTCCGGTGGTGGGTGCGAACGCGAACCCGGGCCCGTCCCGGGTGCCGGGTCCAGCGCGTTTCCGGTGGCGCTTGGGTTCGGGCCGGGCGCAGCCGTGGCCGACGGCGTGCCCCTGCCCGTCGGTCACCGTCACGCACCACGTCGTCGTGGGGTTGCAGGCGGCCGCAGCGGCCAGGTCGCGGGCCAGCCAGGGGTCGACGGGCCCGATCCCGGCTATATCACCCGGCCGGTCAGCCAGCCCGGTCACGGTGGCCAGCGGCACGGTCAGGTTCAGCCGCGCGGCGACCCTGACGGCCGGTCCCGCGGGCGGGGCGGCCGCGCCGCCCTGGCCGGGCCGGGAGTCCACGCCGAGCAGCAGGTCCAGCAGGGCCCGGGCGCGGATCTCGTCCGTGCCGCCGTCCAGCCCGGCCTTCTTCAGCTCACACGCCCACCAGGCGATCCGCTGCTCGACCGCGAAGACCTCGTCCGGCGGCAGCTCCCGGCCCGCCAGCGCGGCATTCCCGGAATCCTCGGCCCACCGCTCTACCCGCGCGAACTTCGCCGCCACCTCACGCCGCTTCTTCGCCTTCTTCGGCGCAACCTCCATCACGGCATGGGCAATCGCCGCGCGCAGCGCACCCGGGGTCAGCCGCCCAGCCCGGTCCAGCACGAGATGCTCGGCCGCCCGCGCCTCAGCCGGATCCAGCACCGCGGTCGCCCGAGCGATAATCGCCACCTTCGACTGCCGCAGGACCCCGTCGAAGAAAGCCGCCCTGGTGCCGGGCAGCTTGACCTCCAGATCATGCGCCAGGTCCAGCATCGCATCGGTCGCGGAGCGGGACTCGGCCAGCACCCCGGCCACCTCGGCCGTGATGGACTCATCCCAGGACTCCGGCAGCTGCGCCGGGCCCTCGAGCGGGCTGCCCGGGCGCGGACGCCGCCGGATGAACTCCGCCACCGCCGCGTGCTTGCGGGCCTCGGCGTAGGCCTCGACCCGGTCCCAGGCCGCGACCGCCCCGGCCACCTCGTCATCACAGGCACCCGCGTACCGGTCATCCTCGCCCGCCGCCTCGGCGGCGAACCCGGCCAGCGCCCCGCACCCCGGCATCACATCCAGCGCCATCCCGGCGCCGAACCCGGCCGCCCGGCTCCCGAACTCACCCGGCCGCCGCACCGCCGACCCGGGCTGGCCCGGACCCCGCCGCCCCTCGGCGATGGGCGTCCCGCCCGGCAGGCCCAGCCGGGCCGCGCGTGCGGCACAGGCCGCCTCCTCCGCGGTGATCTCCCGGCACTCCGCGATGAGCGCATCGATATCGACATCCCAGGGCGCGGCGTCCTCCGGATCGCCCTCATCCGGACCCAGCTGCACTTCCACCGCCTCGCACCAGGCCAGCCAGTCCTCCTCGGCCCGGCCGGGATCCCCGTCCCGCCCGGGACCCGGAGCAGCCGGCCGCTGAGGCATCTACACCACCCGTTCGGATTAAATGATCTTGATTTAACTCAATAAGAAAATAATAGCGAAAAATAACCCTTGAAGCAATGATTAAGTTCGTGCGGTGTGTCTCGGCGCCGACATCGGCCTGAACCCCTCAATCTGGGCGTTTCCGAAATTGGGACCATTGCGCATCAGGCCCCAGATCGCGTCGATGGCGTTCTTCCACAGCATGCGCTGAGGGATATTCCTGTTACGTCCGTATTTCCCCGTCTGCCGCGAGCTGCCATCCTGAGGGCGAGGACCGGCCTCAGTGGCGAGGAGGATGAGAATGGCAGACATTCACGGGACGTGCGATGAGCGGTTCGAGGCGGTGCGCAGCGCGCTGGCCAAGAACCTGGACTCGGGCGAGGAACTCGGCGCGTCGATCGTGGTGGACATCGACGGCGACAACGTCGTCGACATGTGGGGCGGCTTCCGCGACGAGGCCAGGACGATCCCGTGGGACGAGCACACGATCACCAACGTCTGGTCCTCCACCAAGACGGTGACCAGCCTGGCCGCGCTGATGCTGGTC